>CAMWUY010000091.1 GCA_947177615.1 uncultured Porphyromonadaceae bacterium
GTCCGGAATGGTCTGAATATACTCATAAGTCTCGCAAAGCGTCGAGTAGCAAAGTTTGGCGTAGGGGAGCGTCTTGCGGACATCGCGAACAGTCTTCCAGTAGAAGTCCTCCTCTTTCTTATTCTTGAATTTCATCGGTGGAAAGACCACCACCTCGCGTATATAGGTCAGACGACAGGTGTCACCATATTCATCTACAATGCGTTGGAACCCTTCGTAGACCTTGACGGCATATTTCACTTGATCAGACTCTTGCGCATTCTGCCCTGCACGTCCGGCCGACACCGGAAGGACCGTTATCAGCAACAGGAGAGGTAATATGACGCGTGCCGGAAATCGCATGACTCGGATTGTGAGAGTATATATAAATATTTGATTATATAGCTGTAGATGAAGTGAATATGTGAGTGAGGGATGACCTATGGAGGCAACAGCGTGAAGATACTTGCCTCTCCCTTATGGAATATAACGTCAAACAGGCTGAAATATTCCATTACATCCGTGGAATATTCAGTATGTATGGTTGCGGCAAATTCTTTCCGCTCCATAATCATCGTCCTGAGTGCCGGTAGATTGTACTCGATGTTGAGTATTTCCAGGACCTGATGGTGTATATCGCGGGTCATACGAGCGAAGTCCCCCGGCTCCCCCTTCAGGGGGCGGGAGATGATAGGAGCAATACGGTCGATGCAATGTGAGTAGAAGGGTGTATTGCCGTATGCTGCCTTCAATGCGCCGAGGTGCATCGGTTGCCAGCGTCCATGATCTGAGAGGCTCCACCGCTGCTCTCCTCCTCTCTTGACGGTATGGGCACCACCGGCTACAGGCACACTCAACAACACCGGCTGCTGCCCGTGAGCCCCGGCCACCACCGAACGCGACAACTCGCGTCCGTTAGAGATACAGAGCCGATTGGCAGCAAGGACAGCATCGTCGTCAGATGCCGCAGCCGAGGCGAGACGGGTATCGAGGTATGCACGATACCACGATACCGTCGCCATATACGGTACTGTCGCCGACTTTACTTCCATCCCTGCCTGTCGCCGGCCGTCTTGTCGGGGTTAGGGTCTTTAAGCACACGCTCCCAACGTATCTTGCCCGACTCCGTCAGTGAGCGCTCAGCATCGATAGAGACGAGGATAAACATTGGGCTGCCTACGATATGGTCTTCCGGAACGAAGCCCCAGTAACGCGAGTCGAGCGAACGGTCGCGATTATCACCCATCATCCAATAGTAATCATATTTGAAGGTGTAATAGTCGGTCTGAACGTCATTGATGTATATCTTGCCATCCTCGACACGCAGTTTGTTCCCCTCATAGACCTCGATACAACGGCGGTATAGCGGTAGATTGTTGGTGGTGACATGGAGCGTAACCCCGCGCTTGGGTATCCAGAAGGTGGACATATTGGTGCGTTGCCACCCGTATGGATCACCATGCGGGAAGATATGGCCCAAGTCGTAGAGTCCGCTATCACGTTCGCGTTGCAGCGGACCGATGACCTGTGGAAGTTTCTCAACGAGTTTCTTGGTCTCGGCCGTCAGAGGTACGTTATAGAACTTGAAGCCTGTAAAATCGGTATCAACAGGCGCTGTGCCGCTATCTTCAAGCCGGACATTGAGCGACTGCCATGTCTCACGCGATATGGGGCCGCTGACCGGGATGATGTAGTTATACTGCACGTGCTCAGGATCCTCCATCAGTGTGCCGTCGATATAGATGGAGTCATTTCGTATCTCAAGCCAGTCACCGGGGAGACCGATAGCACGCTTGACGTAATTCTCGCGACGGTCTACGGGACGAACTATTATCTCACCGAATTCCTCCGGATGATTGCGTATGAAGGACTGTGGATCAGCGACACCCTTGTTGCGGAGGGTCTCGCAGATGATATAGTAGTCTTCACTCGGATATCTGGACACAACGGTATCCCCTTCCGGGAAGTTAAAGACCACGATATCGCCACGCTCTATCGAGCGTAGACCCGGCAGGCGGTGGTACGCGAGTTGTGGTTTCTCGAGATAGCTCTTGGTATTGAGGATAGGGAGAGTATGTTGAGCCAACGGGAAGTGAAGCGGTGTCTGTGGCACTCGGGGGCCGTACACGACCTTGCTGACCCACAGATAGTCACCCACCAGTAGTGACTTCTCAAGACTCGATGAGGGGATGGTATAATTTTGTCCTATGAATGCGAAAACAAAGTATACGATGACCAGAGCATAAATGATGGCATCCACCCAGGCCATTACCGAACGTATCGGTCCGGGGCGTTTCTTCCACCAGGTCCAGGGGATATAGCCGGTGATATATATATCGAGTAGCAGAAGCCATGCTATAGCTACCCACGGATTGCCGAGCCAGACAACAAATCCGCAGAACAGCAACGAAATGATGGCAAAGCGTATCCAGCGAGTGGTACGGGTCTGACGGAGACGTCTGCGGAAATCCTGCAAGAAGGTCAGTTCCTGCTGTTGCTGGGTCAGATCACCCATGTTTTGATTATCTTCCATGATCGATTACAATTGTAAGAAGTCAGACATCGTGTAATATCCCTGTTTGCCGACCAGCCATTCGGCGGCCATCACGGCTCCTAATGCAAATCCCTCGCGCGATTTTGCCGAGTGAGAGATAGTGATAGTATCAACCGGAGAGTCCCAGCAGACAGTATGTATGCCCGGCACCTCATCGCGTCTGATGGCGTGTACGGGCAATACATCTGACGGAGCGTCCGTGAGCTCTATCTCCTCCCATGATTTGATATTGTCATCGTTGGCGATCAGCTCCTCGGCGAGTGTTATGGCTGTCCCCGACGGGTGATCGAGTTTGTGGATATGGTGTGTCTCTTCGAGAGCCGGACGATACTGCGGATAGCGGCTGATGATCGAGCTCAGATAGCGGTTGACGGCCATAAAGATATTTACACCTATGGAGAAGTTGGATGACCAGAGCAATGTCCCCTCACCCTTATCGCAGATGGATTTCATCTCCGGGAGGTACTCCTTCCATCCGGTAGTGCCTGATACGACAGGGACTCCGGCTGCGAATGATGCCAGAATATTTTCAACGGCAGCATCAGGCCGGCTGAATTCTATCGCGACATCGGCACTCTTAAATTCGTGTGAGGCGAAGTCCGCTGTATTGTCTTGGTCTATGATGGCGACAATGTGATGCCCGCGTTCACGTGCTGTTTTTTCGATAATATGGCCCATCTTGCCATATCCTATGATTGCTATTTTCATCTTCTTGTGATCGTAGTGATCGGTATATTCGTAGTAATTGTAATGACCGTTTTCGGTCGGACTTGTCAGAAGCCGAAGCAGACGTTGTCAACGTACAGGGTGACACCCTCGGTGCCGACAAAGGGCTCGCCACATGAGCTGGAGCACATCACCAGCACGTGTGTCGGAGTCTCGTCTGCCGGAGCCCATCCCACTTCGTTTACAGGAACCATCTTACCCTTGGAGTTCTTAGCATAATAGGCCTTGTTGCCTGACAGTAGCCCCATGTACGGTTTATAACCCGGTTTGCCGGTGATATCACCATACTCAATCTTGAGCTGATGCTGCTTGGTCAGAGGGATAGACTTATTATATCGTTCACGCCCGGTGCCGACACGGTGAGCGTAAATATTACCCTTCTCATCCTCCCAGCGTTTCTGCAACAGCACGTATACCTCGGCCTGATCACGACCTTGCAGGATTTTCTTGCTGAAGCCTGTTGCCTTGGTACGTGTATTGACGTTGGGCATATCCACCTTATAGTCAAAGACCAATGCAGTCGGACGCTTGGTGTATGGCATACCCATCTCCATCTTGGCGAATGGAGCTGAGGTTGATGTGATCGGCTCATGTATCTGACCGAGGAATATAGTGCCGGCGACCATCACATCCATATTGATGATGCCGAGGACTTTGACCTCCTCCATCTTGGCGGTCACTTTTGCCATCTTGGAACCACCGACTGTGGCGGGTGTAACGGCACATGATCCCTTGACGATACCTTTGACCTTGGCGTATACATTGGAGGTGGCCCAGGGTGATCCACCTCTGTTGGTGTAAGCCGTATTGGCCGGTGCTTTGCCTGTCGGTCCTATCTCATAGATAGTTTTGGTCTTGCCACCTATCACTTTTGACTCATTGACATCACGAGTCACCCAGTTCTCCATATTGCCGTATTTGATCGGCTCCAGACGCAGTCCGTGAGCACAAAGTGTGGCTGATACGGCTGCCGATAAGAGTATATGTTTCAGTCTCATAGTCATTATATTATCTGATATGTCATCAGGTGTCTATATCTTTCTCTCCCTCTGTCGGATACTGTATACAGTGTCCGTCCGTCAGTTCTTACGTCCGAAGTCGGCAGGCACCTCTCCCCAAAGTTCGGTCTGCCATTTCATTATCTTAGCCCTGAAGGTGTGTCCGTTTAGCCAAGCAAGCGCCCGACGCATCATGTCAAAGAGCGGTTTGGTCTCCTCTGTCTCTTTAAGTTGAGTCTTTACAGCCTTCTTCCGTACCCAGCTTATACCTGTTATCGAGTCGGAATAGATCGTATGGTTCTCACCCTTCTGTTCCATCAGTGCGAGTGCGTGAACGATAGCCAGGAACTCACCGATGTTATTGGTTCCCTTTTTGAATGGTCCGACGCGGAAGATCTCTCTACCGGTCATCAATTCGACACCTCGGTATTCCATAATCCCCGGATTACCGATACAGGAGGCATCTACGGCCCACCCGTTGAGGTCGATCTCCGGTATAGTCATATAGTCCGGTTGACCATTCGCCGGGAGGCGGACACCACCGGACCGGGCCAACAGCGAGCCCAATTCGCGCGCCTCGTCACGATCGCCGCCGCGAAACTCGACGGCAGCCTGTTGCGTATTGTCATAGCCCCTTACCATAGCGTTGGGATATCCGTCTATCTGATCCATCACATCCTCGATATTATCATACACACCGGGGATTCTGCCTCTGAACACCACATAACATCTCTTCATAACAATTCCTCCCTGAAAATGTATGAATCACGCTGAGTCTCAAATTCTGCCGGTTCTCCTCTCAAGGCAGCGTCAACCGGCATCGGATCAAAGCTTTCGAGTATCAGTTGCTCCGAGAAGAGATGTGGCGGAGAGTATGGAGAGGCAAGTCCGTCCGTTGAGATCTCAACATCGAAGTGACGTTGCAGTGCATTGATGATGGCCAACGTGGCGCGTTGCTTGCCCTGTCGCGAATATCCGGCTATGTGCGGTGTCGCTATCAGTGTGAGATCGAGAGTCTCTGTGCTGACAGCGGGTTCACCTTCCCACGTATCGAGTATGACACGCAGATGCTTATCCTGTGTCACACGTCGGAGCGCCGCCTCATCGACCACTCCCCCGCGCGCGGCATTGATCAGTATTGTATCCGGCTTGAGTCGGGCAAGGATATCCTCAGAACAGAGGTGATATGTCGCATGAGGGCCCCTCTTGGTGAGCGGTGTGTGGAATGTTACAGCGTCCACCTCTCGGGCCATCTCACTGAGTGATATATAGTCGAGGTCATCACGACCGGCTTCCCGGCGGGGCGGATCACAGACCAGAACCTCGGCTCCGAGACGTCTCCCCCATTCGGCTACTATCGATCCGACGTGTCCATATCCTACCACTCCCAGTCGGTTATGCCCCGTACGCTTAGGTTGAAAACCGGCACGCAACAGCGCTGACCATACATACTGAGCGACTCCGGGAGCGTTACATCCCGGTGCATTGTACCAGTCGATACCACGGCTTTCGAGCCATTCCGTATCAAAGTGGTCTATACCGATAGTGCCGGTTGCGACCAGCTTGACATTGGAATTTCCTAACAGCGGCTCTCCACAGCGCGTACGGGTACGCACCAGCAGACCGTCAGCATCGGCAACGACCGACGGTGTGATATCGTCGCCGGCGACATAATGGCAGTCGAAGAGGTGCTCTATACGTCCGCGCAGGAAGGGGATACCCTCATCTATAATTAATTTCTTCATAATGCAATCGTCAGAATGGTCAGTGCTATCGGTATAGTGAGCACGATTGTATAAATCCAGCGGGCGTGCGGAAACTGATGCAACGCGAAGAGGTTGGCGATCTGTACGGCTACCCACAGATAGAAGACGCCCATATATGCGAACATATTGGTATAGTCGGCAGCCATACATACTGCGGCTATCAGGCCGAAGATGGTGATGACATCATTTTCTGAACGTATGCGCGAATTGCCGGCATATAGTTTGACAAAGTTTGACATCCATAACATTATGCCGATGATGAGCAGCAATGCGCAACCGGCCACCGTGACCAGTGTGACCCCCATATCAGAGTGACTGACGTATATGAGCGACAGGTTGGGGAGATGAAAATCACCGATGTCGATGATACCGGTGCCTAATGCGATCCAATAAGGTGCGAACAGTCCCAGGATAAAAGCGCAGATCTCCTTAAACCGCAGGCATTTCATAGCCCATGCGCTCAGGAAGACGGCTATGATCAGTGCGATGAAAGCATATTGCACCATCGTGCCTATCGACAGGAATGTCGCTATACTGAATATCATGTGTGTAGCATTCTCCGACTTGTAGGAGTTGAAGAGATACACCATCGATATGAGCGTCACCGGCAGCAGAAGCATAGCCGAGGTCATCCGCGATGTAATCACCGGATTACTGCATATCAGTACAATAAAGAATGGAGTCAGATAGTGATCCGTACCACGGACAAAGGAGAATTTCTTGTTGATGAGACTCAACGCTATAGCCGACAGGAATATAAGTCCTGAATTGATGCTCCACGACACTATCGGCGGCAGACTCCACAGGTCGGGAGAGGGGAGACATATACCCTTGTCCGGCTTATTGAGCGGCTCAAAGCCCATTATACCGGCAATGACAGCGGTGCATATTGCTATCAATATGCACCCCATCACTCCGTATGGCGTTATAGTCCGCTTGTTCATCTGATCCGCTTATTGTCTCTATCCGCCGATATCGGTGCGGAAATATATCTGTTGAGGCGCATCGCTGAGCTCGTTGCGCTTGCATATACTCTCTATGACGGCATATACCTGTGCGCGAGCTTCGGCCAGGGTGTCTGCTATGGCTGTCACTGTCGTACGTTCGGTCGGTGTCTCGGGGTCAGTCAGTATAACGGCGACTGCGCTCTGATCGGATATCTCTATTCTGTAGTCTGCGAGTGATCTGTCTGCAATACTTTCGAGCATATCCACGATATCCGAAGTGATGCGCGGCAGTATCGCCTGGGCCTCCGGATCACCGAGACGGACATTGTATTCGAGCATCACAGGCTCACCCTCGACAGCTATGAGTCCGAAGTAGAGGAAACCTTGGTAATCGGTCTCACTCTCTTTTAAAGCGCGAATTGTCGGCAGGATGATATGTTTCTCCACCTTGGCGATAAATTCCTCGTCAGCAAGTGCAACGGGTGAATATGCACCCATACCCGGTGTGTTGGGACCCGTGTCGCCATCATTCAGGCGTTTATAGTCGCGCGCTATAGGCAGCAGGACATAATCCGAGCCATCCAATGCTATTATGACCGAGCATTCCGGTCCGTCGATATACTCCTCGATAAGCACCTTGCGCCCGGCCTCACCAAGACTCCCGTCGAGCACCATATCCTCGAGGATATCTTTGGCCTCGGCGAGCTCGTCACATATCACCACTCCCCTGCCGTCATACAGTCCGTCGGCCTTTATGACGTACGGTGGTGTCATCGACTCAAGATAGGATAACCCCTCGTCGAGTGTATCCTCATCGACCGGCATAAATCGGGGTGAGGGAATGCCGTTTTCGGACATAAACTCCTTGGCAAACTCCTTGCTCCCCTCGAGTCGGGCAACTGAGGCTGTCGGTGCTATAATCTTTAGCTGAGAGAGTTCCGGAGTCCCGGACAGAAAGTCTCGTATGCCTGCCGTGATAGGTTCCGGGGGGCCGACTACGACCATATCGATATCATTGCGACGGCAGAAATCAGCCACCGTGGCAAAGTCCATCGGATCAAGTTCAATATGGGTCAGACGATTATCAAGAGCATGGTAGTCGGCATATAGATGACGGCATCTCGTGCTCCGCAGAATAGCTTCGGCAAGTGCTGATTCGCGTCCGTTATTACCTAATATGAGTATATTCAGTTCGTGCTGCATTCAATATCAGTTTAGACTTCCCGTCTCTTACGCGGGCGCATCGAGCTGCGGCTCTCAGAGCTGCTGTAAGTGGTACGGTCTGCACCGAGTTTCGGACCGTGTCCGCTCGGCTTATAGTCAAATTCCGATTTTCGATTATTCCGCTCGCGTTTGAACTCCCTGCGGTCATCACGTTTGAACTCCCTGCGGTCATCGCGCTTAAACTCTCTGCGGTCATCACGTTTAAACTCCCTGCGGTCGTCGCGTCTCTTGTCGTGGCGATGCTCCTTGCGCTCATCGTGTCTGAATTCGCGCTTGAATTCCTTGCGTTCACTCTTATGCACACTCTCACGATCCTCATATCTGCGTTTTGGCTTG
>CAMWUY010000092.1 GCA_947177615.1 uncultured Porphyromonadaceae bacterium
GGTAGCTCCATCGTATGACCAGGTGGCCGAGAGAGTCTTGCCATCACGCACACCCCCTGTAAACCAGGCGTAGGGCTCGGACGACCACTTAGATGTAAATGTCATAAGGTTGGACGTCGCGGCGGTGGGGAAATCCTGAGCTATAGGCTTGCTTACGAAATCAGAACCTGCGGGATACATATCGTGCATATAAACACCCCCGGTTGCCTGAGATATACCTAACAGACTCTTGCCATATCCACCGATAATATGTACCCAGGAAACGCCGGTGGATGACCACGTTTCACCATCTGCGGATGTGAGCAGGGCACCGGATCGACCTAATATAAACAGTGCGCTCTCTGTTGCAGTAAATGATGTGACCGACACCTGCTCCGGCAACGAAACGACTTTCTTTGTCCAATTGGCAGACGCCACATCTCGGGTTTTGGAGAGCGTATATGTAGCATCGTGCTCCTCGATGAGAGTATATATCGTCTCTCCCATGGCGACAGTCTTCTGTGCCCTCGGGTCCGCAAGTCTGGAAGGGAGCGCGGACGATGCCATCTTATCCCACATTATAGAGTCGGCTACTGCCTTATGCACATTGACACGTATCTGATAGTCGCGAGACAGCGAGCCCTTATTGGCGGTCAGACGTAATGTAACACGTCCGGAGAAATCAATTGTGTCGGAGGGGTTGGTCTTGTAGTTCACAATACCCTCCATACGGTTACCCCCCTCCATGATGATCTCGGCGGTCTCTACAGTTGAGGGGAATGTGATGACCGGCACCAGTTTCTCAATATCAGTACCCTTGGGAAGTGAGTCGGCATTGAAGATTATGCCACGATCGAGATCAATCGAGAAGAATACAGAGTCGAGGTTGGCAAGTACGCGTGCGTTGGGATTGAGTTTGAACGAGCGCACGGCAACGGAAACGCTCGGTTGATTTTCCGGTTCCTCATCCTCCGACTTAGCATTACAACCGGTCATTAAGATATTGACCATCAACAATGTCGTCAATGCGACAAAGATTTTATGCAGGGGTATATGCTTCATAAGAATTATGAATTCAGGTCAGTGTTCCGAAGTTAAAGACACCATCAATAATGTGCCTGCGACGGATGTCTGCCTATTATTCAATTTGCAAAGATAACATTTATTGCTGAAAAATCCTTATCTTATTGCCTTTACAATTAAAATTTGATATCTCTCGCAATCCTGAAAGGTTGATATCGGGTGATTTTACCCCCTCTCTGACTTGTATTGGAGAGACTTCGATGCGTGCCTCGTCATATAATCCCTCATCAATATATTCCTGCAGTGTCGCCGCTCCTCCTTCTACCATTAGCGATGTTATCTTCTCCTCGTCATAGATACGATGCAAAAAGTCGCTCAATGGCTCACCGTCATTTCTCAACATTATTCTACGGCCGTCAAAGATGTGAGCCTTCTCATAACGGGTGGCTGACCGGAACGTACTCGCCACAGGCAACCGTCCCGGAGCCAAACGGCAATTGAGCATCGGGTTATCCTCGCGCACTGTGTTGGCTCCCACAAAGATAGCATCATATCGGGCTCTCTCAGCGTGCATCATTACGGTAGTGAGCGGGGTTGAGATAATAAGCCTGTCCCGGCCGGGCAGGTTGGCCATAAATCCGTCGGCACTCTGCGCCCACTTGAGTGTGATATATGGCCTGCGCAACGTGTGAGCGGTGATAAATCTACGGTTGAGTGCACGAGACTCCTCACCGAGCAGACCTACCGAGACCTCTACTCCGGCCTTACGCAACATCGCCACTCCCCTGCCGCTCACCTTATCAAAGGGATCGAGAGTGGAGACAAATACGCGTGGTATACCCTCGCGTATTATCAGCTCGGAGCAGGGTGGCGTCTTGCCGTAATGCGAACATGGTTCTAAAGTGACGTACATTGTAGCTTCGCTCAACAACGGTCTGTCGTCATCTCTGACTGAATTGACGGCATTGACCTCCGCGTGCGGGCCACCCCAGTGACGGTGATAACCCTCACCGATAATACGCCCGCGCGCTGCAATGACGGCACCGACCATAGGATTGGGAGAGACGCGCCCCTCACCGCATTTCGCAAGCTGTAGGGCGCGTCTCATCAGTTGGATATCTGTCATAGATATTTATCTGTAAAATCTGAATTACTCAAATCCACGCAGACGGAGCAGGGCATGAGCATCAGGCTTGTGACCCGCAAAACGCTCAAAGAGTATCATCGCATCCTCGGTATCTCCGCTCTCCATGATATTCTTTTTGAATGATGCCGCTGTCTCCGGATCAAAGATGCCATTCTCGAGGAATTTCTCCCAGGCATCCGCCTCAAGCACCTGACTCCAAAGATAGGTATAATATCCTGACGCATAACCATCGTCACCGAAGATATGCTTGAAGTAGGGTGAACGATAACGGAATGTGATCTCAGCCGGCATACCGATCTTGTCAGCGATCTCCTTCTCAAATGCTACTACGTCTACATTCTCACCATTGTGCTTACCCCATGCGAGATCAAGCAGAGCGGCGCCGGCCAATTCGGTAGTGGCAAAGCCCTGATTGAATTTTGAAGAGGCAGTGAGCTTGTTGATGAGAGAATCCGGTATAATCTCTCCGGTCTGATAGTGACGAGCATATTCACGCAACAGTTCGGGAGCAAACGCCCAATGTTCGTTGATCTGAGAGCACATTTCGACATAGTCGCGGTCTACGTTAGTGCCGGCCAGCGACTTGTATGGTGCGCGCGTGAGCATACCCTGCAGCGCGTGTCCGAATTCATGGAATGTGGTCTCCACCTCATCGATACTGAGGAGTGACGGAGTGTCGGCTGTGGGGGGTGTAAAGTTGCCGACATTGTAGACGATAGGACGTTTCATCTCACCATTCTCATAGAGTCCGGCACTCTGCAACTGCTCCATCCATGCACCCTGGAGCTTGGAGGCACGGGGGAAGAAATCAGTCATGAAGACAGAAATGTGTTCCCCGGTCTTGCTATCAACCACGTCGTAGACTGTGACCTGATCCATATATTTGGGAGCATCGGGCATCTCTACCATCTTTATGCCATAGAGTTTCTCAGCTGCGCTGAAGAGACCCTGCAGGACATTCTCCAGAGAGAAATACGGACGTACCTGAGACTCGTCAAAATCATACTTCTGTTGTTTAACCTTCTCAGCATAATAGTAATAATCCCAGGGAGCGATCTTAAAGTCTCCGCCATTGGCGTCTACATAAGCCTGCATATCGGCGACCTCTTCACCGGCACGTTGTACGGCAGGCTTAAATACCTGCATCAGGAGATCTTCGGCAGCTTCGGGAGTCTTAGCCATAACACGAGAAGTCATCATCTGCGCAAAATTATCGAAGCCCATGACCTTGGCCTTCTCAGCACGCAGTCTGATAATCTGCTCTATGACCGGAATATTGTTGAAGTCTCCGGCAGATGCCAGGGATGTATAACCTTCGTAAATCTTGCGACGCAGCTCGCGATTGTCAGCGGAGCTGAGCACCGGCAGGCGACTCGGAGCATGCAGTGTAAACGCCCACTTGCCTTCATGACCGCGAGATTTGGCTTCCTCAGCGGCTGTTGCAATAGTTGAGGCTGAAAGGCCTGACAGCTCAGCTTCATCTTCGACTAAAACATAGAAGGCATTTGTGGCGTTGAGCAGATTCTTGTTAAACTGTATGAAGAGTTTAGAAATCTCATCATTGATACGTATCAGCTCGGCCTTCTTATCCTCGGGAAGAGCGGCGCCACGCTCGGCAAATGAACGATAATACTTCTCTACAAGACGTTTCTGTATAGCGTCCATCCCGCGATTGTCACGGTTATCATAGAGATCCTTGATACGATTGAACAGGGGTTCGTTGAGATTAACACGATTGGCCGCATCATTGAGCAAAGGTATTGCCTCATCTGCAATCTTGGCAAACTCGGGAGTGGCCAGCGCACTCTGATAGTGATAGAAGACAGAGGCGGCACGCTCCAGAATCGGAGAAAGGTTTTCGAGAGGCAGAATTGTGTTGTCAAAATCCGGAACTGCACGATTGCGTATGATATTCATCATATTGCGATCCTGTTCCTCGATACCGGCCTTGATAGCCGGAATAAAATCCTCAAGCTCTATCTCAGCGTAAGTCGGTATCTCATACTGAGTCGGATAGGGCTTCAAAAGAGGGTTTTCTCTTGCCATAAGCGAAGGTGTTAAGGCAGCACATACCGTAGCGATGGCCGCGAGTTTGAAAAATGGGTGTTTCTTCATTATGGATATTATTAGATTAGATTATTATACTGTATTGGGGTCGAGAGTAAGATCACTCCGATTATTCTGTAAGATTTACGTTATTGATGATCTCAGCAATTGCAGCGACATCTTCAAGGTCGGTCCCGCGGGCTATCGGCAGGCTTAATAATTGAGATGCCGTCATCTCTGTCACAGGGAGTGGCACGTGAGACAATCCTGCATAACAAGGCTGCAGATGCGGAGGTACTTCATAATGTATATCGGTATCGACACCGGCTAATTTCAGTTGTTGGCGCATCATATCACGTTTACCGTTCCTGACTCTTATTACATATTGATGCCAGATGCATTCATCCTCAAATTCGGGGAGGAGTGGTTTGATGACATCAGGATGCGTGATAAGCCGATCATAAAGCCGTGCACTCTGCATACGTGCTCTGTTCTCATCATCATTGTGCGGCAACTTGACACGCAACATTGCCGCCTGTATTGGATCGAGCCGGCAATTGTACCCTTGATATATATTATGATATCTCCGATCAGCTCCATAATTGGCCAAGGCTCGGACTGTGTCAGCGAGCGCCTTGTCGTGAGTAGTGACAGCCCCGGCATCGCCTAAGGCACCGGTATTCTTTGTAGGATAAAAGCTGAAAGCAGCTGCATGACCGAGTGCTCCGGCATGGTTATGACCGACGTATAATCCATCAGTATGACTGCGCGCACCTATAGCCTGAGCACTATCCTCTATGACTAACAGATTGTTGTCGGAAACCACCTTGCGTATATCTTCATCCCAGGCTACCCGTCCATATAAGTGTACAGGCATTACCGCTTTTATGCCGGAATGAGTATTGATAGCGGTAGAGATCGCTTGCGCCGTGATATTGAGGGTTGCCGGATCAGGATCAACAAGCACCGGTGTCAAGCCCGCATCAGTGATGGCCAGCACAGATGCTATGTATGTGTTGGCCGGAACTACGACCTTATCCCCCGGGGTAAGTCGTCCCAGTTCTATCAACGCTCTCAATATAAGACGTAACGCATCCAATCCATTGCTGACACCCACTACGTGAGGGACGTTTAGATACCGCCCCAATTCGCTTTGGAAATCATTGACCTCATCGCCGCCTATATATCTCCCGGACCGTATGACACGCTGCGCTGCCATGCACATTTCATCCATATAGGGCTCATTGACCGACGCAAGGTCGAGAAAGGGATATCGTTTAGTCATTGTTTTCACCAACACACGATTTCAGAAACTCGTCATAATCACGAATATAGTCATCCTCACTATACGGATGTGATGCCAGAACCATACATACACTCCCGGAAGAGAAATTATCCAATGTCCTCCAATAACCGGTGGGGACATATAATCCCTGGAACGGCCGGTTGAGCGTGAATGACTCCGTACGTTTGCCATCGGAGAGGTGGATAGTGAAACTACCGCTGGTGGCGACAATGACAGATCGATTGTCAATATGGCTATGACTGCCACGGGCCTCTCCTGCCGGAACGTCATATATCCAATATACACGGGATATCGGGAAAGGTATATGCCTGTCACCCTCGACAAAGCTCAGGCTGCCGCGAGGATCGAATATTTTGGGGAATGTTATGATATATGGTTTTTCCTTCTTCATCACAATAGATCGGTGCATCTCCACATGAATATCTGTACCATTATGGCACCCGTGTGGACCGCTCCAACAATGCAAATATAATCAAAAATTCGGATAATGCTCAAAAATTTACAAAAAGGAATAGTAATAAAAGCACGTTATTCAAATTCAAATTCCGCTATCAGACCGTAATGATCGGAGGAACGGACATCAATTCGATCAACCCATAGCGGCCTGATCAAACCTTTATACATGATCTGGTCGATATGGAAGAACAGGAAGTTATTGTAGAAGGTCGCCGTACAGAAGGGATTGGTATCGGCGTACGCATCCTTGAAACCATCCTTTATAAAGAGACGATAGGTCCATGATGCAGGAACATCATTGAAGTCACCACACACAATTACCGGACTTTTATATTCACGAATATTCCACAACAGGTTTTTTGTAACACCTGAACGCAGGGGGAATGATTTGGTCAGTTTCTGATAGAGTGTGTTTTTAAAATTTTTAAGACTGTGTTCAAGACCTTGCGGACTGCGTATTCCGCTGATGACCTTCTGATCCTTCGGATCTATCGCATACGACGTAAGATGGACATTACACAACATAAATGGATGTCCGTCAATGTTAAATCGTGCGAATCGCGCATTTGGATAATAATGGTCCTCTGCCTGCGGGAGGCGTGTGAAGGGGTATTTGGAGAATATCTGAACATCGTGCGCATTATATCGCTCACGATAAGGGTATTTGACACAGATGGAGTCATACAGTTCTTGCGACATATTAGGGATCCCCTTGATCGAGAAATCTATACACTCCTGCAGACAGACAATGTCTGCATCCAATTGCAAGATGGTACGGAAGGTACGGTTATCGGTGGATTCGGGCTTGGTAAAGTCAACTCCATGCGCGACATTCCATGTCAGCAGCTTAAATCTCACTGAGTCCTGTTGAGGTTCATGTGACGAGTGAAAGGGGAAATTCATACTGATCGGCGACCAGCAGATGATGAGCATCAGCACGCCAATCCCGCTTACGACAAATGACCTGTTGAGACACCATATAATAATAAGCACGACCGATAATATCACCATATATGGCAATGCCAGAACCATGACTGAGGGAAGTGAAAACAGTTCGGGCGGGATGTAGCCGCCGAACGCACAAAAAGCAGTGAGAAGATATATTACAAGTGTCGCTATCTTGAAAAAGAGTTTAATAAGCGGGCTGACTATTATCATATTCAGATAGTTTATTATGGATTATTACATAATGGGACATGTAAGTCTTCATATAGTACGGAGAGGGAGGAATTTTCACAGGTTGCGCGACAGCAGATTGAGTTCATCCTTCTCCTCACGCGATAAAGAAGCATAACCTGACACTCTGATCTTGTCGAGCAATTGATCAAGACGTGCCCTGTTTTCGGCACGCCCCCGGCTGGCCGAGATAGACCGGTCTGCAGGATTGCCGGTAAACATCTCCCGACGGCGTGAGGAGTATAGCCTCAACCGCACCCTGTGCATGAGGTGACGCCATCTTTCACTCCATGCCCGGTCACTCAGACCATATATCACTCCTGCGATAAGTCCTCCGGCATGTGCAGGGATTGAGGGATTACGGAAACCACCCTCGGCAAAACATATAATGAGAGCTCCGATTGCCACCCATAAGAGTCTGACCTCACCCAACAATATCAATCGTACCCTGAGCGTCGAAAGTCTGCATGCCGCTACCGTTATTACAGCGATGACAGATGCAGATGCTCCGACAAGGTGAGGTGTGGAGGTATAGACTTCAGTGCGAGTCAGGATGTATAGCAATCCACCGCATACTCCCCCGGCCATATATATACCCCATATCCGGATTGTCGATAATATTCGTTCAAGATATACTCCGAAACAATATAGCCACAGCATATTGAAGATAAGATGGAGCACGCTGACCTGAGTAAACATATATGTGACCAATGTCCAGGGATGTTGTCCCAAGCCACTCCATGAGGGGGGCAAGGTAAGCATATCCGCCATCGAATGTCCCGGCACATCGCTGCCGATCCCCAAAGCATCGGCTATCCATATCATCACTGAGATGATGACATTGACACCGATAAGTGAACCGATGGCACGGGAGGGTCGGATGAATTTAATAATAGAAGTTGTTGCCACCCAGTGTCCCTTTTTTACGCCAATATAATAGAATGATTAATCCGAAGAGCATTCCGCCGAGATGTGTGAAGTGTGCCACGGTATCACCGGAATAGTTGCTCACACCGAGGAAGAATTCAAGGACGCCGTAACCTATGACCATCCATTTGGCCTTGATAGGAACAGGGATGAAGAAGAGATACATCGGCATATTGGGGAAGACCATGGCAAATCCTAACAACAGACCGAATATCGCCCCTGACGCACCCACGGTGATCAACTGATTTTTGAACATAGTCATGGCTTCGATAAATCGCTGGTCTCCGATCTGTCCGGCCTGCCGTACTATCTCAGCCATATATCCCGATGTGACTCCATTTTGAGCAGCGATACCGTCGATATAGGTA
>CAMWUY010000093.1 GCA_947177615.1 uncultured Porphyromonadaceae bacterium
TCAATTTCCTGACTGTGACGAAGTACAATGAGTAGGAACCGAAACATACTTTGTCAAAAAGTTCTTGCATAATTGGGAGTATTTGGCTAACTTTGACCGAGTTCCTGAAATTAGTAGTTATAATGGGACAAAGTTAAGAAACAGCTCATTTAAATTACTGAATTTTCGGGATTTTGTAAATATACATACTTTAAAATTAGACACTTAATGATGGCCTGAATATATTTTAGTCATCTGCTGATAATCAATAAATATGGCAATAAACAAGAAAAATCTCCTGATTGAATCATTCTCTGTATTAAGAAATTCGTGGGATTCAAGAGAAGACTCAATATGTAAAATTCTGGAAAAAATGGCTTCAATTGATGGTCAAAAGGCTGTTGAAATGTGGGAATACCTGTTGACTCACAATATGGAGTCCCTTAAGAATTATGGTAATTCGCTTACGCATGGAATAATATACAATTTGGAGAAAGGAATGTCTGAAGATGAATTGGCAACGCTGGTATTTTCAAATGAAACTTTGTGTAAATTAATCTTTAATAAAGTTGATGAAGTATATTGGAATCAAATGAGACTGATTTATTTCCTCCTTTTAAGAGATGATTTTGATAAAATGCGTAAGGTTTTAGATTTAATAAAAAGTAACACATCTAACACAGAATATCGTGTGGGACGAGCTGCAGCAATGACAATATCAAGATTAGAGGAAAACGATTCCAAATTGTCCCCGAAGTGGGTGAGGTTCTTCCAAGACTATCTGGAGACAATTAAAAATCAAGAAGATAAGGCTGAATTGGTGGTGGCATTAATTGACTATCTATAATAAGTTCACCATACCTTATAAATATCTCCTGTAATGGATTTAAATATTGCTGTAGTATTATCCGACTGTATTAAAAGTATCGTAAGTGCGCAAGGGCGCGATGTATTATATACTAATAAAATATGGTTCTTTATTTCAGATGTCTACAATTTTGAGAATGATGCTGTATTAAAGCATATGTTCAAAGAATGCGTAGATAAAGGATATATAAAACAATTATGCGAATCTAAAGATAGGAAGGGCATACTATCTTATATAAAACAAATCATTCTGCTCGAAAAAGGAAATGGTGCACCTGTAACAGAACTGACGATATGTCTTTTCAGTGCGGCTATCGGTATTGGAATGTGCGTTATTCCGATTATGAGAGTTTTTTACTTTTAAATCTGACTTCTGAACGCAAAAAGAATTCCCGAATAGATAAAATCTTTGATTCTTCCGGGATTAAAAATATCTGTAATAATTTAAGAAGATGGATATTTAAATCAGTATCTAAGTATAAAAAACCGTCGTATGATATCAGTTTAAAATCGATATTTTTCTTTCTCGGTTTATCTTTAGCTTTCTTTATAGGTGCGCTCATATTGTTTCTGAGTGTGGTTCTTGTAATATCAGCCACTTATGAAGATATTGCCGGTTCGATAGTCTCATACCTCTTTGTGATTTTATTTCAGTATGTATATTTAGTACTCTTCCGCGTAATATTCAAGCATTGTAAAAGCAAATATGAGCTGCTTAGTGGGACAGTAAAGGTGTTGTCAATCGGTTTTATAATAGTGGATAGCATAGTTGCCTTGCGAGTATCTTCCACTTGTAGTGAAACGATATTCAGATACATGAATAATATTCATGCTGATATTCCATCAATTCCTGAAAACTATATACTATATTTCGGTGATGCCGCAAGCATATATTATCTTGAGCCGTTTGTAAAGGTGATTTATGCTGTTGGCGTGCTGGGTACTCTATATTTGATTTTCAGGGAATTAAAAAAATGGATGGATTATGTGTCAGGGAAAGTATATAATCAGCACAGAGGATATAATAGGACATCCAAGATATTATCGTTAATTTTGGTGGGTATAATATTTTTAGCCATTGGCTGTTCAATTGGTCTTGATAACAACAGTTCCAATAAAGCAGTCGAAAATGAGGCGCAAGATATTAAAATTGGTTTCGATAATATGAACATAGGCGATTCCTTGGCCAAGTCTGGCAGTAAAACTCAAAATGTAAACTTAAATATCTCATGTCCTAAATTTTTCGATATCGCATTATTATCCCTCAGAGATACAGTCAAGCCCACATATAATAATTCATCAGTTGTCATCAGTCTGAGTTGTTGTACAAACGAATCAAAAATTAATGGTCAGGATGTGACTTATTCAGTATTGGGATATAATGGAAAAATAGTCGGAATTGTCGTAACCAATCCATCTCCTAAGACAGTTCTAAATAATTATCAGGCTCTCAAAGGAGTGTATGAAAATAAATATGGGGATTTCAGCCGTCGGAAGAGGTTCGCTCAGTTTCATGAAAATGGCTCTTTGAAAATATCAATATATAAATTAAATGATTCCGTTAAGGATTTCAAAAATGCTTATATATCAATAAATATTTTCGGAATAATATATGTAGACAGGTCATTTAAGAATTTCGTACTTAAAAGTCTTGAGTGTAAACGGATAGAACTTCAAAAAAGAGAAATGGAGCAAGAGTTAATTCAAAAGAACAAAGAGCTTATGCAAAAAAGGGAAGACAGCATCAGAAAAGTGGAAGACAGCATTAGAAAAGTGAAGGAGTATAACAAGATGTTAGAAACCATATAATTGAAAAAGACCAAATTATAGTAATTAACGACTGAATTACGGGATAACTCTCAGTCGCTTTGGCAGAGCAGTTTGGGATGGTGTCGAACATCAGGTTGATTCCGGACGTTCTAAATGAGTAGTGCGGGGGTATCGCGCCCGTCTGGAATATTATGGAAAACACTATTGAACATACAGATGAACATATTGGAGTGGCCGGACATCCTGAACTTCCGTACGATACGGGGGGAGTGGAGGCGTTGCTTGCGGGTCCGCGGGTCGAGGGGATTGGCCCGGCCTTTGCGGGGAGGCTCACCGCTCGCTATGGCACCGATGCTGTAGAGGAGTTGATGAGACATCCCGACAGAGTGGCCGACGAGATTAGCGGGTTGGGTACGGCAAGAGCCTATAAAGCGTCCGAGAGTCTGCTGAAGATGGAGAAGGAGCTCGGGCTGTTGCTCTTTCTCTACTCATGCGGTATCGGTGATTTGTACATCGAACGAATCTGCAATAAGTATAGAAGACGTACGGTGGAAGTGATACTCAGTGACCCCTATTCGATGGTTGAGGATGTGTGGCAACTATCATTTCATATAGCTGATAAGATAGGTAGTAAAATGGGGATAGCCGGGAACGACCCACGCCGTATACAGGCCGCTCTGGTGACGGCTGTGAAATTGGCTGCGGAGATGGGACATCTTTTCTTATCTCAGGAACAGGCTATAGCTTCTGCTGCCCGTATAGCCGGGGTATCACCGGAAGAGGCAGCTGCCCGGGTGGATGATGTGGTAGCCACGGGCCGTCTGATAAAGAGTAAAGGGGTGCTGTATCTTCCGGTCTTCTATGCGGCCGAAAAGGAGGGGGCTGAAAAACTCTCGTCACTCGCTTCGGTCCCCCTCACTCCGGCTGAGGATGAATCTATACCGACGCATTCACTGCAGGGACATTTCTACTCTCAGCAACAGATGGAGGCTTTACGGAAAGCTATAGAGAATCCCGTATTGGTCATTACGGGAGGCCCGGGCTCGGGAAAGACCACTGTGGTGAAAGGCATAATCGACATAATGAAAGAGCAGGGAAAGAGTTTGGTGTTGTGTGCGCCGACCGGGCGAGCAGCCAAGCGACTGAGTGCCCTTACCGAATGCGATGCCGTCACAATACACAGTCTGCTCGGATACAGGCAGGGGGAGGGCTATCATAATAAAAAGATAGATTGCGATTTGCTGATTATTGATGAAGGCTCGATGATGGAACAGGTGCTCTTCAATCATCTTCTTCAAGCTGTCAGTCCCGGCACACGTATTATTCTGGTTGGTGATGTCGACCAACTCCCTGCAATAGGTGCCGGTGACGTGTTGCGTGACCTTATAGCCTCGGACCGTGTAGCAGTCGTCAGGCTGGATGACAATTTCAGGCAATCGGAGGGGAGTCTGATAGCTAAGGGGGCAAGAGCAATCAATAACGGAGAATTGCCGGAGACTGACCCGGAGCGGGATCTTGTCATTATTCCGGAACCTACGGTATCGCAGATTCACGACCGCATCATATCCCTTGTGGCCGAAGAACTGCCGGCGAGCCGGCATATCTCCCCGACTGACATTATTGTCGTCACTCCGCAGCAAATAGGCAGACTCGGTGCCCGGCAACTTAACCTTGACTTACAACAGCGGCTCAATCCGGATGGGCCGGCTCTGCGGCGCGGTGCCACGACCATGCGTCTCGGCGACCCGGTGATGCAGACCTCCAATTCAAGGGAGCGTGGTGTGTACAATGGTGAGGTTGGTACAATTACGCAGGTCGATACCGCAGAACAACGGCTGACGGTCACCTTCACCGATGGCCGCGAGTCCACCTACGAAAGGAGTGAACTGAGCGAACTGACTCTTGCTTACGCTACAACTATTCACAAGATTCAGGGTTCCGAGGCGCGCAATATCATCATTCCGGTCACGATGGCCCATCGTCCGATGCTCTACCGCAACCTCATATATACAGGTGTCAGCCGTGCCACCGATTTATGTATATTTGTCGGTGAGGAAGATGCTCTCCGCTACGCCATCGACAATACACCCGCCTCCACCCGCAACTCCAACTTCCGCTATCGACTCCAATCAGGAATAGCAAACGCGAAGTCAGAATAAACAATCCAAGTAGACTCACAGCTGATTTTAATGCCATGTGAATATTTTATAGCTAATAAAATATTAAGTCTCTAAGGGTACTTAATATATGGCACAGGTACTCCTATGGTATATAATTCCCGGACTTTCTGGTTTTCAACTCCGAAAAGAGTGCTAATCTCTCTTCCGATAAATGGATTTTCGCAATCACTTTTCCCTACCGTCGGATATATCACCACACAAGGAATCACTTTGTCCTGCGCGCAGGGAAATAGTTTGCGGTCACGTGCATATCCGCAAAGTTGTCGGCAAATATCATTATCGATCAGGCATTTCTCAAATCGGGGAATATACTTGGCATCCATGACCATGGGCGGGTCAGAACATATAAAGTCCGGGTATCCGGTGTACCCTTTGACCTGATACTTGATTATATTACCGTAAGCATTACGCAGCAATCCGAGTACGTAATGTTCATACAGTAGTGACATATCAAGCCAGAACACCGGGCATTTCTGTGGATTGCCATTCCTGACCTTTGCGATACTATAATCATATCTTTGCAGTATTTGCTGCGCCAGTGTAATTGCGGTGGAGTATTCTTTATAAAGTTTGTGTCTTTTGAAAGTTCTGATTTCGTGTAGTGATATGCAGTCATCAACATTGGAAAATTTAAGCAGATAGGATTTCACTGTCTGCCTGAGTTGTATCAGGCTAATTGATGCAGTTGCTGATTTTAATATCTCAAGTGAAAATACGAGGGCTTTTTTGAGTAACCTGTTTTCAGGAATATCCTCTGACCACTCGCCATAACGACAATATACACGGTCAAATCTCCGCGGTATAATATTCAGCCTGTCGTTCAAATGAGTTATAATTTTACCGCGGATTTTTTTCAGATTATCTTCCTTTTCAATATAGTCTTTTTTCAATCCTTTCCGCAAAACCTCTTTAATGACGGAAAGGAAATGCACTACAATCAGAGGGCTTAACACACTGTTGAGGTGCGATGTGTCAATCATCGGTTTAGAAAAATCGATATCATATATTTTTGAAAATGACTCAGGGTCTTCTCCGTTATGGAAACAGGTATAAAACATTTTCAGGAAATCGATTTTGTCGCAACCCTCCTTAGGTACCACTACGACCGCGTTCCGATGGTCATTATCAAACCATTGTGCTCCTATCACATATGTTGCATAATAACCTCCGTATGTATGGGTGGCGTCACCTGAAGGCCATCGCCATTGGAAAAACCAGCGGTCCAGTCCTGCTCTTTGTGGGAGACGCATTCCCTCTTTCCAATGTCGGTCAGGAACTTCAGGGGAGAAGGGAATACGCTCATGTTCGTGTATGACAGTGTCAATCATCTTGAACTGAGATTTTAGGAGTACATTCTATCCAGCGGGAAAAGAGTTCGGTATCTCCCTGATGGTCCGCAAGTATACCGTCCTTAATGTATTCGCGAAGCAGGGGAACTACTTCAAACTCCATTTTCAGTCTGAGAGAGTCAAAATCATAAGCCATGAAGTAGCTATGACCTACTTTCAAGTCCTCAAGGTCAAAATCGCCCGTTTTATGTTTTGCAATAAAAGAATCCCGGTCCTCATCACCGTTACCATTAATTTCTTTAAAAAGAGAAACTGCGCTTGCTTTTAACTCATCCGGGAGCTTCTTATCCTCATACCACGCTTGTAATACTTCAACACTTGACGGCAAAGTGACAAATGCAAAGCGTCTGCGCACAGCGTAGTCAATCGACCCGGTCGAGCGGTCGGTCGTATTCTGAGTACCTATGATGTACAGATTGTCCGGTACACCGAATTCTTCATCATCCTCTGCTCCGTTTTTACCGGAATATGGCAATTTGACAGTGACAGGATAATCGTGATTGTCGGGAGAAATCCTCTTATCCGCTTCCAACAATGTGATAAGTTCACCGAAAATTCTGGAGACGTTTCCTCTGTTTATTTCATCAATAATCAGCACATAGTTTTTATGTTCTTGGGAAGAAATATCCTTAATTTCCGGATGGGTGTCACTGAATTTCTTAATTCGTTGAAAAAGTGCAAAATAGTAGATGGCGTTACCGTGTATATCCGATTCGCTCGAGTAAGCCGGTTTAATGTCCCTATATGATTTTATTCCGCCGTTCAGGAAACTGTTGTAGTCTCTGAGGAAAATGCTTTTGGAAAGGAATTGCGAGCTTGCAGAACCATCCTGTCCGATTACGATACTGTTTAATGGGGATTTGATTGACTGGATTCGCATTTTACTTTTTTCCAACAATGATATGCCGGTGTTATCGCCAGTAGCTTTTTTTACGGTAAGACAGTCATTCAGATGTTTGCAATAGCTATCATAGAGAGCCGCCATGTTATTCCCGGCATTGCTGACGGCTTGATTGTCCAATGCTATCTTGCAGATGCGTTTGAATATTCCGTCCTCTACCGAGTATACCACACCGTTAGCTTGATTGTTGCTGTCAGTGACAACGTTGGGTTTCAGTCCCTCGATAAAATCCTCGTAGTCCATAGACTGATGGAACGTACAGAATGCTATCTGGTTTTCCTTACGCAACCGTTCATACTCGGCAATCAAATTTTTGCGATTATCATAATCATCGAAAGAAGGGTTACAAAGCCTGACTGCCAGAGCCATTGTCATATACGTCTTGCCTGTTCCGGGCGCTCCCTGAAGAATCAGGTTTTTCTTCATCCGTAGTAATTTATGGTATTTATCTAAAGACTGCATTTTATTTTTCTCTTTTTCCAAATATTTATTTCTGGATTCAAAAACTTGTGTGTACAGATTGAAAAGGCCGTCCTGCAAATCAGACAACATATCGTTATAGTCCGAATCAGCAACATCATCGTCATTAACCGGGATAATTTTCCCAAATAGATAATATTTTCCGTTTTGTGGATTAGCCATCTCCTTTTCGGTGCCATATATCCAATCCATCCCATTATCCTTAAGCTTTGTAACAACAGGTGAGTCCTTTATTCGCAGATAAGCGTCAGTAAAGGGTCTGATATATTCTTTGGGAGACATCTCATTTTTAAATTGCACATATTGGGCATTGAAGCCGATGCCATATCCAATTTTATCATCTCTAAAGAAAATCTGAAATTGAATTTCTATTCCGCCCCCTTCGTTAATAGCCCAGTCCCTGTCGGTATCAGAATATTTAAAAAGGATACCGGCTTTAGGACTCTTTCCTAAACAGGCGAGCCGTTTACGGGTTTCTCTGAATTTATTGACAAAGCCGTTCTTGTCGAGGTCCCGGTTGATGGTATCAATCAATCCTTTAAATCCGCCGTTGATTTTCATAATGTCTTAAATTCGTAGTAGGTAAAGTTTTTTCAACCACGAGTGCAAAATTAATAATAAAATCAAAATGGAGATAGTAATACCGTTGCTTAAAGGTATTACGCCGGAGCAAATCATGGCTGTGATTTGCGCAACCGACAAATAATCAGTAAATTTGCATTATTATGGCAAAAAAATCACTTATTCAGCATAACACAGCAGATTACAATATCGCTGTCCAAACAATAAAAGATGCTATCCTTCGCAGCCAATATCAGGCCGCGAAGTTAGTCAATCGCGAAATGTTGTCTCTATACTATGGCATAGGTCGATACATATCAGCTAATTCTCGCGATGGTTT
>CAMWUY010000094.1 GCA_947177615.1 uncultured Porphyromonadaceae bacterium
CCAAAAATTGTACGCAAAATTACTAAATAGAGTATTAATTTTACCCCCCCCCAAGTTAAAAAATGTTAAAATGCTTCTTTAAATTGTTAAATTTTCTATAAAATTTTACTCATATATCTGGTTACTAACACAACATGTAAATTGATGACATATTATTGATCGGAAACTATTAACTTTGTATTTGATATGGCAAGAAAGAAAAAAGAACTTCCCGTATTGACGGGTATTGAGATTACGGACTTGGCCGCCGAAGGCAAGTCTATTGCAAAGGTTAAACTCCACCGGGAGGACGAACACCCCATTGTAATCTTTATTCCATACGGTGCACCGGGAGATATCGTCGATATAAAGTTAGATAGAAAAAAACATTCATACGCTGAGGCTCATATTGTAAATATGGTCAAACCATCCCCTATCCGCACTACACCGCTCTGTCAACACTTCGGTGTCTGTGGCGGATGTAAATGGCAGCACCTCCCATACGATGAACAGACTAAACAGAAATTTAACCAAGTTTATGATGCACTCACACGTATTGGTAAGGTTGAACTCCCTGAGATACAACCGACATTAGGTAGCCGGGAAATATGGCGATATCGCAATAAGATGGAGTATACATTCTCGAACAAGAAATGGAGAACATGGGAGGAGATACACGCAGGCAAAGAGTTTGAGGACTCTGACAATGGATTAGGATTTCATATACCCGGAGCATTTGACAAGGTATTGCATATTGATCAATGCCTGTTGCAGGATGATTTAGGCAATCAGGTACGAAACTATGTTTACGATTACGCATTACAACATAATCTCTCATTCTATAATATTCGAGAAAATCATGGACTCTTGCGTACGATGATGATTCGTATTGCATCGACAGGTCAAGTAATGGTATGTATAGTGTTCGGAGAAAATAAGGACAAAGAAATACACGATTTATTAACTGCCGTATCGCAACAATTTCCACAGATTACCTCTCTTTTGTATGTTATTAATACGAAGCTAAATGATACTATTTCGGATCAGGAGATAATCCGGTTTAAAGGTCCTGACTTTATTGAGGAGGAGATGGAGGGGTTGAAATTCAGAGTCAATGCCAAATCATTCTACCAGACCAACTCACACCAAGCCTACGAGTTATATAAAGTTGCGAGAAAATTTGCCGGTCTTGACGATGATAATTGTGACAAGAAGTCAGATAAGTCACCATTGGTGTATGATCTATACACCGGTACAGGAACAATAGCTAACTTTGTGGCTAAAAATTCTCGTCAGGTCATCGGTATAGAGTATGTGGAGGAGGCTATAGAGGATGCAAAACTCAATTCAGAAATCAACGGTATTGACAATACCCTGTTCTATGCCGGAGATATGAAGGATATACTTACCGATGAGTTTGTAGAACGCCATGGCCGACCTGATGTCATGATTATCGATCCCCCGCGTGCCGGAATGCATGAGGATGTAGTCAAAGTCATCTTGAATGCAGCTCCGGAGGTTATTGTATATGTCAGTTGCAATCCGGCCACTCAGGCTCGTGATCTTGCATTGCTTGACCCTCTTTACAAAGTCACCGATGTCCAGCCGGTGGATATGTTTCCCCATACACACCATGTTGAGAATGTAGTACGGTTAGTACGGAGATCATAGACGGAACAATGGGACACCGGCCAAACGGTTCGGGGTGACACATATAGATAATATCCGCTGTAAATAATATCCGCATCTATGGCATTCACAAATTTCCATAGATGCGGATAATTATCTGTATTATATTGACTAATTGTCAATTACGAACCATTAATCATTTAGTCAATAGGTTTTTCGATAACGACTTCAAAGTCCTCCAGGAAGTCCATTGTCTTCTTGATATAGTCTTCCATTACAACATCGTCAGTGACAAAAGGCACTTTCTCGCGGAACTCCTTCATCACAGTCTCGATATAAGGTGAAGACTTCAACGGACGACGGAAATCAATGGCCTGAGCCGCATTCATCAGCTCGATCGCAGCTATATACTTCAAGTTATCAATGATTTTATGAAGTTTTGTAGCCGAGTTCGCACCCATTGAAACAAGATCCTCTTGACCGTTGGAGCTGACAATAGAATCGCATGAGGCGGGCCATGCATACATCTTATTCTGACTAACCATCGAGGCTGCCGCATATTGCGGAATCATGAAACCGGAGTTCAATCCGGGCTTGGCAACGAGAAATTCCGGAAGACCTCGCAATCCCAAAATCAGTTGTGCTACACGACGCTCGGAGATATTACCCAACTCATGTAGTGCCACACCCATGTAGTCAAATGCCAGTGCAAGAGGTTCGCCATGGAAGTTACCACCGCTCACCACAACATCATCATCAGGGAATACGGTAGGATTGTCTGTCACAGAGTTGATCTCTATATGAAGTACATTGGTCACATGGTTCATAGCATCCTTGACCGCGCCATGCACTTGCGGGATACAACGGAATGAATATGGATCCTGTACATGTTCTTTCTCACGCTTGATTATCTCAGAACCCTCCAGCAAGGTGCGGAATACCTTACCGGTCTCGATCTGACCCGGGTGAGGACGTACAGCCTGTATGCAGTTCCAGAAAGGCTCTATGCGACCATCAAATCCCTCAAGTGACATAGCACCGAACAGGTCAAAACAATTGACCATGTGCCAACCGTCAATCAGGGCCTTGATACCGTTCGCGCTCATAAACTGTGTACCGTTAAGCAGAGCAAGTCCCTCCTTGGATTTCAGTTTGATTGGATTCCATCCGAATATATTGAGAGCTTCACGGCCACTGCGACGTTTGCCTTGGAACATCACTTCACCCTCACCTATGAGCGGAAGGAAAAGATTGGCCAACGGAGCCAAATCGCCGGATGCACCAAGTGAACCACGGTCGTAGACCACCGGCAATATATCATTATTATAAAAATCAAGAATACGTTGCACGGTCTCGACCTGCACACCTGAGAAGCCCATTGACAATGCGTGAGCCTTTAAAAGCAACATGAGCTTAACAACTACGGGAGAGACGGGAATACCCACTGAGCAAGAGTGGCTCTTAACAAGATTCTCCTGTAATGTAGACAATTCCTCACGAGATATGTGCTTGTTACACAGAGAGCCGAAACCGGTGGTCACACCATAGATAGGCACTGTGTCACGATCAGTCTTCTGATCAAGATATTCGCGGCAATGCGATATTTTGGCTATAGCCTCCTCTGAAAGGACCAACTTACTTTTATCCTTCAGAATTTTCTCGATAAGATCATAGGTCAGCGGACTGCTGCCTATTGCATAAACTTCAAGTTTTGCCATGATATTCAGTTGTTGTTATTAATCGTTTTCTGCAGCCACTTCACCTCGACATACAACTGTCTTGACACAATTCATGCCGACATAATATGGTAACATTCTATAATTGGGGAAATGTAATATACACAGGTCACCTGACTTACCTACCTCTATCGAACCGGTTACGTCAGCCAAGCCACAGGCAGCCGCACCATTTAGAGTCAGAGCTGTTATAGTCTCCTCTACTGACATATTCATATATATACAAGCCAGAGCAATGGTGAGAGGGATAGAGCCGGAGAAGCAACTTCCGGGATTCAGATCTGTTGCCAATGCTACGGCCGCACCGGCCTCAATAAATTTTCGTGCGGGAGCAAAATGCTCCTTGAGCGAGAATGCGGTCAATGGTAAAAGCGTAGCCACTACACCGGCCTCCGCCATACGTTTTATTCCCTCATCACTCACATGAAGCAGATGATCGGCAGATACCGCCCCTACCTCCGCAGATAATTCCGCACCTCCCAGAGTGACGATCTCATCGGCATGAAGTTTCAGGTCAAACCCCATCTCACGGGCTGCATTGAGCAATCTCCTCGAATCCTCTATCTCGAAAACGTTTTTCTCGGTGAATATGTCACAGAATTTCGCCTTACCTTTAACGGCCGGCAACATCTCGTTGATGATCAGATCCACATAATCCGCTGTCTTACCTTTGTACTCTTTTGGCACAGCATGCGCGCCAAGGAAAGTCGATACTATACGTATCTTTTGTTTAGGATCTTCAGCCAGCGTCTTGATAGCATCAAGCATTTTAAGTTCTGATTCGAGTGACAATCCATATCCGCTCTTGGCTTCCACGGTAGTTACTCCATCGCGCAACATGCGGTTGATAAACCATTGAGCTTTATCGGCCAGTTCCTCCCGTGTAGCCTCTCGTGTAGCATTGACAGTAGACTGAATTCCACCACCTCGCTCCATTATGCTCATATAGGTATCACCCTTCATCCGCCACTCAAATTCATCCGGACGATAACCACCAAAGATCAAGTGAGTATGAGAGTCCACAAAACCCGGCAGAACGGCATTGCCGCAGGCATCTATCTCATGATATTCCTTATCTTCAGGTAATGAGGGCATTCCTTCATCAACACCGACGTAAGTGATAATACCATCTTCAATCACAATGATACCATCCTCGATCTCTTTCAGGCGTGACATATCTGCACCCTTAGCGGCTTGCAAGCCACAAGGAGTACAGATATGTGCATGTCGAACAATAAGGTTGCTCATCAGCTTTTCTACTTATCTATTACCTCATTAACATGTTTGAGTATCTCAACTTCACGCGCACAGGTCTTTTCCGCTATCTCCTGAGCCTCAGCTACGAGTTTATCTGCCATGGCACGATCTTTCAATCCTGAGGCATTGATACGAACATTGAGTTGAGCTCCCAGAACGGCTGCACGGGCAGCCAACACTCCAACACCGGCATCGCTGATAGAGGACGGATTGCCTTGGTGAGCTACCTTTTCGAGAACATCAAGTGTATCATAAGCCGCTTTCATTGTGCGCAATGGCACTTGCGTGGCATAGAGAGTCGCCGCCTCCATTGCATCAGCGCGAGCAGCCTTCTCAGCATCACTCTTCTTGGGCATTGCAAAGACATCCATTATACGATTGAAGGCTTCAGTATCCTCATCAACAAGTGCAATAAGGCGATCCTGAATAGCTCTTCCCTCTTCTGCGATATTGGAAAATTCCTCCCAACGATCATCCCAACCGGCCTTGTGAGCGGACAGATTGGCGACCATTGTACCCAGAGCGGCAGCCAATGCACCCATATACGCAGATATAGACCCACCTCCGGGAGCCGGTGACTCTGATGCCGTTTCATCAGCAAATCCGACACAAGTCAGATCAACAAGACGTTTACGGTCATCTTTGAGCATGTATTCGATAACCTTCTCGTCAGCGACAAAGGGCTTAAGCTCATCAAGTCCCATTGATTTTACGGCAATCTTGATTATCTCTGAATCAGGAATACCTACAGAACGCTGTTGTTTGCGCAGATAATGCTTGCCGGCATCTATCAGTGTGCGTTTGGGTATGAGGCCGACGATCTCGGTACCGGTGACACGTATGCCACGGGCCGCCGCTGCTCTGGAAACCTCATCAAACGCTACATGCAATGGAGTCTCTCCAATGTCGGTAATATTCATAGAAACCTGGGCGATACCATACTCATCGATATACCAGCCGATAGCCTTAGTCCCCTTAAGTGTGCCGGGAAGCATGATAGTATTGCCATTTTCATCCTTCATAGGTTTGCCGTTCGGCTTTCCACCTTCACGTTTCGGACGTCCCTTCTCACGCACGTCAAATGCAATCGCGTTTGCACGTCGTGTCGATGTCGTGTTAAGATTGAAATTAACAGCAATCAGGAAATCGCGGGCACCTACTGCGGTACATCCTGTACGGGCGACATCCTCATCCCAGGGACGATCGCCATAGTCCGGACCTTTCCCCTCTACACCCATTCTGTTGGCAAGCCCTTCGTACTCACCCTCACGGCATACGGCCAGATTCTTACGCTCCGGAGTAAAAGCAGCGGCTTCGTAACAGTAGCAGGGTATGTGAAGTTCATTAGCTGCACGCTCAGCCAATTGACGAGCCAGCTTTGCACACTCCTCGAGTGAAATACCACTGACAGGAATCAACGGACATACATCCGTAGCACCCATTCGCGGATGAGCACCATGATGCTTGCTCATATCTATCAACTCAGCAGCTTTCTTCATACCTCGTAGAGCAGCTTCTATCACCGGCTGCGGTTCACCGACAAAGGTAACAACTGTTCTGTTGGTAGCCTCACCGGGATCAACGTCAAGCACCTTAACTTCATTACCCAGTTCTATTGCAGCCACGATAGCATCTATAACTCCCTTATCACGACCCTCACTGAAATTGGGTACGCACTCTATTATCTGTTTCATTAGAATTTCTTCTTTATTGTTTTAACCTACTGGTCTAAACCCATCTTTTTTATTTACGGATGACCTCCTCGATAAGTGTATCATCAGCTATGTAAGGCTCTGTGATCATGAAGCCATTTTGCGATTGGGTATCGTTCCACTCTCTTACAGTTGACATCGCATTCTCATTGCGAGCCCAGGAACGACGGGCAACGCCACCCATCACGTCCCATAACATAGCATTACGTAAGATTTCATCGACACGCTCAGAGCCGTCACATACCATTCCGAATCCGCCATTTATGGATTTGCCGATGCCGACACCGCCTCCATTGTGCAGAGCCACCAGGCTCATGCCACGTGCGCAGTTGCCTGCAAAGCATTGAATCGCCATATCAGCCATGACATTAGATCCATCCTTGATATTGCTTGTCTCGCGGAAGGGCGAGTCTGTACCACTGACATCGTGGTGGTCACGGCCGAGCATTATAGGTCCTACCTCACCGTTACGCACCATCTCATTAAATTTAAGCGCGATATTGAGACGTCCCATAGCATCCTGATACAGGATACGAGCTTGTGTGCCAACGACCAGAGCATTCTTCTCGGCATCGCGTATCCAATTGTAATTGTCACGATCCTGTCCTCTGCGATTGACATCTATACATTCCATGGCAGCCTTATCGGTCTTGACAAGATCTTCATGTTTACCGCTGAGGCACACCCAACGGAACGGACCATATCCGTAGTCGAAGAGCATCGGACCCATGATATCCTCAACGTATGAAGGCCAGATAAAACCATCCTTTTCGTCTATACCGTTCTTGGATATCTCCTTGACACCGGCATCATAGATTGCCTTCATAAAGGAGTTGCCGTAATCAAAGAAGTAGGTACCGCGATCGACAAGAGCTTTGATGGCGTCGTAGTGGCGGCGCAAGGTCTTGTCTATTTGTCGGTTGAACTCCTCCTGGTTTTCATGCAACAGTCGTGTTCTCTCATCGAAAGTCATGTCTGCCGGGCAATAGCCCCCTTCATACACAGCATGACAAGATGTCTGGTCACTCAGCAGATCAATCTTCTTATTGTGTTCTACCGCATACTCCAGAAGATCCACCACATTGCCGTGATATGCTATGGAAATAGGTTTTTTCTCAGCCATTGCTTTCTCGGCCAGCTCAAATGCTTCGGGGATTGAATCGGTAACATACTCTACCCATCCCTGGTTCTTTCGAGTTTCAATACGCGACAGATCAACCTCGGCTATGATTGCGGCAGCACCGGCTATAAGAGCCGCCTTGGGTTGAGCGCCACTCATTCCGCCGAGACCTGAACTAACAAAAAGATGTCCTGTTAGATCGCCATCCTCAGGCACACCCAGTTTCATACGTCCGGCATTCAAAATAGTATTGAATGTGCCATGAACGATACCCTGCGGGCCTATATACATCCAACCGCCGGCTGTCATCTGACCGTAATTGGCCACACCCATCTGCATCGCCTCATGCCAGTCGTGCAAATTATCAAACATGCCTACCATCATAGCATTGGTGATAATGACACGGGGGGCATCCTTCTTGGATGGGAACAATCCTAAAGGATGGCCGGACTCAACCACGAGCGTCTGATCTTCAGTCAGTTCTTCAAGATATTTCTTTATAAGACGATACTGCAGCCAGTTCTGACACACCTGACCGGTTTCTCCATACGTTACCAATTCGTAGGGGTACAATGCGATATCAAAACAGAGGTTGTTATCGATCATAACCTGGAATGCCTTTCCGGCAAGACATTTCCCCTTATATTCATCTATAGGTTTGGCCTTGAGATCTCCGGCCGGACGCCAGCGATAGGCATAAATGCGACCACGGGTGCGCAATTCCTCCATAAATTCCCGGGCCGCCTCAGCGTGAAGTTCCGGCGGAAGATAGCGCAGTGCATTCTTGAGAGCCACTTTTGTTTTCTCGGGTGTCAGGGTATAACCGCGATCAGGAGCACGACGGATACCCTCCTTGAATTCAGGCATTTCCGGCCATTCAGCCGTGAGCAGAATCCTCTTGTCGTTCATGGTAATATTTTTGATGTTAGTATTATATTTAAT
>CAMWUY010000095.1 GCA_947177615.1 uncultured Porphyromonadaceae bacterium
GCATCGCCCCTCTATTTGCCGATGAGTTTTGGGTGACACGTTGACGAAGTCAGGACAGTTGTCAAGCCTGAGAGAAACACGGCACATAACACGAAACAGATGTATGCTCTCATCGTTGAATTGTGATAAAAGTTCAAAAATTGCTGGAAGACTCACAATCCAACATTAAATAAAAAAAGAAGCGTGAGAGTCTGTATCTATGCCCGTCTCACGTTCAGAGGCTCTGGAATGCCTTTCAAGATGAAACGAGCAGTTAGAGCCTCACGCAAGTTATGTGGATATCACATATGATATACACCAACGAAAGGCATCTACCACTGCATCATTTGACCTTGATTGAAATTTTCCAGATTTCTGAACATCAAATGAGCGTTGATAAACGCTTTTAATCAATTTGTATTTATCAATCCTCCGATTGACAAGCAAAGATAACAAATATCTTTTAACTTGCCAAAATTAACTTGTTTGCCTTATTCATAATGATACAAATGTGTATATATAATTCATTATTGCTTTAGTATTTATATTTCTGGACAACTACGCAAGATTTTCTTGTTTTTTATTAAATTTGCAATAGCAATCACATCTAAATAATTTTATCTGGGTAAATAATTATTAACGGACGTTGTGGTTGCCGCAGCCGATGAGCCAGACGAGGCTGATTTCAGCTTTTGTGGGACCAAACCAGTTCTTGCGGATCGTTTTGTCCCAAATGTATTCTCCACCTTCGGGATGATATACCTCTTCTTTCCCTCCCAGGTAACCTATACCGAGGGTGAAGTCTATATTCAGTCGGCGCGCTACCGGGAGTGAATAGCCATATTCCACTCCCGCTACATGCATACATCTGTCCCACAGACTGTGACCGGGCAGACCTCCCATGTGACCCGTCCCTCCAAATTCAAAGTCATAAGTCACCACACCTCCATATATACCTACATGATGACCGGTCAGTGGCTTGCGGTGTGCCGCTTTGCCAAACCAATACCTTAACGTGACATCACCACCATATACGCGCCAATAATCGTGCTTTACGTTGCGCGACCACCAGCCGTACATCCAGTTGCCTGACAGTGACCAGTTCCTGCCCAAATAAAATTCCACTCCTATATTAGGTACGGCCAGCGCATCATACAACATATTGGTCTTGACTCCCATATAGAATTTACGACACTCTATCACCTGACCATATATTCCACCGATACCTGTCTCTGCCGGACCGGCTGCCAATCCGGGTATACATATATCACTACGCAAGGCCGGTATCATTGCCGGACTAAGTATTTTATCATAACTGACATATAGTCGCGACATACGTAATGCCGGGAATATATGGCGCAACATATATCTATAACTCTCTCCACCACCTGCATCCTTCAACTCCCTCAATATTCTGTCACCATCAGATGGCGTGATCTCATTACCCGATGATACCTCTGACAATATATCAAGCACTCGGTCACGCTCAGGTACATTCTCGTCGACCGATACCATCTCATACAGTCCACGCCAATCTCTACCAAGATAAATATATCGGGTAGCCGAGTCCGGCAAATTAACACGCTCACGAAAATAATCGAATATAGCGGCGGCACGTCTCGCTGACAGATCCATATTATATTGTGCCGCACCTTCGGGTGACGCGGCTCCCACCACACGCACCTTACTGACCGTATACACGGAATCAGCTGATTCCTGATGCTCAAGCCACGACAACATTCTCTCCAGCCGGACACCATTATCCCCATACTGCATATCCAACTGCGAGCGTGATACATGAAACTGTATTCGCGCCGAGTCGCTGTACTCCTCACCATATATATTGACTGCACACATCATCAGCATCAACAGCGTCATCAGCGACACCACTGACCCCCGGATACCCTTTACCCTACCACTTCTCCCCATTGATGATATATGCCGCATAGTCAATATAGTTTTAGTTTTTTTATGATCCCGCTCACATCTCCATATCCTATATTATATAAGCCTTAATATCCTATATTGTTCATTTTCAATAAATATTTTAACAATCACCATCCAACCATTTATCTCTAAGTGACGTTATATCATAGAATAATTAATATAGAAAAACAAGAATTTTATGAAAAAGACATTAATTTTAGGTGCGGCAGCCGTAGCTCTCCTCGGCCTCGCCTCATGCGGTAACTGCAATAACAGTGATAAGTCATGTTCCGCCAACGGATGCAAGAATGATAAGGACAAGGAGGTACTATATTCCGGCATTCTCCCCGCAGCCGATGCTCAGGGTTCACTTTACACCCTCAAACTCGAATATGACGCTGACGACAACTACAACGAAGGTGACTTCACTCTCGTGGAGAATACCCTCGCCTCTGATACTGTAGCGCCGGCAGGACTCAAAGTTCTCGCTACATCATATTCTAAGGGTGACTTCCGAAAGGAATCAAAGCAGGTAGACGGTGCTGTTGTCGAATATATCAAATTGCTCCCGGACGCCAAGGACGCACTCGGCACTCCCTCAGCTGCCTCACAATATTATCTCATAAATGCTGACGAGTCACTTACCATGGTAAATGCTGACCTGCAGCGCCCCGACTCCACTACAGTTGCCCTGTATACCCTGACACCGCTGAAATAATTATACAAACCAAGATATAATATAAAAATATAACCAAATACACAAAAGGCCGGTTAATACCGGTCTTTTGTCGTCTTATACCCGTACCCTAATTTTCTCTACACTCCGTAAATAACCTGTCAATAACCTGTATAAAAACCTATAAAAACAGTCAAAAACCCGTCTAAAACACCGATAATAACTCTACTGCAAAATATTTTCATATACAAAAAATTTTACACCTCAACCACTCCCCTTATTTTATCTACACTTATCAACATCGATATTGACAATCATACCACCACTTTTCAACACTTTTTAAGGATAAAAAGAGAAGAATTTATTAACTTTGCCATCGCATCACAACTGTTGATAAAGTCTGCATATCGGTGAATATGAGCATCTGTATATGTCAATAATATGTATACAACTGATCATGATAATACAATAACTCACATTTCCAAATTTATAGGACAAAAGTTATTGGGACTTATTGACAGCTATTATTGTTGTTGTTGATTATTTTTTAATTTTTAATTTAAATTAAATTTATAAAACAATATAAAAAACAATGGAAACATCGGCCAAAAATATCTCTGACCTCAGTAATGAAGAACTCAGGCAGGAGATCGCGCGATTGAAACGTGAGAAGAATGCACTCATCATGGCTCACTATTATCAGCGTGACGAGATACAGGAGATTGCCGACTTCATAGGTGACTCACTGGCGCTCGCCCGCCAGGCCGCCCTCACTGATGCCGACGTCATTGTTATGTGCGGTGTGCACTTCATGGGAGAGACTGCCAAAATACTTTGTCCCGACAAGACTGTCATAGTACCCGACATCAATGCCGGATGTTCGCTCGCCGACAGTTGTCCTCCCGATGAGTTTGAAGAATTTGTCGCGCGATATCCGGACCATACCGTAGTAAGCTATGTCAATACATCGGCTGCTGTCAAGGCCAATACCGATATTGTAGTCACTTCGGGCAACGCCCGCAAGGTCATAGACTCACTCCCGGCGGATGAGAAAATTATATTCGGTCCCGACCATAATCTCGGCGAATATATCAATAGTGTGACAGGACGCAATATGCTCCTTTGGAACGGTGCCTGTCATGTCCACGACCGTTTCTCAGTCGAAAAGATTATAGAACTCAAGAAGGAACACCCGCAGGCCAAAATCCTCGTCCATCCGGAATGCAGACGTCCGTTACAGCTTATAGCGGATAAGGTCGGTTCTACAGCTGCATTACTCGAATATGCCGCTAATGATACGGCTGATGAGTTTATAGTGGTCACAGAGTCGGGCATACTGTTTGAAATGGAGAGACAATGCCCCGGCAAGACTTTCATACCCGCCCCGGCCGAAGATATTGAATGTGCTTGCAATCAGTGTGAATATATGAAACTCAACACGCTGCGCAAAGTATACGAAGCATTGCGCGACGGCAAACCTGAAATCAACGTAGATCCGGAAATCGCTGCACGAGCCGTGAAGTCGATCAACCGCATGCTGGAGCTTTCATAAACCTGCAAGGATACTTTCGCCCCCTCACCGGCTCACGGCAAGGGGGCGAAACCATATAATATACATATATTATATAATGGTATTATATAATGGGTAGAAAAAAGAATATAGTAGAGCTGACACGTATCACGGAGACTGAGTATCGACATATAGCCAAAAAGCCTCTCTCACTCATGGCTGACAACGTACGCTCCATGATGAATATAGGCTCCATGCTGCGCACTGCCGATGCATTCAATATTAGGGAGATGATTATGGCCGGTATATCGGCGGTTCCTCCGCATCCGGAAATATCAAAAACAGCACTCGGTGCCGACAACAGTGTAAGCTGGCGGTATGCTCCCCATGCAGTGGACGAGGTAGTGAGACTTAAAGAGGAGGGGAGACATATAGCTGTCCTCGAACAGACACACGGCAGCATACCCCTGGCCGACTTCAATCCCCTCAATTATCCATCCCTGTTTGAGGATACGGAGTGGGTGCTTGTCGTCGGCAATGAAGTCACCGGTGTGGCGCAAGAGATTGTAGACCTCGCAGACGTGGCATTGGAAATACCTATGTATGGTGTCAAGCACTCGCTCAATGTGGCTGTCAGCGCCGGTATAGCATTATGGCATCTCACTAATCATTTATAAGGGCGATATCCATCCTGACCCAAAGACGCTCCGGAAGCAGGCGCCACAGACTCCTCAACGCGCGCCAACGCCAGTCGATGACGGCCCTGCGCCTCTTACTTGCAATGGCTTTCAATATCATGTATGCCACATACTCCACATCCATCTCCATAGGATAACTGCTCTCACTGTCCAGGAGCGGAGTACGTACCCATCCCGGGAGTATCTCGGTAAACCGTACATCCACATCCTCGGAATTTGCCAATTGTTCCAAGGCTACCATATAGCTGGTGTCAAACGCCTTGGAGGCGGAGTAAGCGGCTAATCGGCCTATTCCTTTCGTACCGGCTACCGAGCTGACGGCAACTATATGACCTTTACGGCCGTGGTCGCGGAAATATCCGTAAGCCGCCGACAGCATACGTGCAAATCCGGCCGCATTGGTATTGACAACATCAACCTCCGTCTGAGGATCAAGGTCTGTATTATCGCGCAATACTCCGGACACATGGATATAAATATCCATACCACCTGTCTTATCTATAAGTTCATGAAGTCTGGCCGGTGCATCGCGGTGGGTTATATCTATCGACATATATTCCACCGTTTCGGGATATTTACCCTTGAGTGCATGAAGTCGCTCTGTGTGACGGGCCGCCAGACCTACGCGTACACCGCGCGAGGCCAGCATCTCAGCCAGTTCCAGACCAATCCCTGACGATGCCCCCATAATGATTATTCTTTTCATAACATCTTTTTATCCTGTACTCTTATAGTTACTCTTATAGTTATATAAACCATCTCCGGCTAATAAAAGATTAGTCCGGGAAATATGTTTTTAGACTCCTTTCCACAAAAAAATGTTAATAAGGGGTGAAAATATCGGAATATAAGAATATTTGATTATATTTGCGTGTTATGCCTATTGCTCACAAGCAAATATAAATTAACCAAACATAAGAAATGAATCTGAAATCTTTACTTCTGACAGGCCTGGCCACCATGACCGGACTCTCCGCTCTGGCCATCCCTGCACGCAAGGGTGAACGCACTTTCACCCAGACTGACGGCACAGTCATCACCGTCAATCTTGTAGGTGACGAGCGTCACCACGCATACGTTACTCCCGATGGTCTCGCACTGCAGCGCGCAGCCGACGGCAATCTGCAGTACGCCACTATCGACGGTGCGTCCGGCATCATAGCCCACAACATCGGTCAGCGCACGGCTGCCGAGGCTGCATTCATACTCAAGAATGTAGATAATATCCAGGCATCAAAGGTAATAGCACGTCAGCGTGCCAATGCTCCTCGTAAGTCGCCCATACGCAAGGCCTCGCAGGTGCCCAACAACGGTACTCCACGTGTGCCAATCCTGCTGGTGCAATACAAGGATAAAAAATTCATTGACAGCGACCCCAAGGCTACATTTGACGCATTCTTTGCCGAGGGTGCTACAAGTGCCCACCAGTATTTTGTCGACCAGTCCAACGGCAAGTATACACCGCAGTTTGATGTCTACGGTCCCTATACTCTCGCCAACAACCGCAAGTATTACGGCGGCAATGACGCTAATGGGTATGACCAGCGACTTCAAACAATGGTGGCAGAAAGTTGTGAGGGTCTCAATTCACAGATAGACTTCAGCAAGTATGACAACGACGGCGACGGTGAATGTGATGTTGTTATAGTCCTATATGCCGGTGATGGTGAGGCTTCATCATACGAGGATGATCGAGAGGACAGTGTATGGCCCTGTCAGTGGTTTTTGTCAGCTGGTAAGGAGGATGGTGGTGATTTCTGTCGGGCACTCTATCTTGACAATACAAAAATAGACGCATTCGCTGTATTCAACGAGGCTAACGGACACAATATTAAAAAAATTGATGGTGTAGGTACATTCTGTCATGAATTCTCACACTGTTTAGGTTTGCCAGACTTTTACGAAACTACCTATAACTATGGATATTTTGGTATGGGTCCCTGGTCACTTATGGATTCCGGCTGTTATAACAATGACGGCTATACACCCATAGGATATTCCGCATACGAAAAGGAATTCATGGGATGGATTGAAATTCCCGAAGTTGAAGAAAATACATATTATACTCTCCCTGTCTTCAACCAGAAGAATATAGAGACTGACCAGGCTGTAAAAATCACTAACGGCAGGAATAAAAATGAATATTATATAGTAGAGAATCGCGCACGTACGGGTTGGGACAGTTATATTTACTCTACCGGTCTGCTTATTTCTCATGTATATTATGATGATTATGTATGGGCAAGTAATCAGGTAAATAATTTTGAAATGCAGCGCATGACTCCTATACCGGCTGATAATGACCTGAGCGATGATAACATTTACCAATTTATTGGTGACCTGTGGCCATATAATTCTGCTACCGAACTTACTGATACATCAGTTCCTGCTGCTACCGTATATGTAGGCGGATACATGGGCAAGCCCATCACCGAAATGCAGCGCAACAGCGATGGCAGCATATCATTCTGGGCAATGAAGGCACCCCTCCCCACAGTCAGCAAACCGCATTCACTCTCACACACACCCGAAGATGTGGACGCTGTTACTCTCTCATGGATGCCCGGTGACGATACCGATGTCACATATACCATCGATGTCAAAAATCATAAAGAGGTAACATGTACCAAAGTTATGGAAGCCGACTTCTCCGGCAATGACCAGGGCTGGAGCACAACCAACGGATATACCAATATCGAAGATGGAGCGTTTAAGTTAGGTTCCGGCAAGCAGATGGGTACCATCGAATCTCCCGCTTTCAATACCGACGAAAGCGGTATAGTGAGCGTGGTCTTCAATGCAAAATATTATAATAAGGATAACAGTAGCGTCGGTGTCTCACTGCTCGACAATCGTGGAAACGAAATAGATTATGATGAGGTGAAACTCGGAGCATCTTACGACACATATACCGTATATTTTGACACAAAGGGTATTTCATCCGCTAAGGTAGCATTCTCATGTATCCAGAATGGTAAGCGTCTCTATATCCGTGATGTAGCTATCTACAACGGTCTCTACGAAGAGGGCGCCCTCAGAGTAGCCGGTACATCCACACAGGCTGATGATGACGACTTCTCACTGACCGTCAATGGCCATAACGACACAAGCTACACCATAAGAGGTATCAAACCCGGAGTGACCTACGAATGCCGTGTCAAGGCTGTACCCAACGATGGCGAAAGCTTCATCGAGAGTCCCTGGAGCGAGACATACACCTTCGAACACACAGGAACAACTGTTGTCACTGTTGACTTCACTGAAAATCCGGAGACAGTATACTACTACAATCTCCAAGGTGTATACCTCGGCACAAAGCGTCCCGCCGCTCCCGGCATCTACATCCGCAAGACCGCCGACCGCGTCCAAAAGCTCCACATCCGCTAACACACTCCCGACCCAAAACTCTAAGAAAGAGTATTACCAATAAGAAGAGGGGTGCGACCATCCGAAGTCGCACCCCTCTTCTGCATATCAGCTATAATGTAAAAGAAAGCGAAAGAAAAGCAAAATCTTTCGCTTTTTAATTTATCTATCGCTTATTTTCAAT
>CAMWUY010000096.1 GCA_947177615.1 uncultured Porphyromonadaceae bacterium
TTTATCTCAAAAATAGGCCGCCCTGGATTTTAACATTTTTTGTGGAATGGGGTCTAAATTAAAAAGAGAAGAACAAACTATGACGAAAGCCCATCAGCCATCCCCATGTCTGTTCCTCTTCGTTTTTTATCATGCAATATCATACGCATTCTGCGTCGTATTGCATTCGTAAGTCATGGACCTCGTCTTATTTCTTCTTATGACGATTCTTTCTCAGTCTTTTCTTACGCTTGTGTGTGGCCATCTTGTGGCCTTTTCTTTTCTTTCCGCTGGGCATATCTTTTATGATTTGGGGATTATAATTACTTTACCTCGTCAAGGAATACACGTGAGGGCTTGAATGCGGGCACCTTGTGTTCCGGAATAATGATTGCTGTATTCTTTGAGATGTTGCGGGCTGTCTTCTCTTTACGTGTCTTGATGATGAAGCTGCCGAAACCTCTCAGATATACGTTGTTGCCATGAGCCATAGAGTCTTTTACAACCTCCATGAATTTCTCGACTGTCTGAAGCACTGCAGCCTTTTCAAGACCTGTGCTGCGAGATATTTCATTTACGATATCTGCTTTTGTCATTTTTGTAAATGTTTTAGTTATATTTAGTACTTATAATCAATCTGTTACCTCCATTTTAGCAGGTCATCGAGAACCCGCTGAAATTTTGGCAATGCAAATATCGTAATTTTTTTTCAAACTAACGCTATAATTACCCTATTTTTCTTAAAATGTGCCTATTATTTACCTCTTTCAGCACATTATGCACATCATCTCTCATATATCTCAACCCCCTCTATCTTACCGAGCAATCCCGTGACCTCAGGCAAACGGGACTCCTGAACTCTCAACACCAGACGGCAGACATTATCAAATTCTTGTTCCAATATCTCGACACCCTCACTTCGTGCTATGCGCATCACACCGTCCAAACATACGTAACCGACACGCACCTCTATCTCACGGCATCGATAACATATCCTGCGCCCGGCATCCTCGAGTGCAAGGCGCGCAGCTTCACGGTACGCCTGTATCAGACCCGATGTTCCAAGCTTTATTCCTCCGAAATAACGCACGACACAGACCACAACATCCGTCACCTCAGCACTGCGTATCTGTCCCAATATGGGCTTGCCGGCAGTCCCGGAGGGTTCGCCATTGTCGTTCAGCTGCCAATCTTCTCCGTTGGCACCTATCATATAGGCCCAACACACATGACGCGCATCATGATACTCATTCTGCATCTTCTTGATGCGTTCCCGGGCCTCCTCCGCACTCTTCACTTTATAAGCGAAAGCCAGAAAGCGACTCATCTTCTCTCGATATTGTCCCTCTCCGGTCTTCGCTATATTATAATATATATCCGTTTCGATCATTCAAAATCAAATTCTTAGACTCCTTTCCGATAGCGGACTTTATCAGCCGAAATCGAATTCTTCATCCGTCACCGGATAATAGAGCATACCGTTCCCTACCTTGACAGCCTCTATCTGACCTAACGATTCGCATACTATATTCAGAGCGAAACGCATGGAGTTGGCGGGTCCGTTGGCAGTGACAAATTTATTACTGATCACTACAGGTTCATCTACAACCTGTGCTCCCTCCAACATATCCTCGAAACCGGGATAACATGTCGCACGCTCACCCTTAAGCAGACCTAACTTGCCGAGCAATACAGCCGGAGCTGCACAGATAGCCGCGATACGGCCACGCTCGCTCTTGGCCTGACGTTCCAGCAGTCCGTGCAGAGGAGCAAAGTTATACAGATTGTCAGCGCCGGGGAGACCTCCGGGGAATATGAGCCACTCGGGGTTGTCAAAGAGGGTATTGTCATACAACACGTCGGCCTTGACCACTATATTGTGCGCTCCCCTGACCTGCAACGCGCTGGTGATTGATACGGTCTTGACTTCCATGCCGGCACGACGCAAAACATCAATAGTTGTCAGTGCCTCTATCTCCTCAAAACCGTCTGCCAAAAATAAAAATGATTGGTTCATAATTTTATTTAAATTTCAACATTATATCTTCCGTTGTCAAGGAGAGTTAGGATTTCTCAAATTTAATATTTTTTTATTACTTTTGCACCATATCAAAACTATTTTTATGAAATTTCGCAGCATTCGACTCTGTTTTCAGGCATTAGCATTGATAACGCCACTCACTACAGCCATATTGCTCTGTTCCTGCAGCAACAATCAAACTTGGCACAAGGAATCCGGCATCGTATGGAACACCATATACAATGTTACCTGGCTTGGACCCGGGAATCTCGCGGACTCCATAATCCCGGCCACATATCCGGTGGATCAATCGCTCTCCGTCTTTAATGACTCATCGATAGTTGCTGCGGTCAATAAGAATATTGACACACACGTAGACTCACATTTCATAATAGTATATGATGAGGCATGTCGGGTCAATCATTTGTCGGGCGGTATGTTTGACCCTACTCTCTCCCCTGCCATAACTGCGTGGGGATTTGGAAAAAATCACACTGCCACTACCGATACTCTACGTTGTGACAGCCTGCGTTCCATCGTAGGGATTGAAAAGACACACTTGCTTGGTGATATATTACATAAAGATGACCCACGCATACAATTCAATTTCTCTGCATTGGCTAAGGGATACGGTGTCGATATTATCGCCGGAATGTTCAGGCGCAACGGAGTGGAAGATTTTATGATTGAGATCGGGGGAGAAATTTTCTGCTCAGGACATAATAGCAAAAACAGTGACTGGCGCATAGCTGTTGATGTGCCTCGAAAAGAGAGTCTTCCCGGACAACAGGTCGCTGAAATAATTACACTTACCAATAAAGGTGTAGCATCATCAGGCAATTATCGCAACTTTCATCACACTAACACCGGCACCACCTACGGACACACGATCTCACCACTGACGTGCCGTCCCGTCGAGACCGATATATTATCAGCTACCGTGGTTGCCGATAATTGTATGACTGCGGATGCCCTGGCAACGGCGTGTATGGCATGCGGTTCAGAGGCAGCGATGCAAATGTGTCGTGATGCCAATGCTGATGCTCTTTTCATACTTCGAGACTCTACCGTCATCTACACACCTCAATTCGCTGACCACATAGAAAGATAGACTAACATTATGGAAATAGCATTAATAGCATCGGCTATAGTCGTTATAGCATTAGCTGTTGTTCTCTTCATCTCTCTCAACAATCGCGCTCAGAGGCTCGTCGAGGAGAACAGAATAAGATATGAACACCAGATCGAATCACTTAATAACAGACTTAATGAACAGGCTTCCCAACTCGCTCAACAAACCAAGATGGAGTTTCAGATACTCGCAGACACAATTTTGAGCAAGAAGGAGGAGACGTTAAGCCGTGAAAACAACAGACAGTTGTCAGAGATACTGTCGCCTCTCACTCATAATATAGACGATTTCAGGAAGGCTGTAGATCAATATTATGTCAATGATACACGCGATAAGGGAATGCTGACTCAACAATTGGAACAATTGATGACGGCCAACCGACGTATCAGCGAGGAGACAAGACGGCTTTCCAATGCTTTGTCCAGCAATACACGTGCACAAGGACGATGGGGAGAAACCGTTCTCGAAAATATGTTGATTAACGCCGGAATGGTCAGGGATGTCAACTATATGATACAGGCCGGCAAGGATGCCAACGGGATGATACGTGACGATGACGACAATCCGCAAAAGCCCGATGTCATTGTGATATTACCGGACAACCGCAAGATCATTATTGATGCAAAAGTCTCATTGACTGATTATATGCAGTATGTAGAGGCCGAAAATGACGATGTCTCCAAACAAGCACTCAAGAAACATACGGATTCGGTCAAGAAGCACGTTAACGAACTGGCCGTTAAGCAATATCACAAGAATATCGCCGGCGCTATGGAGCATACATTGATGTTTATTCCCAATGATGCTGCCTATATTGCGGCGGTTACCTACGATAAGACACTATGGGACTTCGCCTATCAACACAATGTCGTCATCGTCTCGGGAACACACTTGCTCTCTGTGCTCCAACTTATCAAGCAGATTTGGCGTATTGAAAATCAGAACCGCAATGCGGAGGAGATAGCACGTCTCGGAGGCCTGATTTTCGATAAGTTAGTATCATTCATGAATGATTTCGCTGATATACAACGCCACATTACCGCGGCTAATAAAGCATACGATAAGTGTACGGCGCACATTGACAACCCGACAGTCGGATTGAAGGCGCGGACCCTAAAACTAAGGGACTTAGGTTCCAGGACCACCAAACGACTTAGCGAATAAACCGAGGAGCCTGGAAGTATAGGCCAAACGAGATACCAAAGTTCCAGTTCTTACGTGGATTGCTCAGATAGTTGCCGTATACGGAGAGGGATGCGAATGGGAAATTATAGACCGCTGCCACCTCTCCGATAAACTGCGTACCCTTCAACCATCCGTCATATTGCAAACGACCACTCCACTTCCTACCGTAAACCGACTCATCTTCGACTACTCTTCTGATCGGTTGATAACCGAAGAAACTGCCACGCAACTGCAGCTTACTCATTGGGTTCCAAATAGGTAAGAAACCTATTGCGATATAATTGTCATTTCTGAATGCCGGATTAAAATAATTGCGTGTTGAGGGTGTCGGCGCAAAAGCTGCCTCACGTATCTTGTCAGACATATATGTCCCGTAAAGACCCTGTAATGTCATCAGTCCTTCGGCCATGGCGCCGAGCACAAAATGCTTGTGAACCGGAAAATACTCTTCCCATTTTGCCGCCAATGATCCCTTGTAATGTGGCTCGTAACCGGTCTGGTCTGATATATCACCATTCGGTATAAAATTGGACTCGATACGTTGACCGGCCAAATTAAAGAACACACGACGGCCTGACATCGGGTATTGGGGATGGCTCAATGTATTGAACTCCCATTCCAATTGAAGCGCCAGGTCATGATATCTGTTCATGTCACGTCGGCTTAAATCGGAGCCGGCATAGTCTGCCATAAAACGATCGCTTCGATAGGCATATCCGAAGGATGCTGTCGCTATCGATTTCAAACCCGTTGCTACACAATATTTTATTTTGGCATAGTTCTCTATCTCGGATACAAAGGATGGAGTTGTCTCCTGATAGAACATTATCTGGGAATTGTAGAACTTATACCTGCTCATTACCCCTTCCAACTTCATATAGGATGGACGACGGGTATGGATAGTAAACTTTCCGTCCAACATACCGGCATAATAACTCTGACCTATCCAGCCACTCAAATCTACATCTAACGAATTGTAGCTCAGCGTGTGAAACCCTAAGCGCAGATACAGCATACTCTGTGTCGTGGAGGTGATCCACCCACCGACTCCGACTGACCACGGGTTCTTGACATCAGCCTGCAGCAATAATGTATTCTTGCCGGCAACCGGCTCATTTATCAAGGCAAATGGCAACAGGTTACTTAGTTTTCCACCGCTTATCGCACGATAGAAGGACGCCTGTGTCTGTTCAAGACCAAATGGCCGGTTTTCCAGACCATTTGTAAAAAGGAATTTAAGATAGCGGGCTTGCCCGGGTCGGGCACCTGTCACACTTACAGAGTCAAACAATATCTCGGGTGTAGCTGCCGCAAAGAGATCGCGACGACGATTGACCTCATCAAGACCGCGACGGGCAGATATGCGCGATTTTATAGAGTCCACCATCGACAGACCGGTGTTGTAACCTATATCATAAATTGTCTTGGCTGCGGTGAAATCAAGCACTCCAAAGTTTAGTACGGGGACTTGTATCTTAACACCGTTCTCTGACGGCACACTATAATTATTGTTCTGGATTATCATATCTTCGAGCTGATCCATCAGATTGCCCGGCTCGGGCTTTCCGTCGGGACCGGAAACGGATACACCTATTATGAAATCAGGCTCGAAATCCTGCTGCATCACATCTACAGGGAAGTTGTCATATATACCTCCGTCATACATCAACAGACCATTGATCTCAATCGGACGAAAGACTGTAGGAAAACTCATTGACGCACGCACTGCATTACCGAGTGAGCCGGAGTGTAACACTACCTTATGCTTATTATATACATCCGAACATACACATCTGAACGGGACAAAGAGATTGTTGAAATCACCCCCTATCTGTTTCGTATACGGGGTGAACAGATTTAGAAACTCTATATTCATCGGCAACGGATTGATCAGACTTGAAGGTATTATCTGATCTGTTATATTGCCATCCTTATTTAAGTTCAGACTCAGATTGACAGACGCCCACTCGGGTGTCGGAGTCGGCTGCGAAAAGTAGTATGTCAGATCCGGATCTATCGTACCTGTACTGCAGTTGAGGAAAACTTCCGATGTGATGAGTTCCATCATCTTCTCGGGAGTATAACCACATGCGTAGAGACTTCCGACCACAGCACCCATTGAAGTACCCGCAAGACAGTCTATCGGTATATCATTATCCTCCAGCGCTTTGATCACCCCAATATGCGCGATACCCTTGGCACCGCCTCCACTCAACACCAGACCTATCTTCTCACCTCCACCGGCAATCTTCTCCACAGCCGCCCGCGTCGCAGGAGTAATACCGCTCACCGTATCCACCTGTTCACTGTAGAAAGGCTGCGCAGGCGCACTATACATGACTGAGGAGATGACTGCCAATAGGGAGAGGCAGGACAATTTCAAAGGAACTATATACTTCATATTCATCTACACATATTATTAGTATCAATCTGATTTTATATCAATCTGATTATGAATCCACTTGATACCGGGTCTACAATTGCCTATTCGTATTCGTCTGCATTTGCAGAAATATTATACCCGACAGGTCGCAACATGTATTTATTCTACTACATTCCGCACCTATCGGGCATAATTTGCGTTTATAATATCTTTAAATGATTTTCCTACATGAGTCAAGCCTCATCAAGCATAGAGATTTTTTCTTGTATTTCAGCTATCTCCTGCTTCAGACGATTCATCTTCTTCTCCATCTCCTTGAACATCGAGTTGCCCGCCGAAGATTTGATATTGAAGAATCCAAGATTGTTCTCGTAGGTCTTAAGTTCCTGACGGCGCTGCTCGATAGCACGTAGCATCTTGTCGCGCTCACGACCCATCTTGTTATCATCGCCCTTGATATTCTTGATTTGCTCCTCGAAGTTACGACGGCGTTCCTGTGTACGTCCGGCATTGAAAGCGTCATACAATCGATCACATACCTCACGATACTCAGCATATATCTTATCCTTCTGCTTGAAGGGAACGTGACCTATCTCCTGCCATTCTTTCTGCAGGGTCTTAACCTGCTGAAGACCCTCACGACGCTCGATATCGATAGGTATCTCGTTAAGACGTGCAACTACAGAACGTTTCTTCTCAAGGTTTCCGTTCTCCTCGTTGCGACGCTCGTTCTGCACCTTTCTCTGCGCCTCAAAGACTGAGTTACAAGCCTTGCTGAAACGTTCCCATATAGCATCATTAAATTTCTTACCGACATTACCGATAGTTTTCCACTCGGTCTGCAATTTTATGACAGCATCCAATGATCCTGTATTATGAGAAGCCGCCGCCAGGGCTTCCGCCTTCTCACACAATTCTGTCTTGAGCTGCAAGTTGGCATTCATTGTCTCGCGGCGCCCACGGACGAATTCCCCCTTAGCATTGAAGAATGCATCACACGCGGCACGAAATCTCTGATACAACTCATTATTTATCTTACGGGCAGCAGGACCGATAGTCTTCCATCGTGCCTGCAACTCCTTGATACGTTCCTGAGTCTCCTCCCACGCGTTGAAGCTATCCAGCTTTGTATAATCAATAGCCTCTATCTCTTGACATAATGCGACCTTTGCCTCCTCATTAGCTTGTTCTGTCGCCTTGCGCTGTTCAAAAAACTCTTGATGACGCTTGTTGACAACTGTTGAGGCCTCGCGAAACTCTTCCCATATCTCATCACGAAGTTCCTTGGCAACGGGACCGATCTCGCGCCAGTCGAGATGCAACTGCTGCAGACGACGGCCGGCCTCGATGACATCCTCTATGTCAGCAAGAGCCTTGGCATTCTCAATCAACGCTCTCTTTGCCTCCAGATTTTTCTTGAAGTCAAGCGCACGCAACTCTTTGTTGACATTCAGACAATCGTAAAATTGCTCGACAACGCCTTGATATGATTTCCATATCTCTGACTCTGACTGAGCCGGGACATCACCGACCTCCTTGAAAGCCTGTTGCAATTCCTGAAATTTCGGGAAGTTGAGATTTATATTATCTATAT
>CAMWUY010000097.1 GCA_947177615.1 uncultured Porphyromonadaceae bacterium
CTGCAAGTCCAAATCTGGCCAAAATCTGCGTCCCCTGCATTAACATTTTTTGTGGCAAGGAGTCTTATTCAGTGCAGTAAGATCATAAATCGGATAAGTCTGATGAGTGACGGGATTCCAGTAGTGTTGCGTGTCCCATTGTCATACGTAGATTGATCTCGATACAACCTCTTATCGCACCGGTGCGGTCGACCAGCATATCTATACCCAACGGCCCTTGATATTGCTTGCCAATCAGCTTTCCAAGCATATCATACTGAGACTCTATCCATCTGTTATCAAAATCCGGGGCAAATTGTCGTATCCGGTCTGTTATCTCCCGCTGACTGATATCTATATTGCCGTGGTACTTTCCTCGTGATGATGTTTCAAATAATGAAAGTCCCCAATATGCGGGCTCTCCATCAACGATATTCCATTCAGTAGCAAAATCAAGAACTTTATCAGCTGCCGGTTCATACATTACGGAACCCTGCCGACGTATGATGCCATGCGCCCATTCCCTTATCTGCTCGTCACGGTTATCACCGGTATACATTATACCGCGTCCGCTGCTGCTCCATGGCGCTTTAATAAATGTCTCATCCTTAGTGTTGTGGTAATAATCCAATAATTCATCCTCCGAGTAAAACTCCAGGGGGAGAGGGGAGAGGTGGTGTGGATTGACATTATACGAGATAAGCAATTTATTAAGCATTTCATTACCCCTTATCGTAGTCCGTCGGTGAGATAATTCCCTTAAGCGATCAATATCCTCGGTGGTAGGAAGTTTATGTTCCGGGACACCGGCATCAAGCAGTTGTCCTCTGATGCGGGCATTCCACCCCCAAGGGCGTATAGCGTAATTTTGTAAATTATCGACACCGCCGATGACGGTCAATATCTGATCAATCTTATGATATGGCACCACTATATCTTCCACCCCGGCAAATCGTTTTGGAAAGTAAGCCATCTCATGAATAAGCCTCACGATACTTTTGGGAGGGGTATAGTATGGTGAGCCGGAGGCAAGCGCATAGTCTGTGTCAGGGTTGAAAATATAGATGGATTTTCCAAACATAGCACCGGGTGAATATATTTATTATGGAGATAATTGCGGTAAAGTATAATGTAAAGGAGAGGAAAAGAAAAAGCACGGACGCTGCATTAAGATACAGCGTCCGTAATTCATTTGAGACCTGTCATACCACACACTGGAATATCAATGCAATATGTCGGTCGGAGAGCCAATCAATCGTCAAGACGATCCTTCTCTTTGAGGGGATTGGAGAAGTAAAGCTTGTGCTCAATGTATTCCTGTGTAGCGATAAGCGTCGGTTTCGGCAACTTCTCGTAATAACGGGAGATCTCAATCTGTTCACGATTTTCCGATACCTCCTCAAGATTGTCTGTTGAAGCGAACTCCTGCAGTTTCTTTTCGAGTTCCTTCTTGAGATCTACACTGATTTGATTAGCTCGCTTGCCGATGATGCATACAGTCTCATAAACATTACCGGTCTGTTCAGCCATGGCAATCATGTCGCGAGTGACAGTGGTCAGCGGGGCATTTGTCTTTTTATAATCCATAGTCGTTTGGATAACTTATATATAAGCTAAAGTAAAGTATCAAATATATTATATTTCAGTCTTTGCCGGTCGGGAGAGATGGACATTCCGGAATTTAATCCGTTATATGTCTTTTTGCGAGGTTATATATATTGGTCGCTTCTTTGAGATTTTTTGAGTCAGGGAAGTTGTTTTCGAATGAGTAATATTCGTCAATCACATCCTGATATCTGTCTCGTTGCTTCTCATCCACACTCAGTTTTGCTTCTTGATATTTAGATTTCAGTATCAACAGCTCAAAATCTTCTCTATATTTAGAATATGGATAATTCTTCAACGCATTCTGTGCAGTGATGATAGCGGCTTCATAGTTGTTTCCCAGGAAGTTGCCCAGGTTATAATAGAGCTGGGCATTTTGTAATTCCTTGAGAGTAAGCTTATCCTGCATCTCAAATATTGCATTTTGCGCAACAGTCACTTTGTCACTGCGGGGAAAATAATCTAAGAAACCTTGTAATTCCTCAATTGCTTTGACGGTATTGGTCTGGTCAAGCTGCGCATCCGGAGAGTCAAGATAGTATCCATATCCGCTGTAAAAACGCGCTAACTCCGCGTATTTCCCTTTGGGATAGCGGGTGTAGTAATTCTTGAAATAGACTCCGGAATTGAGATAGTCCTTGTTTTCGTAATATGACATAGCGAGCAGGAAGAGAGCCTCTTCACCTTTCGGTCCTCCCCGCAGAGGCACAATCACGTCGGTGAGCAATGTCGTCACCTGTACATATTTCTTTTGATTGTAAGCTCGCTTGGCGTAGTCGAATTTATAATCAACATCGCGACTTTTCAGAGCCTTGGTGTATTCGCCACAACCGCTCAGGACAAGCGTAAGCAGCGGAAATATATATATAAAGAGTTTCCTCATTTCGTTCAAAGCGCTTTGAGCTTGCAAATTTAATAATAATTTGTGAAAGTACAAAAACATTTTTCGTTAATGCCATGATATTTCCTCATATTTTTAAATATTTTTTATGTACTCCAAACTAATGTCATCACATATACATTATGTAGCATTTTTTTTGTAACTTTGAGTTTCAATAATAATCTCAAAGGTAATGAATCCCAAGATTTCAGACTTTTCGGTCAAGCATCCAATACTGGTCAATCTTGCCATCATAATAGCTGTCGCTGTCATCGGCTTGATGATAGTCTATTTCTCCATAGCCATCTTTACCAAGCACGGACAGAGTGATGTCGTGCCCGGTGTGGAGAATATGAGTTATACGGAGGCTATCAATATTTTACACGATAAGGGATTTAAGGTGGATATCCGCGACTCGCTATATAAGGACGATGTCAAGCCCGGATTTGTTATCGAACAATACCCCAAGGCCAATAGTATAGTTAAGCCCGGACGCAAGATTTTTCTATATATTAACGCAGTACACCCCAAGGAGGTCGTTATTGACGATGATAATCATCCGCTTGAAGACGCTCTCAAAAGTTTTTCATTCCGCTCCGGTATGGCTAAACTCGAAGAACTTGGATTTAAAAATATACGGATAGTTAAGGTATTAGGGGATAACGATTGTATTGTTAAGATCCTTGCTAATGGCAAGACAGTAAAGAAGATGCAAAAAGTCCCTGTCAATGCGGCAATAGTTGTCGAAGTCTATGACGGACGTCTTACCGAGTTGAGAGACTCGCTGCAAGCCGAGGAATATATCCAGAATAGAATCGACGAGATCTATAATGGAGATGCCAACGTTTACGGGTCTTCCGATGAAGAACAAAATGAGTTATCCTCCGCTCACGTCTCGTCATCTTCACAACAAAAGTCGTCAGAGTCTAACTCCTCGTCAGGCAACGAGGAATCATTGGAGTTTTTCTAAATATCGAGTGAATGTGATACTTATGTCCCTCAAATTTGTTTTTATTTAAAATAGTGATATGGAGTCTCCGCATAACGAAATCGAAATAGAAGTTTTACAAGATCAGCAAGCGGAAGAGCTGAATGAAGACCGTGGTCCGGACTATGTGATGGATGATGGCCGGGAACTCTATGAGCATTTCAGATTTGTAGCGGATAAGGGACAGAAGTTGCTGAGAGTTGACAAGTTTCTCGTTGCCAGAATGGAGAAAACATCCCGCAACCGTATCCAGCAGGCAGCAGAAGCAGGATGTATCATAGTAAATGGCAAGGCTGTTAAATCCAATTATCGTGTCAAGGCTGATGATGTCGTCAGTATTGTGACGGACCGTCCGCGATATGAATTTGAGATAATACCGCAGGATATCCCCCTTGATATAGTTTATGAGGATGACGCCCTTCTTGTGGTCAATAAGCCTGCCGGACTTGTAGTGCATCCAGGGCACGGTAACTATTCGGGAACGCTGGTCAATGCTTTAGCGTGGCATTTCCGGGATAATCCGGATTATGACGTATCCGATCCCCGTCTCGGACTAGTGCATCGTATAGACAAGGATACTTCCGGTCTGCTTGTCGTGGCCAAAACGCCTGAAGCAAAGACTCATTTAGGATTGCAATTTTATAACAAGACCACCAAGCGGGAATATCGCGCATTGGTATGGGGCGTCTTTGATGAGAAGCAAGGTACAATTACGGGCAATATAGCTCGCAATCCCCGTAATAAGTTGCAGATGACGGTCTTTGATGATCCAAATATCGGTAAACATGCCGTCACTCATTATGAGGTATTGGAAGATTTCGGATACGTATCACTGGTGAAGTGTGTTCTTGAGACCGGTCGTACACATCAGATACGTGTTCACATGCTCAGTCAGGGACATCCGTTATTTAACGATGCCCGGTATGGAGGAGATAAGATATTGAAGGGAACAACGTTTGCCAAATACAAGCAGTTTATCGAGAATTGCTTTGATATATGTCCGCGTCAGGCACTGCACGCAAAGACGCTCGGGTTTATTCATCCGGTTACAGGTGAAGAGATGTTTTTCGACACTGAGATCCCGGCTGATATGACTATGCTCCTCGACAAGTGGAGAGAATATTGTAAAAATAAACAGTAGAGAATATGAGTACACAGGACTATGACTTTTCAGATATATCACCATACGATGATAGTGTATTTCACTCGACAATGCTGAATCTGGTCAATGAACCGGGTTTTAAACATATTTTAAAGTATGCCATGCCGGAGAATGACATTCCTGCATTGGTTGATGACCTGCTGAAGATAGACAATAAGTATGACTTTCAGCATCAGGTGATGTATCCCTTCCTGGAGATGCTCGCCAAGACTACGACATCCGGCATCTCTCTGGGTGGTGTGAAATATCTCAATCCTTCAGTGAGTTATACCTATATTACCAATCACCGTGATATAGTGCTTGATGCATCATTTCTCAATCTTACATTCCTACGGAGAGGAGTGCCTACTTCGGAGGTTGCTATTGGAGATAATCTGCTGATCTATCCCTGGATTACCGATCTGGTGCGTCTGAATAAGAGTTTTATTGTGAAACGAAATACAGGACTGAGAGAGGGACTGATGGCCGCTAAGAAACTGAGTGCTTACATACATTATACTATCCTCGAGAAGCATGAGTCTGTATGGATTGCACAGCGCGAGGGTCGTGCCAAGGACTCAAGCGACCATACCCAGGAGTCACTTGTCAAGATGTTGGCAATGGGGGGTGTCGGATCATTCCTGGAGAGACTCAAGGAGATCAATCTGATGCCGGTGGCTATAAGTTATGAATATGACCCCAATGACTATCTTAAGGTGCGGGAATTTCTTATGAAACGTAGAGATCCGGAGTTTAAGAAGTCTAAGCGTGACGACCTGTACTCAATGGAGACAGGATTGCTGCAATTCAAGGGTAAAGTGCACTTCCAGCTCACACCGCGTATTAATACCCGCCTTGATCAGATCGGTGAATTTAAGGATCCCAATACTGCTGCTAAGTATGTGGCGCGACTGGTAGATCAGGCAATACATCGTAGCTACGAAATATTCAGTATCAACTACATCGCCTACGATATGCTGCATGCATCAACCCGCTTTCAGCATAATTATACCCCAGAGCGTAAGGCGGAGGTCGAGGAGTACTTTAACTCTCAGCTCGACAAAGTGGATCTTCCTGACATCAGTGTAGAGGAGCGTACTTATATGATGGAAATGATGCTGACGATGTATGCTAATCCTCTGAAAAACAAACTGCGTGCCATCCTTGGTGGTGCTGAATAAAGATATTTGATCGGATTACTCTCATGCGTGTTCCCGTTTTAATGGCTGTCGTCATCGGAATCGTCTCAATTCTGATAGACATATTTATATTTTTCGATATCAAACGCAGATGTCCCGGCCGGACAAAGCTGAGATATGCTTACGCTATATCATCCGTATGTTGCTGGATAATGATCGCGGTGGCAATATTGATGCCGTATCGCAGCAGTACGCAGAGTATCACATGGATAATGTGGATTCTGTTTACATACATTACTATTTATGCGTCAAAAACGGTATATCTGATTTGTTCATTAGCCGGATACATACCTCTGTTATGGCGCTCGCGAAGATTGGCATCTGCCAAATGGATAGGGGTGCCACTATCGATAATCGTTTTCTGTCTGTTATGGTGGGGAGCTCTTGTAACACGTCGTCAGATCAACATAGTCAATGTCACATACGTATCTGACCGATTGCCCGAGGCATTTGACGGATATAAAATAGTTCAGATTTCAGACTTGCATCTCGGCACATGGGGTGAGGAAACAAGATTTATCAGCGCATTTGTCGATAGTGTAAACGCGCAACACCCAGATCTTATATTGTTTACCGGTGATATAGTCAATAGACAGACTACCGAGATGGCTCCGTTTCTATCTACTCTCACCCGGCTCAAGGCCCGGGATGGTGTGTATAGCGTGCTGGGTAATCATGATTATGGAGATTATATAAATTGGGATACCGCGCAAGAAAAGGCTGAGAACATGACATTAATGAAAGCCTGGCAACGTCAGATCGGTTGGAGAATGCTGAATAATGAAACCGTTGATATCATTAACGGAGGTGATACGATCAAGCTTATCGGAGTGGAGAATTGGGGAGAACCTCCATTCAGACAATATGGACACCTGACGGATGCATATTCTATATCGCGAGACAGTGTTTGTAATCTTATGGATCGGCGGTTTAAGATACTGATGACGCATAATCCCGAACATTGGCGGCGCGAGTCCTCGGAAATATCCAATATAAATCTCACATTATCCGGGCATACCCACGCTATGCAGATGGCTATTGAGATAGGATCATTCAGATGGAGTCCCGCTGTCTTAAAATATGAGGAATGGGGCGGACTATACAGACGCAATAATAGAAATGGAGAGCCTGTAGATATCTATGTCAATGTAGGAGCAGGTGAGGTCGGTATGCCATTCAGGTTAGGGGCCGCCAAGCCGGAGATTACTGTCATCACCCTTAGATTGCCGTCAAGTGAGTGCGAATGCAGCACTCCAAGATTGGTCAAATAATATAATAGATACCGGGTCTGAATAAAATGCAATACATTCTTTCGTTGGGTAGTAATCAACCTCCTCGTGAGGAGCGGCTACGTCAGGCCATAGCATGGCTGTCAGAGTTGAGTGATAATTGTTTTTGCTCTACTCCTTACTCTACGGCTCCTATAGGACGTGATGAGGGAAATGAGTGCAAGCATTATCTCAATGCCGTTGTCGTGGTGGAGCTTGGTGACCGGTATGACGTAGAGCGACTGCAGCAGCTGTTCAAGGCCTACGAGGCCGGAGCGGGACGAACGGATCAGGCACGGGCAGAGGGTAAAGTGCCGATTGATATAGACGTGGTGATAGCCGGTAAGGAGACCGTGCGGCCAAAAGACTTTGACAGATACTATTTCAGGCAGGGATATGAAGAACTACTCTCCAACGGCCTGATCACACCATGACAGGAATCTATCCGGAGACCCTGCGGAACAGATATAATCCGATCAACAGATAGACGGCATTGGGTATCTCCATAGCTACAAAGGGTGATGTCAGTCCATTGATGGCAAATGATGATGTAACGGTAGAGAACAGGATATAACTGAATGACAGACCTAAACCGATACCGATATTGAGTCCCATACCCCCTTTGACCTTCTTGGAACTGAGCGACATGCCGATAAGAGTGAGAATAAAAGCGGCTGCGGTGGCAGCATATCTGCGTTCACGTTCTATCTCAAAAGCTTTAATATTGGCAACACCACGCATCTTTTGTCTCTCGATGTATTCTGTCAGTTGAGGTGTGGTCAGTGTCTCCTGATCATTGGCAGAGATGAGAAAATCTTTGGGCTCAATTGGTATTATTGTATCTAATGAAGAGCCCCGAGTGACTGTCTCCTTCATTCCGTCAAAGTTGCGTATCATATAGTCCCGCAGACTCCAATGATACATTTTGGTGGAATCATATTCAGCTGTACGGGCGGTAAGACGCGATGCTATAGTGTTACCATTGAAGTGATCCATGGAGAAACGGTAGGCCATCTTATTGGCATCTTCAAATCGGGAGATATAGACCACATCACCGGGAGCTGCCATAAGCTGGATATTGGAGCCTGAGGTCACTGCCTTGTTCTTGACATATTTATTGGTATAATCGATTCGAGCCTGATTGGTAGGTGGGATCAGATAATTGCTCAG
>CAMWUY010000098.1 GCA_947177615.1 uncultured Porphyromonadaceae bacterium
TAGTCTCGACACCCGAAGCATCTATCTCGACAATCTTAAAGTCCTTCCAGAAGTCATCTATATACACATCCTTTCCATCTGGATCTGTAAGCGTACTGACTTTTATAACACATTTACTTTTATCTACTTCATTAAAGCAATCCTCAATTTTGATAGGATACCACTTATCTATGAAAATCTCCTCTATAGCGGAACAGTTATTGAAGCAATTCTTCATCGACATAAGATATTGACCGATATATACTCTCTTCAGCCCTGTAAGATTATTAAAACAATTTTCACCTAAATAAGAAAGCTTTTGAGGCATACTGATCTCTTCAATATATGGGAAATAATTGAAGTTGTTAGACTCAATTGTTCTTAGATTAGGAGAAAACTCAATACTTTGCAACTTGAATGTCTCATATGTATTACCGGTCAAAGCTCTCTGTTGCATGTATATCACCGATTCCGGCATTTTTAAAGCGGTCATCTCCGGACAAGAAAAAGTTGCTCTTCCGAGCAGCTCAACCGACTTACCAAGATCAACTTCATTTACTCCGAAGAAACATAAACCCATCAATCGTCTTACTGTATTGGGAACAACCACTTTATTGGAATTAGCGACGATACTAAGTTCTACAACTTTATATTTCTCACCCTTATACTCAATATAATCGGGTATTCTCTCACCATAATCCGTACCAAAATAATCAAACCTACTATTGTTCTGCAGTGCCACCTCCTTATTCTCTTCTGATAGGAAGATTACCGACATGGTATGATTATTCAACAGAATTTCGACATTATCAGTATAAACCACAACACCATTAGTTTCAGTGGCAACAACATGTTCTTCAAGGTGTATTCCGGGGAAACTACCTCCCTCAGGACAGTTTTCCCAGACTACATCGTATGCTGGGACAACATACTCCTGCGCATTGCCCGCCAGCGATACCGCTGAGAGCAGCATAGTCATCATTATGACTATCTTATTAAAAATTCTATTCATATTACTACACATTATTATTTATTATTTTACTATCTTGGAATCCAATACCGCACCCTGACGCACTAAACCAACCACACCAATACCAAAGTTAAAAGTAGTTTCATTTTTATAAATGATTATTCGCAAAGGTACACAATTCAACTAAATATTCCAAAAAAAAAATATTCGCCCTCCAATATTTAACTTGCAGATTAACAGCGATTTAATTTTTGCTAATTTTACAAAAATATACGGCTGTCGTTTGATACGTACTATACACCTAAAACCGTATTTCGTATTAAATTAAAAAAAACACTATATTTGTTTTATACAGGTATTTCATAACTCTTTGATATACAATATAGTATCCAAGTTAAAACTTATATTGGATTTATATTCGCCAATTATTATCATATATGGCACTACATTGGCATTACATTAATGTGATTTGGAATAAAAAATTTTACTGTTAGAATTACAGTCGATGACAATCCCGTATATGAATATTAAGAGAGTCTAAGTGTGGATTTATTGTTTAAGACCCTTTGTGGGAAAGGGTCTATGACATATATTCCTTTAAATGCTGTAACAGCGTGGAGGAATTTTTGGGTATTTTCAACTTACTCCTGATATTACTGGCATAGGCATTAATCCGGTTGATATTGAGATAAACCCCGATCTCTTTGTTTCTCAAATTCATGGCCAGCAGACACACATACCCTATTTCGGTATCATCCAAACCATTCTCTATACAATATTGTATCAGGCGCGGATGACGTATCTTATATGAATCTTTTAGATGCTTAAGAAGTGCATCTCTATTGTTTAATACATCTTGTTCCAAAGCATGTAATGCGGTGGCGTAAGAGGTATTACCGGTGATACATCTTTTGATAAAACCCTCTATTGTCTCAAGACGATTATATATGATTTGTCTGGTTTCATTATCAAGATCTGAGGTTGTGGATGCCAATATATCATTCAACGCCGCTTTTTCCTTATTTAGTCCATCGATTTTCCATTGAGCTGTGATATATGCTATCCTTAATTGTTCACTCTCAAGACGGGTAATCTCTCTACGGCCTTGGATCTGTTTGGCCATATAGACTATGAATACTATGGTAATTATGCTGATTAGCATTACTACGAACGCTATTAATATAGTCTGCGTATGGACGGACGTTTCACGTACACTATTTAGTTCTAACTCATGACGCTTGTTGGCAAACAACAGCTCACTATTCATGATATCATTGCATTGCTGCGTCGAAATATCTAAAAATTGTTTATAAGCATCCAAAGCCTCTTCAGGCATATTATTATGTTCAAATACAGATGTCGCTATACTGTAATATTTAATCGAGTCATCCTGACTGCAGTTCTCAGCAGCCAGCTCTGTGAATGCACTACTGACATATTCCTTAGCCCTTGAGTAGTCTCCGATACTATCAAAGGCATTTGCCAGATTCATTTTTATATAAAATGACAGAGAATCCGGAGATATTGTGAGATAAGTTCTTAAGAATTCATTTAATTCATTTGCAGGTCTGATATATTGATAGTATTTTATCAGCAGACTGGATATGTCATTATTTCCTATACACGATTCCGGCTTCTCAGAAATTACCTTTACGGCATTCTCAGCTTCCTGACTGTCATCGCAGTTTATAGAGCCTTCCAATATCTTTAGATTACATCTCAGCATTCCTGCACTGTCGCCTATGGCATCATATATTTTTTCGGCCAGAATATTCTGCTTCATAAAGGATTCATACCGAAATTGCTTATAGTACATTACACCGATTGCTTCATGAAGCCGTGCAAGGAGCCGTGGATTACTGCAGCCTGCTGTGTCTTCGGAGGCTTTAAGAAAGGCTGTAAGCGCTGCATCATTATCGCCACGGTTCATATAGATGCGGCCCTGATAGTAGCGTGTGGCGAGACGTTGATCCGCATTGCCGTGTTTTAGATAATAGTCGAGTGCCGGCTGAAGCACCGCAAACGAGGTCGTATCGATATAATTCTTGTCGAGAGCCATCGACTTCAGCAGAGCATAGCGCGCTCTGTCGGCACGACCGGAAATCTGCGTGGTATCTATCTTCTCTATAACCATCAGCGCCGAGTCCGGAGAGATCTCAATCAGGCGGTCAACTCTATTCATCAGCGACAGGACATCACCCGAGGTATGAGCGCACCCGATGAGCAGAAATGCCAACATTACCGACAATAATATCCTGAACACATAATACCGAATTTCCGTATACCAAGCCATAACCGCAATAACAGACTAAAAGCTATTTTAATAATAAGTAAGTTTTCATACTTACTTAATTGATACACAAAGATAATAATAAACTCCAGTAAAACCAAAACTCTACGACCCCGAAATTTTAAGGAACGCGCTCTATATCTCGCGTGGCAATATACGCAACCAGTCGCTGTCATCATCCTCCCTCTCACTATTATCATCTCCCGATGATACTCTTTTCTCACCGCCCCTCACTGCGGAGGCTCCGTCACACACCGCACCACGGCGCATATCTATCAGTTCGCTATTCTCATCTTCATCGACCGAAGACGCATCACCGCCGCTATCCCGCAGACGCAGACGCAAACGGGCTATCTTGCGCTCATAACCGCGCTTGAGCTCGTCCACACTCTCCAGACGTGCATATACCTCCTCCATCTCTTTCTCTATCTGACGCCACGACAAAGACTCGGCCTTATAATCCTCTAATTCCTCACGCAGCGTCCTCTCGGTCGCCTGACCCTGCGACACCTGCTCCTCGAGTTGACGACACCCGGCCTTGACAAGCGCCAGCTCACGCTGACAGTCTGCCAGAGACTGAGTCTGTACACACAATTCCTCCTCAAGAGCCGACAGCTCACGAGATGTCCTGCGTGGATGCCACCATATTGACCAGGCTTTACTCAACCGCTACCTCCTCGGCTCCACGGGTCACAGCCACATCCGGTTTTACGACTATACCACGCGATTTCCTGCCATTGATAGCGATCATCAGAGGTTCGGGAAATTCTACTATACGCAGCGTATCTGTCTCATATACGGAGGGACACGAATCGAGCCACGCCGTGTCTATATAACCATTGCCACCATCGCTGTCCACGGTGAAATAGCCCACACCGAACGATGTCAGATTTTGGAAAAAGTGTGTACCCTGTGACGGCTCGACACGATACCCGGGCAACGCTGACTCTACGATCAGACGCGCGCCGGCGATCTGAGGCCATTTCACCGGTATTCCCAACGCTGAGTCTGAGGATCCCCAACGACCCGGGCCTATCAGGATATAGGGATGACCGCGTTCTATCATTTCACGATTCACCTCCTCGACCTCCCGGGCTGTATCCACATTGCGCAGACTGTCAAATGTCGATGGCTTGACATACACTATATGACGAACATTATCCATCAGACCGTGACCCAACGCTGTCTCCGAACGCAATATCAGGTTCTTGTCCTCGACATCAAGCAATGAGTCGTCGAGCATCTCCTTCTTATCCACTATCGGACGTATCTGCAGCCAGTAGAGTGTACCCTTGTCCTTTCCGCTCATGGCATCGGGATTGATATTGCCTGCAAATTCTATCTCTACCGGACGTCCCATCTCATATTGTCCCGTGGTCAGCATAAAGTCTATAAGATGAGCCAACGGGAAGACACCATGATTGAGCACATTGGCAAAGGTCACTACTTTGCGTCCCGGACCGGCATCCGTGTCACGCAGCATACGGTCATTGGCATCATACGTCGATACCATAAATCGCATCGACCCTGTCTTGGCCGCATCGGTCACATTGACTTTTCTGATATTGAAACTGTCATCGGTCGTAAATACTCCGGTCGCCTCCGTGTCGGTCGGCAACGCATACAGAGAGGTTTGAGTGTCACGCAGAGCGGCACCCAGAGTGGAGGTCTGAAGCACCTTGCCGGGATGACGCGGCGAGAAACGCAGAGCCATACCCCCGTCCACTATATATTTGCCCAGGCCGACGGCTATTTCAGCCACTCCATCCTCCGCCTGCTCATCATTCAGGGGATAGTAATTCAGCGAACGACCCACTCCCGAGAAACTCGGATAATACAAGCCGCCATGATCCTCACCGACAACCTCCTGAAGGATCACCGCCATCTTCTCCTGATCTATGACATTGGACGTGGCATTCATATACGCTTTGGAGTCGGCGAAAAATACGGAGGCATACACACCCTTGACCGCATCGGTCAGCATACGCATCCGCTCCGACTTGTCCTGCGACATCGGTACCATATAAGTAGCATATATCCCGGCAAAGGGTTGATAATGCGAGTCCTCGAGCAAGGATGACGAGCGTACCGCCAACGGACGATCCACAACCTCAAAGAGAGCCTCGAAGTTATCACGCACCGCTTCGGGCAGGCGCGCCTTGAGAAAGGCATCCAAGATCTCGCTGTCCGGACGCGATGACAACGCTATCGGATAGAGATTGTTGGCATCCATGAATTCGTCAAAGATATCCGTGCACAATACCACGGTGCGGGGGATCGTAAGCTGTACTCCCTCAAAATCGTCACACTCCGGATGATGCTTGATGATCTGGTCGATAAAGGCCAGACCGCGACCTTTGCCGCCTAAGGAGCCCTCGCCGATACGCGCGAAGTTGCTGTATCGGTCGAAACGATCCTTACGGAAGATCGCCACGACACCACGGTTCTTCATCCGACGATATTTCACTATACACTCAAAGATCAGGCGCTTGACCGCTTCAGCCTCATCCATACGGGTGAAACGGTAACGGCAGATAGCATCCGCTATCGGGAAGAGAGCCCTCGAATAGAGCCATCGTGACACCTTGTTGGTCGAACATGCCTCATACAGCACATCATCAGGTATATCAAAGACACGCTTCTGCAGCTCCTTCAGATCATGGATACGCATTATAACCGCACCCGTCTTCGGGTCGGTCAATACGAAGTCATCAAATCCTAAATTCTCCTTGATAGCCTTGCGCAGATCCTGCGGCAATGTCTTCGAATTCTTATCGAGAAACACAAGACTCTCAGCTGCGGCGCGATGACAGTTATCACTCTCCTGACTCTCTAAAATGATGGGGATATAAGGGTCGTGCTCGCGAACATAACGTGCGAATTCAAACCCGGCCTCCGGATCCTTGACACCGTCGCGGGGGAAACGCACATCGCTGATGATGCCCAGCATATTATCGCCATAGCGATCATACAACGCCTTGGCCTCCTCATAGTCACGGGCCAGCAATACCTTCGGACGGCCACGCATACGCATCATCTGTTCATGACCGTTCAGAGCCTCTGTCGCAAAGGTCTTGGATTGCTTCAGAAGATATTTGAAGAGATGAGGCAGGATCGACGAGTAGAAGCGTATGGAGTCCTCTATCAGCATAATACACTGGACACCCACCTCCTCTATATCATTGTCGGCATTCATCCGATCCTCTATGAGCTTGATGATGGCCAATATCAGATCGACATTACCAAGCCATGAGAAGACATAATCCACACCGCGCAGATCCTCGTTGGCTATGCGACGGCGCACCTCCTTGCTGAAGGGGGTCAGGACGACAAAGGGGATATCGGGGTATAACGTATCAAGCTGACGTGCCTCCTGAAAGGTCTCGGAGACATCGACCCCGGGCATCGCTATGATTAGATCGAAATTCTTATCACGCAAAGCCTCGCGTGCCTCCTGATAGTTGGCCACCTTGGTAAATCGGGGGGGAGACGACAGATTGAGTGATACATACTCCAGATATATCTGCTCGTCGACACGGCCGTCCTCCTCCATCATGAAGGCATCATACGGCGTCGCTATCAGAAGTACATTGAATATGCGTTTCTGCATCAGGTTCTGAAACGCCGTCTCCTTGAGATACAGACGACTCAATAGTGTCTCATCTACGTTCTGCATGGCTGCTAAAATTCCGGGTTATATCTGATCATTCCTGCTCCTCCGATACCTCAGAAGATGCAGTGCCCTCCACTTGCTCCAGTTTCGTCAGGAAGGCATCAAGAGCGGCCGGCATCGAGAGGGCCTCCGGAGTCGGAGCCGCAAAGTCCAGTCTTAGTCCGGCATCCTCTACAGCCTTGGCTGCCGGGGCACCGAACGTGCCTATATATTTTTGCTCCTTTGACTGGTCAAAGTCCGGAAAATTCTTCTTCAGCGAGTCGATACCCGCCGGGCTGAAAAAGAGAAGCATATCGTAATCGAACGGCTCGTCGGGGGTGAAGTCATTGCTCACCGTACGATACATCACCGCCTTGGTATAGGGGATATTATTCTCATCGAGCACCGACACATTATCCTTGTGGACATCGGATATGGGATACAGGAATTTCTCCTCCTTATTCTTGATGATGGCCTGCACCAGTTGAGGATCGTCAAGCTTGCCGCTCGGCGCAAAGAATATCTTGCGCTTGCGATACACTATATACTTCTGAAGATAGTGAGCCACGGACTCCGTCTTGCAGAAATATTTCATCGTATCGGGCACGGAGACACGCAGTTCCTCACACAGACGAAAGAAGTTATCCACGGCATGGCGAGCCGAGAAGATCACCGCCGTATAGTCGGAAATATTAATCTTTGACTGACGAAACTCCTTGGCTGTCAGACCCTCTATCTTGATAAACTGGCGAAAGACTATCTCCACATTATGCTTTTCAGCTATATCATAATAGGGCGACTTCTGTGTCGTAGGACGTGGTTGAGAGACTAATATCTTCTTTATGCTCATGAGTCTTCGGGTGTGGCTTGAATGATCACTTCAGAGGAGATGACTGCAGAGATAGGCCGCGCTGACATACGTCAGGAGCAACGGTACTATTTCCTGACTGCAAAGATAGTATAAAAATAGCAGCAATGAGTCACATTGAGAGAAAAATATTCGAAATCCCTGCCAAATAAATACAATTTTAACAATTATTAGAACAATCAGACCACTCAATACCCATATCTCTGACAACTGTGTATAACATATATCAAGCAGCGCCAAAGGAAACAATAATAACCATCCGACACCCTGACCGGCAATGAAGCAACGGGTACACATCACGCCATGACGCTTATAGGTAAATATCTCA
>CAMWUY010000099.1 GCA_947177615.1 uncultured Porphyromonadaceae bacterium
GATAGATACAGTTCCCCTCGCTCTTGCCCATCTTGCCTGAGCCATCCAGACCGGGCACCTTGACGGCATTACCGCCAAAGTTGAAATTGACCGGTTCACCGAAATAGTCTACGCCATAGAAATTGTTGAAGCGACGAGCGAAACGTCTGGTCAGCTCAAGGTGCTGCTCCTGGTCCTTGCCGACGGGGACGTAGTCAGCCTTGTGTATCAGAATGTCGACAGCCATCAGTGTCGGATATGTGAGCAAACCGGCATTGACACGCTGGTTGCTGGTCTGATTGCCGATGATCTCGCGCTCGATCTCGTCGGAGTCGGAAGTTAGTCCCAGAGCCTTGCGGGCCTTATCCTTGAACGAAGCTGTACGCATCAGTTCACCGATACCGACATGCATATTGAGCAGCAGGTACATCTCGGCAATCTCCGGCACATCACTCTGCACGTACAATATATTTTTGTCCGGATCAAGTCCGGCAGCCAGGTATTCGGCCAGAATATTCTTGACCGACTCGTGAAGCTGTTTGGGATCAGGATTGGTGGTCAGTGCGTGCAAATCAGCGATGAAAAACCGACAGTCGTATCCATCCTGCATACGCAGAAACTTGTTGAGCGCACCATAATAATTGCCTAAGTGTAAGTTGCCGGTGGAGCGAATACCGCTCACCACGACTTTACGGTCATCAGTCTGTGCCGATGTGGTTAATTCAGTACTTTCCATATATATAGGATCTTAATTTTAACAAAATTTAGGATCAGTTGTTATAATGTACAAAGATAACATTTTTTTAGCAATCATTATCTAAACTATAGAGTGTTATTATATGGTAAAGTTCCGATATTATCTGTTTGGGATACTGACGGTGTTGCTGATGCTGTTAAATCCGGTGGAGACGGGTGCCTCCCGTGTCATACCCGAGCCGATGTCGGTCAGAGACCATACGGCAGAACAAGCCAAAAGTATCAGGAAGGTTCTCTTCATCGGAGACTCCATGACGGGTTGGATGGCCGAGAGACTCAATGCATACGGAGCCGCCAATGGTTTTGAAGTGGCGACAATCGTATGGGATGGCAGTACGATCAGGAAGTGGGGAGGCAATCAACGGTTGAAACAGATAATTGCCGGACATAATCCCGATGCAGTCTTTATATCCCTGGGCCTTAACGAACTCTATATGACCAATCCACAGGCTACGCTAAATACTCAGATAAATAATATATTGTCAGCAGTCGGCAATAGAGGGCTCTTGTGGATAGGGCCGCCGTCCTGGCCCGGTAAACAGATAGGGAGAAAGATGGATGCGTGGCTCGCAGACAGGGTCGGTGAGGGACGCTACTTCAGCTCACTCAACTTAAAGATACCGCGACAGAGCAGGACAAATCCCCATCCGACACGTGCCGGCATCATCACCTGGATGGATGAGGTGATAGAATGGATACCACACAATACGGACCTTAAGTTCAGGAGTCTGAATAAGCCTGCAGACCGGTCGATGTCGCGAGGCAAGACCTATATCTATAAAAGAATGAGGGAGACTCTATGATGTAAACGAAATTTTAGAGTGCGCTAAGGCCGGAACCCGTGTCCCCTGCATTAACATTTTTTGCGGAAAGGTGTCTTAAAAGTCATAACCGGCGGAGAATATCCATGCCTTGTTACGTCCGCCCAAGCCGTTCTTCCACGCATCAAGCCATCCGGCGGAATAGTGTACGCCCACATTGAAGTGGCTGCATAATGTCAGTGATGTGCCGAATTTGAAACCGAAATCAAAATTGGATGGTTTGGCGACAGAGTAAGTGGTCCATGCCGTCGAGTCAGCATCGGGGTATTTAAAGCCGTCTCCCATACTGTTTTTAAGGATCAGCTGGATGTATGGGCCGACCTCTACATTCCAGCGCACGGCCGGGGCGATGCTGAAGTGGACCGCAACAAGCACGGGGATGGTGAAATTGTAGCTGCGTGTATGGCCAAACTGTGACAGTATCTCGTCGGGTGCTCCGGCTGTCATTGACGAATTGGCGTATGCGTAATTACCGCTCCGGCTCTCGAAGTAGAATCCGGGTTGCAGTGAGATGAAATTGCGCAGATTGACGTCAGCGACCACGCCGACATTGATGCCTGTGCCCCACGAATTGTTGCTCCATTCGTCAAAGATGTTCTTGTCGACAGTACGATTGGAGGTATTGACACCGATACGGGCTCCCAATGAACATAATTTGGAGGGTGTCCCCATATCTAATATCGAGGCGCTGCAGGCCAATGACAGGATAGTAGTGGCACAGAGTAAAGTACAGATACGTTTCATTACATTTTTATTTTTTGGCAAAGGTAGATATTTTTTATGGTTGAAGGGTACTTCTTGTCAATATTTTTCCCTAATTTTGCAGCGTAAACCGAGATCCTGTCTCTCAAGATAAGTTAAACTGTAGCCGGAGCCGGGGTCTAAACATTGAGAACGATGCCAAAGTATTCTTACGGAGCCTTGATGACCAATGCCAAGGACTATGTGATCATAATATTCGGTCTGATGCTGTATGCACTTGGTTTTACAGCATTTATCCTGCCTCACGAGATTGTCATCGGTGGTCTGTCGGGTGTGGGTACGTTGGTATATTTCGCGACTCACGGCACGATATCTGTGGCTGTAACGCAGTATGCCTGCAACCTGATGCTTCTCGCATTCGCGTATAAGATTGTAGGACGTACGTTTGTGACGCGTACTATATTCGGCGCGACGTTCATCTCACTATTCATCGGTGTGCTCGAAAATTTCTTTATGGGTTTGGGACACCCTCTGATCGCTGACCAGAGCATGAGTGTCATCCTCGGAGCAATTTTGTGTGGTCTCGGTGTCGGTACGGTGTTCATACACAATGGTTCGTCGGGCGGTACCGATATTGTGGCTGCGATGGTATCGAAGTTGAGCAATGTCTCGATAGGACGTACCATGATTATCACCGACATGCTTATCGTGTCATGCAGTTTCTTTCTCCCGTTTGACGGGGATATGTCACAGAGGTTCGAGGCTCGTGTGCCGACTATTGTTTACGGTTGGATTTCGACATTTGTCATAGCATACGTGACCGATATGATAATCAACTCCAACCGTCAGGCTACACAATTTATTATCTTCTCGCACAAGTGGGAGGATATTGCCAATCGCATCAACCGCGAAGCCCGCAGAGGTGTGACCGTTCTCAACGGTCAGGGATGGTACAGCAAGAAGGATGTCAAGATACTGATGGTATGGTGTCGCAAGATCGAGTCTGTGACCATCTTCCGTATCGTCAAGATGATAGATGCCAATGCGTTCATAACCCAGGCTAATGTGAACGGAGTCTACGGCAAAGGTTTTGACACAATGAAAGTCAAGCTAAAGAAGAGCCATCCCGGCGCTGAATACAGCGAGCATCAAGCCCAGTAAGCAAAAATATCATAGAACAGTTAAGGAACGCGCTCTAAGGAGAGGGTAGTCACCCGTTGAAGATTTTCTTGCGCAGGAGAGTGGCGTCAAGGAGCTCTTTGTCACGTGCAAACCAGGTCATCTGTTTCTTGGCGTATACGCGTGTGTTTTTCTTGATCCGCTCGATGGCGGTGACGCGATCCATGGTGCCGTCAAAGTAGGCGAACATCTCTTTGAGACCTACCGTATTCAGTGAATTCAGACCTCGTTGGGAATATACTGTACGTGCCTCCTCCTCCAGGCCATTTGCTACCATTGCATCCACGCGTGCATTTATGCGATCAAAGAGGAGCGTGCGTGGCATATCTATATAGTATTTCTCTATTTCAAAATTGCGCTCTACCTTTCTCCCCGTTCTCAGCTCACTGTAAGGACATCCGGCGGTCATGATGATTTCAACGGCATGGAATACGCGTTTGATGTTGTTACGGTCTACCTGCTCATAATAGACGGGGTCAAGCTCTCTAAGCCGTTCGAGGAGCCAGTCGTTACCATTGGCGGCATGAAGTGCAGACAGCTGCCGGCGTATGTCATCCGGGACTGTCGGAAGTGGGTCAATACCATTGCAGAAGGCGTCTATATACATCATCGAGCCTCCGCAGACTACGACAGTATCCCGGTCTGCAAATATTTCATCGCAGAGTCGCAGAGCCTGTTGTTCAAACTGTGATGCGCTGTAATATGCATCCAGCGGCAGGACCTCTATGAGATGATGAGGGACAATGGCAAGTTCTTCGCGTGTCGGTACGGCCGTCACGATCGGTATGCCGCGATATATCTGACGGCTGTCTGCTGATATAATATGTGTGTCGAGGCGACGCGCCACTTCAATGGCAAGAGCCGACTTCCCGGAGGCAGTCGGCCCTGTTATAACGATAGCTCTTTTCATTAAGTTTTATTATTGAGAGCCCGGATGTAGAATATCGTGACCGTTACTCAGCCAGCTTACGTACTATATTGACAATGACCTCACACGCCTTCTGCATAGAGGGGATAGGCACATACTCGTAACGACCGTGGAAATTCTCGCCGCCGGCAAAGATGTTGGGGCAGGGGAGACCCTTGAATGAGAGTTGTGCGCCGTCAGTCCCGCCACGGATAGGCTGTACCTTAGGCTCGATACCGGCCTCACGCATAGCCTCCTCAGCAAGTGTGATGATGTGCATGACGGGTTCGATCTTCTCTCGCATATTGTAATACTGGTCATTGATCTCGGCACTGCAGCTGCCGGGGAACTCTTCGTTGGTCTTTGCTACGAGATGTTCGATCTCGCGTTTGCGGCTCTCGAAGCGGGCGCGGTCGTGATCACGTATTATGTAGTAGAGAGTGGTCTCCTCTACGGAACCGTTGATAGCTACGAGATGATAGAAACCTTCATAACCCTCGGTGTGTTCGGGTGTCTCCCAGCGGGGTAACATGGAGATAAACTGATTGGCAACACGGATGGAGTTGACCATCTTATGTTTGGCTGTGCCGGGATGCACGTTGCGACCCTTGATGGTGATCTTGGCACCGGCAGCGTTAAAGTTCTCATATTCGAGTTCGCCGATCGCACCGCCATCCATAGTGTAAGCGAATTCGCAACCGAAACGTTCTACATCGAATTTGTGTGCCCCCTTGCCTATCTCTTCGTCCGGATTGAAGGCGATGCGTAGCTTGCCATGCTTGATCTCGGGATGCTCCTGCAGATATGCCACGGCTGAGATGATCTCAGCGATACCGGCCTTGTCGTCAGCACCCAGCAGAGTGGTGCCGTCGGTCACGATCAGATCCTGACCTAAATAGTTGAGCATCTCCGGAAATTCCTCCGGTGACAGGACGATATTCTGAGCCTCATTGAGCACGATGTCTCCCCCTTGATAGTTGACAATGCGCGGATTGACATGCTTGCCACTCATGTCGGGGGCGGTGTCAAGGTGAGCGATAAAACCTACTACGGGGATATCCTTGTCCGTATTGGCCGGAAGTGTGGCCATAAGATAGCCATTCTCATCAAGGGTTATCTCCTCGAGGTTCATCTTCTCAAGCTCACCCTTGAGATATTTTGCAAACTCCATCTGACCCGGAGTCGAAGGGGTCATATTGGTCTCATCATCGCTCTGTGTGTCAAACTTCACAAAACTCAGAAATCTATCTACAATATTCATGATATAAGATTTTGGATTGCTACTGAAACGTGGCTCAACTCTCGCCATTAAATAATATTGGAAATTAGCTTGTAGTCAGCCGACTTTGTCACAAATTTAGCTTTTTTTTCTAAATGTACCAAAAGATTTAGTAAATTTGTATTTGATGAACAATAGAAAAATGAGTGGTGGACGCCCGGCACGTCGCCGTAAGATAAATTGGGGACTGATAGCAGCCATAGTCATCTTCTGTGGATTGATAACATGGGGGATTCTCGGACTGGCGGCTCAATCCTCCAAGAAAAAGGAGATTGCAGTCACCGGTCGTGATCATATACCGAATCTGGAGATTCCCGAAGTTGTTGACGGCTCGCAATGGCCCGTAAAGTCATACGAGGGCTTTACTTTAGCCTTTGATGAGCGACGTCATACCCCGGTGTGGGTGGGTTGGGAATTGCTCGCTGAGGAGACGGATGGTCCCGAGACAAGATATAACACTTTCTGGCAGGATGAGGATGTTTACGGTTGTGCTACATGGGCCGACTATCGCAATTCGGGCTATGACCGCGGACATCTGTGCCCCTCTGCCGATCAGAAATGGAGCTCGGATGCCATGCGGGACTGTTTCGTGATGGCAAATATGGCTCCGCAGGATCATGCGCTTAATGCCGGAGCATGGGCTACTCTCGAGAAGAAGGAGCGGGTATGGGCACAGCGTGACTCGGCGATCGTCATAGTAGCCGGACCGCTATACTCCCCCTCCGACTCTCAGCGCATCGGCACAACAGGTGTCCTCGTTCCGGGCGCATTTTACAAAGTGCTTCTGGCGCCATATATCGACACTCCGCGAGCCATCGGATTTATTTACCCTAACGGAAAAGCTCCCGGTAATATGCAGGACTATGCAGTGACTGTCGATAAGGTTGAGGAGCTGACAGGACTCGACTTCTTCAGCGCGCTGCCGGATGATATCGAACAGAGAGTGGAATCTTCATTTTCATTTAACGACTGGAATAGATAGATAGATGGAGTATATTGCTGATGAACTGATGTCGGGTGGAGATACGATCGCAGCGGTCTCTACTCCTCATGGAGTCGGTGGAATAGCCGTAATTAGAGTGAGCGGAGAGGATGCAACGACGATATGTGATAAGGTGTGGCGAGGTAAGCAACTTTCTGATTGTGAGTCACATACTGTTCATTTGGGAGAGATCGTATATCACGACGGTGAGATGTTGGATAATGCTGTAGCCACCGTTTTCAGAGCCCCCGGATCATTTACCGGTGAGAATGTTGTCGAATTGTCAGTGCATGGATCACCATGGATACAGCAGGAGGTCATCAATCTGCTCGTAGATGCCGGTGCGCGCGTGGCAAATGCCGGTGAATTTACACGTCGGGCCTTTGTCAACGGGAAACTGGATCTGGCACAGGCGGAGGGTGTCGCCGATATGATAGCGGCCTCATCGCGTGCAGCACAGCGCCTCGCCTCACGGCAGATGAAGGGAGACTTCTCGCGAAGGCTCGGCTCGATACGCGACGAAATGGTGACGCTCGCCTCACTGCTGGAACTCGAACTTGACTTCTCCGAGGAAGATGTAGAATTCGCCGATCGCGATCATCTGCGCAGACTTTGCGATAACGTACGTCAGCAGATAGATAGACTGGCCGGTACGTTCAGAGCAGGACATGCCCTTAAAGAGGGTGTCAGTGTTGTCATAGCCGGAGCGCCCAATGTCGGTAAATCAACGTTGCTCAACAGACTGTTGGGCGAGGAGAAAGCGATAGTCTCGGACATTGCGGGTACTACCCGTGACATAATCGAAGATACTATTCCCATAGATGATGTCCTCTTCAGACTGATAGACACGGCCGGACTTAGACAGTCAGGTGACACCATTGAGCAAATCGGTATCGAACGTGCTCTCAGCAATCTTGCTAAGGCTGACATAATACTATGCATGATAGATAGTAATGAGGATATTGCCCGACAGGTGAAATATCTCAATACTGTTTTGTCCGACTATGGTGTGTCCAATAATAAGGACAAGGGGAGACGGTCAGACGGTGATACGAGTCCCGCTCAGCCCGATATCCTCTGGATAATAAACAAGGCAGACATAAGCTCCGATGATCATCTTTCAGAGCAAAAAGAGATTGTACAAAGTCTCTCTCATGCCGTTCCTAAGGCCATTATCACCCTTTCAGCCAAAGAGGGGAGTGGTATTAAAGACCTGACAGACAGTATGACGGAACGTGCCCGGCACGGCCTTGACCTGCAGAGCGAACTGATAGTGACCAATGCGCGCCACTACGATAGTCTGGTGAAGACACGTGCGGCCATCGACCGCTTCACCGCCGCCATGCAATCAGGCCTTAGCACCGACCTCCTGACGCAAGACCTGCGCGAAGCCATCCACCACCTCGGTCAGATCACCGGCGCCATCACCACCGACACCCTCCTCCAAACCATCTTCTCCCGCTTCTGCATCGGCAAGT
>CAMWUY010000100.1 GCA_947177615.1 uncultured Porphyromonadaceae bacterium
GTCATACAGTTATACGACTCAAATCTCAACATCTGTGCTCATTATTGAGCCGCTTCTGCTATTTGTTTTTCCAATTCCGTCAAAGATTGAATTCCGGCAGCTCGCCACTTAATCTCTCCATTTCGAAAGATTATAAATGTAGGAACCGATCGTACATTATATAATGCAGCCAATGCCTCATTCTTATCAATATCAACTTTGATAACGTGCGCTTTATCCTTTACTTTTGGAGCAAGCTCTTCCAAGACCGGATGCATCATCTTACATGGTCCGCACCATGTAGCGTAAAAGTCTACCAAGACAGGAGTATCTGAATTGATAAGTTCTTGAAATTTGTTCATAATTTTGCCTTTCTGTTTATTATATCTATCTTATGAACACTTCTCAAGAATTAAAGGTTTAGAGCGCGTTCCTTAAAATTGGCAGCATCATCAAAGTGTACATCCAACTGTGGGAACGGGAATGAGAAGCCGGCCTTGGGCAGATTGATAAACAATCGTTCGTTCATGGAGAAATACAAGGGCCAGTAATTTACACTCTCGGTCCAAGCCCTGACAGTAAGATTTATACTGCTATCCGCCATCTCGCCGAGTGCCACAAAAGGCTCTCGCCCCTCGACATCCGTCAGGACTCTTTCATCCTCTCTCAATATAGAGTGTATCACCTCCTTCGCCTTTACAATATCCGTATCGTATGAGAGACATACTGTCCAATCGACACGTCTGAATGACTCCAGAGAATAATTATTTATCGAACTTGTTGACAAGCCGCCATTCGGAATAATAATCGTTTTATTATCAGGAGTATTTATAATCGTGTTGAAAATCTGTATTGCTTTTACAGTACCGGTGTATGTAGATGTATCTATAAAATCACCGACTTTAAACGGTTTTAAAAGTAATATCAACACTCCACCCGCAAAATTCTGTAAAGTTCCACTCAGAGCCATACCTATGGCAACACCGGCAGATGCAAAAATAGCAATGAAACTGGATGTCTCGATACCTAATATTCCGACAACTGTAATCAGTAGAATAAAGAATAAGACAATTCTCACCAGAGACAACACAAATGTCGTCAATGATGGATCGACATGGCGCGATGTCATAATTTTGTGGACAAAATTATACAACTTTGTAATTATATATTTGCCAATATAAAATACAAAGATGGCAATCGCGAGTTTAAAGACAAAGCTTACAGCTCCATTAGCGATGCTTGAGAGAGCATCGTCCACGGATAGCCCCTTGAGATTATCCCAAAAGGAGGAACTATTGCCTAAGTCTTCCGGCATTGGAACAACGGGCAGGTCTTGAAGTATAATCATAATGTATAGATACTAAATTACTTAAATTCCGGAAGTACTTATGCGCTTAAACCAGTCAGTCTGTCTGTAATACTCATCCGTTTCATCTGACGAGTCAGAATAATAGTGCATAGTGACACCGCTAAAATAGTCAAGTGACAGTGGCCTGCGGTTAAAGTCTATTTCTGCTGAGGCTTTATAGATTACGAAATCCTCAAGTGCAGCATTTAATTCGATATCATTGTATGCAGCCATTGCCTCATCGAATGAAGTTTGACTCCACTTGGCCGGGGCATCAATCATTTTTGATTTTTGATACTGACCGAAATCATAAAATCTATAATTACTGCGACCATAATTCTGCATAAAAATTATAGAAGGAGCCTCAATATCAAAACGAGAAGCCGCAATATCCGCAACCTTTTCTATCTTTGACAGATCATATACTCCAACTGTAACAGCCAGATTTTGGCGTATATAGTAATTGGCAAATGCCTCAGCTGCACCGGTAATATCTGGATGTTCGGTTGCAAGAAATGGCATGGTTAATGTATACTGCATACCATCACCCCATACTTCCGTACAATAACCGACCATATAATCGGCCTTATCCCTCAGTTGATAGGCAACCTCTATACCTCCCATATAGCAGCAGTCAAACCAGATATAATGAAAAGTATCAGACGGTATGGCATCTGCAAGTTCAATAATATCACACTGATCGACCACCCCCATGTAAGAGTCATAACCGTATGATTTATGCACGCGAGATTGAGGAGAATTGGTGCTATTGATATCATCCGGAACTATGTGATCGCTGAAATAGGGTAACCAACCGGTGCCGTGTGACCAAAATATTAATCCGCGTTTATCTGCTGATGTCAATCTGATATAGTCGCTTATAACATTAGATATGCGTCTTGGATCTGTTGAGAACAACGTACGGTCATAATCCAACTTCTTAACAAAGTTATAACTCTTGGATGATTTGTCATACTCCAAGCTATATAGGGCAGGAATAGTTTTATTTGTGAGATAATAGATAAATATTTCATTATTATCAATATCCAGTTTGGGAGCTGCATTCAAAATCTCGGTCATATCAGATTGCAGTGATGTCGAGAGATTATTGGAGGCTACAGCATAAATCAATATTGATGATTTACGATGCTTGATTTTGTCGCCGTCATTCGGTTTAGGTTCATCGCTGCGAGAACAACCACATACCAATATCGATGCCAACAATAGCACTAAGATGTTAAACTGTCTGAGAATTATACTATTATGGTTAAAAACACTTATCATTATATAGACTTTAGTAATTCTTTAATAATTTTTATAATGTAAAGTTACATAATAAAACGAAAATTACATATCTATAATATTTATAAAATGTTAAAAATCCGTAAATGTGGAGAGTCTTAAAGTCGTGACAACAATGGCTGATTTTTTTTGTTAGAAGAATCCGGTGTGTTCTTTATTGCGTTTGATTTGTTAAGAAAACTTAAACATGCCATTTTACTACTTTATATTTTCTATATTTGTATATTTAGAGTAAATCCACGTGTGTACACACAAATTATGAAGCAAGGAAGGTATGAAGAAATCAATAATATGGTTATTAACTGCCGTGATGGCAATAACATTCGGTACTCTCTTATATTTTCAGATCATGTATCTTGAGAATATGGTAAAGATGAGAGAGAGTCAATTCTCCGAGGGCGTAGTCCGTGCTCTTCATTCCACAGTTGAGGAGTTGGAGCGCCAGGAGACTCTTTATTATCTCGAGGAAGATATCAATATTATGGAGTCTACGCTTGTTATGGGCAAGACACCTGATAACAGTACTGTTACATATCAGATCAATCCTAATCAGAATGCGTCTCCGATATCAAAAATTCAGTATCCATCAGCGACAACAGATATATCGGAAAGATATCATGCTATGCAGGAATCGATCAAGTCTCATTATTTATATCAACGCGGATTATTAAACGAGGTAATACTTAACATAATGCGCAATGCAAGCAACCGAACCATAACAGAACGGGCGGATTCGGTCGTAGTCAGAGACTTTTTAACTAAACAACTTGAAGCTAACGGGATAGTCGTGCCATTTGTCTTTGCTATATGTTCAAACGATGGAGCCACAATATATCAGACTCGCGGATTTATAAATGATGGATTAGAGAAATATTCCACTCCCCTCTTTCCCAATACCGATAATCGATATAAACTTATTGTGGAATTTCCGACCAAAAGCAATTATATATTTTCGAGTGTCAGATTTATTATTCCAACATTAGCATTGACTGTAATGTTATTGGTCATATTCCTCTATACTATAATTTTAGCATTCAGGCAGAAAAAGCTGACAGAAATGAAGGCTGACTTCATCAATAATATGACCCACGAATTCAAAACGCCAATATCCACAATTTCGTTAGCGGCTCAAATGCTAAGTGATGACTCTGTTTTGAAATCACCGTCCACCCTGAAACACATTTCAGGTATCATTAATGATGAGTCAAAGCGTCTGAGATTTCAAGTCGAGAAGGTATTGCAGCTATCAATGTTTGATAATGCCGGCGGATCTATCAATTTTTCAACTGTTGATGCCAACAATATCATCTATAATATTGTCAATACTCACAAACTCAAAGTGGAGAAATTAGGAGGAGACATCACTATGCATCTTGACGCCACAAACAGTGAAGTATATCTGGACGAAATGCATTTTACCAATGTAATATTCAATTTGCTGGATAATGCGGTTAAATATATGAAGAAGGATGCAGTCCCCCATTTGAATGTCACTACCCGAAATTATTCAGACGATATGATAGAGATACGCGTCAAGGATAACGGGATAGGGATTAAAAAGGAGGATATCAAGAGAATTTTTGATAAATTTTATAGAGTCAGCACCGGCAATCTCCATGATGTCAAGGGCTTCGGGCTCGGTTTGGCTTATGTTAAGAAAATGGTAAATATATTCGGAGGCAGTATTGAGGTTGAAAGTGATCCCGGCAAGTGGTCAGAATTTATCATCAGATTACCACTTGTCACTAAATCAAGTGAGTAAAATTATCATTCTATCTTATATTCCCCCTATAGTACTTTTTGAACCGAAACCGATCAATAATTTTCAATAAGCATTTTTTATATTTTATTAAACATATCTTGTTTTCAAGTGTTAAGTTAATATAAAAAGGATTGTGTTATGGATAATAAAATTAAAATTTTGCTATGTGAGGATGATGAAAATCTGGGTACTTTGCTCAGGGAATTTCTTCAAGCAAAAGGTTTCATAGTGGATCTATGCTCAGATGGAGAGAAGGGATATAAGGCATTCCTGCAAAATCCTTACGATCTATGCATACTTGATGTAATGATGCCGAAGAAGGATGGATTTTCATTAGCACAAGACATTCGCAATGTCAATTCTGAGATACCCATCATATTCTTAACGGCCAAAAATCTCAAGGATGACATATTGGAAGGATTTAAAATCGGTGCCGATGACTATATCACCAAACCCTTCTCGATGGAAGAGCTTGTATTCCGTATCGGAGCTATCCTAAGGAGAGTAAGGGGGAAAAAGGAGCAAGAGGTAACTACTTACAAGTTAGGCAAATTTACCTTCGACACTCAGAAACAAGCCCTCATCGCTGATGATAAAGTTACAAAGTTGACTACTAAGGAGTCCGAGCTTTTAGCATTACTGTGTCATAACCTGAATGATGTCCTGGAGCGCAATTTCGCCCTTAAAACTATCTGGGAAGATGACAATTACTTCAATGCACGGAGTATGGATGTCTATATTACCAAATTGCGCAAGTTGCTTAAAGAGGATCCTAATATAGAAATCATCAATATTCATGGTAAAGGCTATAAGCTTGTAGCACCACAGGATAACGAAGAATAATGCGTATTTTATACTTAATATATCAGTGGCTGATAGCTGTACCTATCCTACTGGTCCTTACTATTATCACAGCCCTCATCACCATTGTGATGACAGGGCTGTTTGGCAATCATTATTGGGGATATTATCCGGCTCATCTTTGGAGCAAGGCGGTTTGTATCTTGCTCTTGGTGCGCGTTAAGGTTAAAGGACGTGAAAATATTGACCCAGGCACTTCATACGTTTTTGTCGCTAATCATCAGGGAGCCTTCGATATATGGTCTATTTACGGCTACTTAAATCATGATTTCAAATGGTTGATGAAAAAGGAACTCGAAAAGATTGTTTTGGTCGGTTACGCATGTAAACGGGCGGGACACATTTTTGTAGATGATACGAAAATTTCCGGAATTCGGGAAACAATAACACAATCTGAAAGTACCCTTAAGGATGGTATGTCCCTCGTTATTTTCCCTGAAGGCAGTCGTACATTCGATGGTAAAATGATACCATTCAAGCGTGGCGCATTTATGTTGGCATCAGAATTTAAATTGCCGGTTGTCCCTATTACTATTGACGGGGCCTTCAAAGCAATGCCGCGCACTACATATAATGCAACTCCCACCACTATTACATTAACTATTCATAAACCGATTTATCCCGGTGAGAATGGCTTCAGCACAAAGGTACTGATGGCTCAATGTCGTGAAGATATCCAGTCAGCATTACCCGTGGAATATCGTGATTGAGTCTGATTTGACTAACACGATATTTGACTGAATTTTATTTAACTTATTATATTCTACAGGTTTTAAAATCAATGAGCACTAAAAATATATTCCCTATAGAACTCTTTCAGGATAATGAAACTCCCTTTTACTACTATAATCTTGATTTGTTACGTCAGACCATTAATCATCTGAAACATTCTATAGAGAAAAATCCGGAGTATATAGTGCATTATGCAATAAAAGCTAATGCAAATCCCGTCCTCCTTAAAATAATAGCACAAGCCGGTTTGGGAGCCGACTGTGTTAGTGGAGGTGAAATATTAGCCGCAATACAAGCCGGCATCTCGCCGGCAAAGATTGTATATGCCGGTGTCGGAAAGACTGATAAAGAGATAAATATCGGTCTGGATAATGATATCTTCTGCTTCAATGTCGAATCTATCCCCGAACTTGAAGTCATCAATCAGTTAGCTTTACGTAAAGATGTCATCGCAAGAGTCGCACTCAGAATTAATCCTGAGGTCGAGGCACATACGCATTCTCATATTACTACCGGGAAGGCGGAAAATAAATTTGGCATCAGTCTCTCAGATCTGGACAGAGTTTTCGCAATAATGCATGATATGACTAATGTTTCGTTCGTAGGACTTCATTTTCATATTGGCTCTCAGATACTTGATATGAACGACTTTGAGGCCTTATGCCATCGCGTAAACTCTATATTATCGCACCTCTATAGCCAAGGTGTTGCAATACAATATATTAATGTCGGAGGAGGCCTGGGAATAGACTATGAGTCTCCTATAGAACATCCGATTCCCGATTTTGATAAATACTTCAACACTTTCAGAAAACATATTCAACTTCAGAGAGGTCAGACGCTCCATTTTGAACTTGGGCGGGCAATTGTCGCGCAATGCGGCACGTTGATAAGCAGAGTGATATTTGTCAAGGAGGGAGAGAGTAAGAAATTTGTTATCATTGACGCAGGTATGACTGACTTGATCCGTCCGGCCCTTTATGATGCTCATCATCATATTGCCAATATCACTTCATATTCGGCAGAACAGGAAGTATATGATATTGTAGGACCAATCTGCGAATCTTCGGATGTGTTTGGAAGGGATATTAAATTACCTGTAACATCTCGGGGAGATGTTATTGCTATATTTTCGGCCGGTGCTTATGGCGAATCTATGGCATCACAATATAATTGCAGACCTATAACCCATTCAATTTTTTCAGAATAAGATTACAGTCTCGGTATTATTACGATAGATTAAGATGCATAAGATTATCTCTATAGGTGGGAGTGACAGCATCGCAGGTGCAGGAATACAAGCTGATATTCGAACGGCATGCAATCTAAATGTATACTGCGCGACTGTGGTGACATGTATTACTTCGCAAAACTCCAAGGGCGTCCATTCAATACACCCACTGGATAACAACATAGTAAAATCCCAGCTCGATGCAATATTTGAGGACTTTATTCCCGATGTTATTAAAATCGGTATGCTTCCAAATACTCAAATTATCGATACTGTTATTAAATCTCTGACTCCATTTCATTCAAAAATCAGAATAGTATATGACCCCATTTTAGCACCTACCTATGGAGAGGCGATCTTCAGCAATGATCAACCATTACACTTAAAACTTATGGAGGATCTAACCTCTATCTCATATATTGTAACACCGAATCTAAAGGAGATCTCAGCCCTCAATAATATTCGGTCAAAATACATGATAATTAAAGGAGGACATGGAGAGAGTAAAAACTGTTGTACTGACATTCTCTACAGGATTGATGAGAAGGGGAATAAAGAAGAGATTATGTCGTGTGACAGTCCACGTGTCATGACTGAGAATACACATGGTACCGGGTGCGTCTATTCCACTGCTCTGGCGTCTTATCTCTCCATGCAACATACTCTATCCGAATCTGTAATTCTTGCTCAACAATTTGTTGTAAAAGCATTAAATGATGGAAAGAACAGATTGTTTGGATCGGGATACGGACCAACATTGTGGGCTAATATTTAATGAGTCCCTTAAAAAGTAATGGTAATTCATCTAATATATTAATTTTACATACTGTTATGAAT
>CAMWUY010000101.1 GCA_947177615.1 uncultured Porphyromonadaceae bacterium
CACTATCATAGCCAACCGTCCTGCGTCAGAAAGCATAACGGCAGACATATTCATTAGTGAAACCGGCGAGAGTGTACCCTGATGTCGGGCACGCTCACGACGTGTAGACGGCTCAAGCACACCGGCTGCAAAATATGGCGGATTGGACACTATCAGATCATACATACCGGCATGACGCTTTGCATAGTCACAGACATCGTCAAGCGTGACTGATACCCGGTCACAAAATATCGACATTGATATATTATCAAAGGCCTCCAGCACCGATGCATCATCTATATCTATAGCATCAATAAGCGCATCTTCAAATCGCTGGGCACACATCAGTGCGATCAGTCCGCAACCGCAACCGACATCCAGTATACGCCGGGGCGACAATACCTCCCCTGTCGTGTCACAGCTTCCGGCCCAAGCCCCTATCAATACGCCGTCTACGCCTACCGGCATACTGCTCCTGTTGTGATTAACACTAAAACGCTTGAATCTAAACGGTTTCCTGATTTTGTCTCTTCCCATACCCTCAAATTGCTAATACAAATATAGACTATGTATGGCAAAAAACCTAATTTTTGACTACCTTTGTACTCTAAACGACGAATAAAGTATATGAAAGATAAATCTAACGAAGAGACTCAATTGGTCAACGACAAACCGGTAGTCATCATGAGACAAATAGGAGAAAGTCAACGGGAGGATGATATTGATCTCCCTCTTGACAATCTCCCGGTCGTATCTTTAGCTGATTGTCCCCCGTTCCCACAGACCGGCTCAGCCATTGTGGTACACGGTGATATCAATACCGGGATCGTATCCAAGGCAATAGAGCATAATCAGTTTGTATTTCTTACATATACTCCCGAAAACTATGAGATACCTCAGGCTTCGGAGATGAAGCGTGTAGGAGTAGTCGCTCGTATCATGCACCAGATCATGGGACCCGACGGACAGCGACATGCCTTTACCGAGGTTATGGAACGAGCCGTGGTGCATCGTTTCAGCAAAAAGAAGAATCAGGAATATCGGGCCAGGATTGAATTACTGCCATACGAGATGGGCAAGGATGATGATATGACCATAGCATCGGCCATCAACCTCGTCATTGAACGATTTACACGCTTGTTGACGGTAAAACATCATCCTCAGAAGGATCAGATCCTCGAAATGTTACAACAGTCGCTCTCTCCCGTCATGGCCGTTGATACCGTGATCAATCAGATGCCGCTTTCTGATGCCCTCAAACAGACATTACTCGAAATTCCAACTTTCAAGGAGTTGATAATGACGGTTCTGCATCATCTCGATGTCACAATACAGCTCTCAGAGATTGTCAGCAATATTGAGGAACAGACCAAAGCCGACCTCACAGAGCAGCAGCGTGAGAACTTTCTGCAGGCGCAAATCCGGCAGATGCAGCAGGAGTTGGGACAAGGTCTCGACTCCGACGTAGAAGATTTGCAGAAACGTGCAGATACATTTGAATGGAGTGATGAGATCCGGGCTCACTTCAAACGCGAGCTTAACAAACTGACACGTTACAATATCACTTCTCCCGATTACAGCATACAATACAGCTATCTCGATAGATTTCTCTCACTCCCCTGGAATAGATACTCGGATGACAATTTCACGTTGGATACAGTCGAAAAGGTCCTGAACCGCGACCATTTCGGTCTTGAGAAGGTCAAGGAGAGAATTCTCGAACAGATGGCCGTCATCAAGCTCCGCAACGACATCCACGCCCCCATTTTATGTCTCGTTGGCCCCCCGGGGGTTGGCAAGACCTCACTTGGACGTTCTATCGCTGACGCAATGGGACGCGAATATCAGCGTATATCCTTCGGAGGTATGCACGATGAGGCGGAAATCCGTGGGCATCGACGCACATACATCGGTGCTATGCCGGGTCGAATCATCACAGCTCTCGAAAAGTGTAAGACAAACAATCCGGTCATTGTACTCGATGAGATAGACAAGATTGGCACCGACTTCAAGGGAGATCCATCCAGTGCGCTCCTGGAGGTATTGGATCCGGAACAAAACAATACATTCCACGATAACTATCTGGATACAGACTATGATCTGAGTCATATCCTCTTTATCGCGACTGCCAACACACTCTCCACAATCTCCGCGCCGCTTCTGGACCGTATGGAGATTATCTCTCTGAGCGGTTATATCACGGCCGAAAAGGTTGAGATAGCCAAAAATCACCTTATCCCCAAATTGCTTAAGGAACACGGATTTAAAGATAAGGAGGTAGAATTTCAACGTCCGGCATTGATTTATATAATAGACTATTATACCAGAGAGTCCGGCGTCAGAAAACTCGAAAAAGTCATTGCCAAACTGCTGCGCAAGATAGCCCGGCTTAAAGTCTCGGACCGGGAATTTCCGACTGTCATAGACCGTGACACGGTATCGGAACTGTTGGGCAAGGAGGAGTTTAATCCCGACATGTATGAGAATAACGACTATGCGGGGGTTGTCACCGGACTGGCATGGACTTCGGCAGGCGGTGAGATACTTTTCATCGAATCATCGGTGACAAAAGGTAACGACAAACTGCAACTGACAGGCAATCTGGGAGATGTAATGAAAGAGTCGGCCACTATCGCCGTACAATATCTCAAAGCCCACCATGACATCATCGGACTGCAACCTGAAGATTTTGAGAATAAAAATGTGCATATCCATGTCCCAGAAGGCGCAATCCCCAAGGATGGTCCCTCAGCCGGCATCACTATGGTCACATCTGTCGCTTCTGCTCTAACGGGCAGAAAGGTACGCAGTCATCTGGCCATGACAGGCGAGATTACACTCCGGGGCAAAGTACTGCCGGTCGGTGGTATCAAAGAGAAGATTATTGCGGCAAAGCGCGCCGGCATCAAGGAGATTATACTCTCAAAAGATAATAGAAAGGATATAGAGGAGATCAACGACAGATATCTCAAGGGACTTAAATTCACATACGTAGAGAAGATTGAAGATGTCCTGGAGCGTGCCCTACTTTAAATCACGTTTCTTCTCCATATCTTTACTATTATTATAACGTTTCTTCCCCTCATTATTCGAAGGCTTCTTATTATGCCTGCGTCGCTGTTTGGGTTTTCCTGATTTGACCGGAGGGATTTGTGGCTCTCCCAAGGGATTTGCCGCTCTCTTGATTTTATTGCCGAGTACGCGCTCTATACCTCGCATTCGGCGCACCTCCTTCTCACTTACAAGTGTTACTGCCTTTCCATCTCGATTGGCCCTTGCCGTTCGACCCACGCGATGAACATAGTCTTCAGCTTCATGAGGCACGTCATAATTGATGACCATCTCTATATCATCAATATCTATACCTCTCGCCACTATATCTGTCGCGAACAGCACATTGATACGTCCGCTCTTAAAATCCAGCATCATTTGCTCACGCGATGATTGCTCCAGGTCGGAATGCATCTCCCCTATTCGCACTCCCGGCAGCTTGACACGTCGGGACAACTCCTTGACCTTTTGCTTGGAACCGACAAAGACTATGACACGATGCGGCTCCTCCCCCTCCAATATTTTACTCAGGAGTTGCTCCTTCTGCGACTCCATACAATAATATACCTGTTGCAGTATCTTTTCCGCCGGTTTGGAGACAGCGAGTTTGATCTCTGCCGGATTGTTGAGTATTGTATTGGCAAGTTGCTGTATCTTGGCAGGCATCGTAGCAGAGAAGAGCAATGTCTGTCTCCGCCCGGACATGTGAGACACAATACTCATAATATCGTCATAAAAGCCCATATCGAGCATTCTGTCGGCCTCATCCAGTATCAGAAACGATACTTCAGAGAGATCCACCGACCCCATCTGAATATGAGCTTTGAGACGACCGGGGGTAGCGATGACGACATCAGCTCCCATTTTAAGTCCCTTGCGTTGCTGCTCGTATGTGATACCGTCCGTACCGCCGTATATAGGGAGAGATGATATAGGCATGAAATAGGCAAAACCCTGCATCTGCCTGTCGATCTGTTGAGCCAGCTCACGCGTCGGTGCCATAACAACACAATTCACCCTATCCTGCGGATAGTCACCGCTACATATCATATCTATGACCGGCAGCAAATATGCAGCCGTCTTACCCGTACCCGTCTGAGCACACGCCAACAGATCATTACCATTTAAAATCACGGGTATAGCCTGTTCCTGTATCGGTGTACATTCATCAAAGTGCATATCCCAGAGAGCATCCAGCAGATCTTCACTCTCAAACAGATCTTCAAACTTCATTTTATGAAAAAAATTACAATGACAGATCGAGCTCATTATCATTTGGTTAGCAACAAAACAATATCGATCTCTCATTTTTTTTACAAATTTAATCAATATTTCCGAAACAATTTAAAATAGTCATTGTTATTAATACAGAACCAAGAAAAAGCAATAACAATGAAAACTAAACAATCTTTCGAACAACGTCTTGTCGGCCTTCAGGCCAATCTTCTCAACTTTGCATACCAGCTGACCTCCAGTCGTGAAGAGGCTGAAGATCTGCTCCAGGATACAACACTAAAGGCTCTTGACAACGAGGATAAATATGTTGATAATGTCAACTTCAAAGGATGGATCTTCACCATCATGCGCAACATCTTTATCAACAATTATCGCCAGTCAGTGCGTCAGGCTACTGTTGTCGACAAGACTGAAGACCTTTACCTCCTTAACATTTCTCAGGACTCAGGTCTTAACACTCCCGAAGGATCTTATGCTGTTCGAGAAATTTCCGAGGCAGTCAACGCTTTCTCTGATGAATATCGTATTCCGTTCAATATGTATGTAGCGGGTTATAAATATCACGAGATCGCTGATAAACTCAGTCTCCCGCTCGGCACTATCAAGAGCCGCATCTTCTTCGCTCGCAAGAAACTCCGCGCAGAGCTCGGTGACTACAGATAATCTGCCTGCTCAATCATCCCTATCTTTCGGTTTATCCTGATAAATCCGAAAGCCCCAAAAAAGAAAGGTTAATACAATCATTCGGTAACGATAGTTATTACATTCGTCTATATCACAAACAAATAAATATTTAGACAATTAACGTATACATTTTATTGCATTTAATGGTTCGCTTTGGTCGGCTTGAAAGAGCCGACCTTTTTTTATTATATCTGACCGGATATTAACGATACGACATTATACTCTGACTCTATTCCTCAATAAGACCCCTTTTTATAAAAAATCCACCTCGCCCTCGTAACCGGATGGTAAAAACAAACAGTCATCATTCAGAAATCTATCTTAGTGACATCTGAATGATGACTGTTGTAATATAAAATACAAATTTTTATTACGCGAGGTGCAAAAGTTCTATAAGCTTATCACCTGCAGCCGACAGGGCGTCGGCATCCTTTCCTCCGGCCTGAGCGAAAAATGGCTGACCGCCTCCACCGCCCTTGATAAGCTTGGCTGCCTCGCGCACCGCCTGTGAAGCATTACAACCCTGCTTGACCAAATCATCTGTCAGGGCAACCGTCAACAGAGGTTTGCCATCCGGGCTGACAGTCGCAGCGACAAAAGCTGTGGGTTCGGTTGCTTTCTTTCTAATCTCAAAGGCTATTGACTTGACAACATCCGGCATACGTATACCTCTCAGATATGCCACTTTGACACCATTGACCTCCCGAGCCTCACTCAATATCTCATTTGTCATGATTTTGACTCTTTCAGCCATGAAATCATCGATCTGTTCCTTGAGGCTGGCATTCTCCTTCAGTGCCTTTTCCACTGAGGCGAGCACATCTGAATGTCCGCCAAGCAGGTTGGCAAGTCTCTGCATATTATCCTGCATGTCATCCAGCATTTTCTCCACCCCGCTGCCGGTGACAGCCTCGATACGTCTTACACCGGCTGCAATTGAGCTCTCGCTGATGATACGCACCATACCTATATTGCCGGTATTGGCCACATGGGTACCGCCGCACAACTCGATACTCTCTCCGAATTTGACGACACGCACCTTATCACCATATTTCTCACCGAACAGTGCCATAGCACCAAGATTACGGGCCTCATCGATAGGACAATCTCTCCGCTCCTCAAGAGGCAGGGCCTTACGGATACGTTCATTGACAATATGTTCCACCTCTCTTAATTCCTCAGGTGTAACTTTCTGGAAATGCGAGAAGTCAAATCTCAATGAATTGGGGGTGACGAATGAACCCTTTTGTTCGACATGAGTACCCAATAACTCTCTCAAGGCTTCGTGAATGAGGTGTGTGGCCGAGTGATTGGCGGATGTGGCGGCACGGCCCTCCTTGTCAATCGCCACTACAAATGTATCAGAAGGATTTTCGGGCAACTTATTCGTCAGATGGACTCCTATATTATTCTCACGCTTTGTGTCAAAGATTTCAATCACATTCCCATTGCTGTCGGTCATTGTTCCGCGGTCACCGACCTGACCACCCATCTCTGCATAAAATGGTGTTCGGCTGAGCAGTATCTGATAATACTCCTTACCCTTCTGCTTTACCAGACGATAACGTAATATTTTAGCTTCAGACTCTGTCTCATCATATCCTACGAACTCTTGTTCACCGTCATTGACGTGCACCCAGTCTCCGGCTTCTGTCGCAGCGGCATTGCGCGCACGGGCCTTCTGCTTCTGCATCTCCTCGTCAAATCCCTTTGCATCAAGAGTCATATCATTCTCACGCAGTATCAATTCTGTCAGATCAAGTGGAAAGCCGAAGGTATCATAAAGGATAAAGGCATCTTTACCTGACAGCTGCTTATTGCCCGAGGCCTTGAGTTCCTGAATTTTGCCGTCCAGCAGGCGTATTCCGTTATCGAGGGTACGAAGGAATGACTCCTCCTCTTCCTTGATGACACGCTTAATAAGGTCTGATTGAGCTGCAAGCTCCGGATATGCCTCTCCCATCTGCCCTACCAGAGTATCGACAAGCTTATACATAAACGTCTCCTTTTGATTGAGGAAGGTATAGGCATATCTGACAGCCCGGCGCAATATACGACGTATGACATATCCGGCTTTTGCATTGGAGGGGAGTTGAGAGTCGGCTATAGAGAATGCAATGGTGCGCAGGTGATCACTGACCACGCGCATGGCTACATCCACTGACTCGTCTGCTCCGTATTTCAGCCCTGTCAACTCCTCTATCTTGCTGATATAGGGTGTGAAGACATCCGTATCGTAATTGGACTTCTTGCCTTGCAGCGCCATACACAGACGCTCAAAACCCATACCGGTATCTATCACACGCTCAGGAAGTGGTTCGAGAGTGCCGTCTGCCTTGCGGTTATATTGCATGAACACAAGATTCCAGATCTCGATAACCTGCGGATTATCTTTATTTACCAACAACGCGCCGTCTACCTCCGCACGTTCCTCATCCGAACGGAGATCTATGTGAATCTCCGAACATGGTCCGCACGGACCGGTATCTCCCATCTCCCAAAAGTTGTCATGGCGATTACCGTTGATTATATGATTGGACGGAAGATGTTTTTCCCAGATGGCCGCCGCCTCGTTGTCGCGCTCCAGCCCTTCGGGGGCATACCCCTCAAATACTGTTGCATACAGTCTATCCTCCGGCAGATGCAACACGTCAACCAGATATTCCCAGGCCCAGTCTATAGCTTCTTTCTTAAAATAATCACCGAATGACCAGTTGCCCAACATTTCAAACATCGTATGATGGTAAGTATCGTGACCGACCTCCTCCAGGTCATTGTGCTTGCCGGACACTCGCAGACATTTCTGACTGTCAGCCACACGCTTGGAGGTAGCCGGACGATTACCGAGTATGATATCCTTAAATTGATTCATTCCGGCGTTGGTAAACATCAGAGTCGGATCATCCTTTATAACCATCGGGGCTGACGGCA
>CAMWUY010000102.1 GCA_947177615.1 uncultured Porphyromonadaceae bacterium
CATTTGTGGAGATATAGGATACAGAATTAGGATTTTTGAAAGGATATTGGTATGAAAGAGGAAGACAAGTTGCGACAGAAGTTCGGACGGAATACGGGATTTAAGACTCCCGATGGTTATTTTGATGACTTCTACGAACAATTAAGTTATCATTTGCCTGAATATCCGGAGAAACCTCGTGTGCCCGAAATGACTCGATGGCAGCGGATAAGGCCGTATGTTTATCTTGCGGCTATGTTCTGTGGTATATGGTGCATGATGAAGATTTTCTCAGATGTCTCGACGCGTTATAACCATACTGACGCAGATGTGCCTCAGGAGGTCGTTCTGGCAATGAATGATAATGTTACCGGCGATTATGTCGTGGAGGTGGAAAGTGCTGATGATAGCAACCTTAATTATTCACTGCAGGCTGAGATGTGTGAGTTGTATGATAATATAGAGGATTTTCAGTCCGATTTTGAATATGTGATGCAATCTGATGGTTCAGATGGCGATGTGTAATAATATATAAAGGAGATATTTATCAGCGAAACGTAATATAATGATGAAAAAATATTTACTTCTCTTATTGCTTATGGTGGCAGGAAGTGCTGCTGTTTCGGCTCAATGCCGTAAGGGTCCGGATCCCAAAATGTGGAAAGAGATACAGGAGTTCAAACTTAAATTCCTGTCACAGGAGATGGACCTGTCCAAGGATCAAGAGCAAAAATTCTTTGACCTCTACAATGAAATGTCGGAGAAGAAGAAGGCTATATTTGATGAGATGAGAACTGTCCAAAACTCACTCGACAAGAATAAGAACGCTGACGATAAAGATTATGAGGAGGCGAGCAAAAAACTCGATGCTCTCCGCGATAAGGATGTTGCACTTAATAAGGAGTATGATAAGAAGTTTGAAAAGATCCTGACAAAACGGCAGATATATAAGATGAAGGCTGCCGAGGATAAGTTCAGACACAAGATGCAACAAATGCGATATAAGGGGAAACGTCACAAGGATGCAAGTAAGTCTAAGCCTGCTAAAAAATAATTTATCTGTCTTATGTTTACATTAGATAACTTAAGGATATATAGAGTGGGGGAGACGATGATCTCTCTCACTCTATTGTTTATCCTATCAATAATACCAACTTATTCTATGGCCACCGATACCAAAGAGAAAAACATTCAGACATTACAGACCCTATTGTCAAAGCCCGATTTTGCAAAACCGGCTGACGTATGTGCAAATGCCGGTCAGGCACTCGAAATCGCACTGCGTAATGATGCACCGTCAGCGGCCTTGCAAGCTGCTGTGCAATTGACAATCGCACGCAATTCCATAACCTCTGATTCTATCGTCGGGATATATGAAATGTTGCATAAATTGCCCGATGAATTGCGCTCTCCATATAAGGAGGTAGCTTATCTGCTTGAGGCTAATTTCCTGAGCAACGTATACGGGAATAACAGGTATAATTACAATCAGCGTAAACTACCCCTTGATGAGATATCTGATAATCCAAAGGAGTGGAGTGGCGATCAATTTAGTCTGCGCATTGTAGAGGCATGCAAGAGAGCTCTCGAGCACGATAATGTCGCTGCCTGGGAACCGCTGGCATCCATCGAACCATTGATAGAATTTGATAACGGTAAAGAATGTAAAGGTCTCTCGATCTTCGACTTTATCGTCTATAACATAATGGAACTTGCTGATAGTAATCCAAATATCCATAAGAAGATAGATATTTACGAATTGTTTGGCAAACTTGTGAAGTTTGACACTATGCGTGCCGCCCAATCGTCAGATGTCAGAGACGGAGCACTTCTGTTAGCACGCATATGTCAGTTGTCGAATGCTCCGGCTTGTGATGCCCCGTGTCTGAGTCAAAAGATTATTGATGATTATGCCAACACTCCGGCATACTCTTCTGCATTGAGTCATTTGTACATCTCCTATTTTTCGAAAATGACCAAGGCGGAAAAGCAGAAATTTTATATCCTTGTTTGTGACGCGATGCGTCAGATGGAGGGTAATAAGGATAAAAATAGGGTCGGATATGAGGCTCTCGAATATATATCCTCATCAATTGCGGCAAGCGATGTGAGTATTACCGCTCCGGATCAGGTCCTCCCCGGTGATGAATTCGAGGTGAGTTGGATATCGACGTCATGCACAAGGTTCAATCTGCTTCTGGTCAAGGTGCCGGATACCTATTATGATGAAACCTTGACTTATGAAAGAAGAATGAAAATGAAAGATGTGAAGAGATATGGTGTGATCACCAGGATATACACCGTAGAATGTGATAATCCCATACCCTTCATTGTCTATGGTAAAGTCTCTTTTGATGGTGTCCCCGCAGGATATTATGCTCTGGTCGCAGCAGATGGTGAAACATTGGAAACAATACGCGGTGAACATACGGACTTTGTTACGATCAATGTCAGCGAACTCACATATTTACGATTGGATGATAATAAGAGCAATTATATCTCCATAGTATCAGGACGCAATGGTCAACCGATCCGGGGTGCAAAGGTGCTGGTATATGACGGATATGATAACAATAAGTTGCTGACACGAGCCACTTCTGATAAAATGGGTATCGTACAGCTGCCGGAAAATGGGATACGTTACAAAATCCGAGCAGTTAAGGATGATAACCGGATATGGTTTGATGTATATAATTATCGAAATTCTTACAGGGGTGTATCCGAGGATCTATCAGCTGCAGTGCTTACTGATCTGGCAATCTATCATCCCGGTGACAGTGTGAAGGCTGTTGTTATTCTGTCGGAATGTGTGAAAAACAATGTGACAGCTAAATGTTGCCGGCCATTGGTTGTCAAACTTTTTGACAGTAACGGGGAAGAAGTAGACCAATGTGAGGTAACGACCGATATGTCAGGTCGGGCTGTAGTCTCATTGGCCATACCAAAGGATGGTATGACCGGTACATTCTTACTGAGAGCCTGTGATCAGTCCGGGTCAAATTGGTATGGACAATCTTCTGTACAGGTCGCTGAATATAAGGCTCCGACTCTACGTGTTGAACTTGAACGTCCGGTAATCGATGAAAAGAGTCTCTCTGAGGATAAGATCAGACTTAAAGGGAATGTTTCAAGCTATACCGGACTTCCCCTTCCGGATTGTGAAGTAACTGTCGAGATCGAATTTAAGACTTGGGATTTTTTCTTCAGAGGCAATTCTGATGAGGTGTTCTCACTGCAAGGTAAAACAGATGCGGATGGTAATTTTGAGGTTACTATCGGACAGGATAATCTTAAGAATATTTCTAAACGTTTCGGAATTTTCACAGCGGTAGCCACCGCGACCTCACTTGCCGGAGAGACACGTTCGTCTAATAAGGTTTCATTCTCTCTCGGTGAACATTACTCCATGCAATGCAACCTTGACAGTCGAATAGAGATCACTCCCGAGATGAAGGAACTGACTATTCCTGTCCAGGTTACGGATGCGCTCGGTAATGTCGTGCAACGCCCGTACAAATATTGCATAGAGGGGATCTTCGGCTCAGAGACCTTGATTGAGGGTGAGTCTGAAACGTCAGGCCTTAAGATTGACACTTCGCTCCTCCCGTCCGGTCAATATAAATTGACATTCATCACGTCTCAACCTCAGAACGATTGCAACGCTCTGACTCGGAACAATAGCAACGCTCTGACTCAGAATGGCAGTGATGCTCTGCCGGCTGACACGCTTACAGTCAATACGATTATCTGGCGTAATACCGATAGGATAGCACCATCTCCGGCGCCTGTATGGACTCCTCGGCAGTTCATTTATGCCGAGCCGGGGCAGAATAGCGTGAAGATACCGGTAGGCAATGCATATAAGGATGGATATATCTACATGATGGTGGTAAAGAGCAACGCTACTGACAACCAAACGTCTATCGACGACAGACTGCAGATTATTCCTGTCGATGCCTGTATGAAGAATGTGAATATAGAGGCTCCGGGTCCCGGTGAGCGCATACGTGTGTACTTTTACGGAGTGTACGGGCTGAAAACGGAAAATGTCTGGGTCGAAGTCCGTCCGGCCGTCGAAAATGTCAAGTATAAGATTTATACCGAGACATTTAGAGATCATATTTCACCGACATCATCCGAGAATTGGGTCTTCAGACTCGAGGCAGATGGGACACCGGTGTCCTATGCATCGGCCGTAGCTGTTATGACTAATAAGGCTCTGAATGATATCACACCGTTCAGCTGGAGGTTTGAACCCTTATCGAGCCGAACCTATAATTACGCTTGTTCTATATCATCGGCTCAATCAGGTACGAACAGTATGAATGTCACCTGGCAACAGGCCTCCCGGACCGGTAGACTATCCCGGTTTACATATCCACAGTGGAACTTCTATGACGGGCAGCTTTACAGTGAGTATGGTATGCATCAATTTATGAGAATACGTGGAACCCGTATGTATAAATCATCTGCAACCTCCGGTAGTGTAGCGAAGATGAATAAAATGATGGACTCAGAGGATAGTGGCATTTTGTATGACTCGGATGGTGCTGATATGTATGAATCGGATTATGCGGCACCGCTTATGGAGAATTCCATCGCTATGAAGGCTGAATCAGTCGAGGAATCCGAAAACGGATCAGCGTCGGTAAATGAAGATACCTCTCTGCGCGATATCGAGTGCCCGATTGCATTCTTCCGGCCTCTTTTGTCGGCCGACGAGTCAGGAGACATCACTTTATCCTTTGAGGTACCGGATTTTAACACAGAGTGGCAGTTACAGCTTATCGGGTATGATAAGGAGAATATGTCCGGTGCGCGGTTGGTGAAAAGTGTTATAGCCTCCAAACCGGTTATGATACAGACCAATATGCCCCGTTTCCTCCGCACGGGAGATAAATCCGTTATCGAGGCAATGATCTTCAATAACTCCGATGAGACGGCTGAGCTTACAGCATCAATCGAGATATTTAATCCTCAAACCGGAGAGATACTTCAAACTCGAACTTTCGATGCCGTAACAACACCTCCGTCCGGTTCAAATGTAGTAGGAATTGAGATTAACGTTCCTGACAATATAGAGTCAATTGCGGTAAGAGCCCGCGTTCGTTCGGATAAGGGTTCGGATGGGGAACAGGGTATCATTCCGATTTTACCATCTTCTCAACCGGTATATGACGCCGAGACCTGGTATCTCAATGAGTCTCAGACTTCTATGCGATATGAAATTCCAAAGCTGGACAAACGTGCGTCGGTGACGTTGGAGTATTGTGACAATCCGGCGTGGTACACACTTATGTCGCTTAATACTCTTCTCGATCCGGAAGGAGAATCTGCGATTATATTGGCTGATGCTGTCTACTCCAATAGTGTCGGAGCCGGTGTGCTGAGACGTAACCCGGTGATGACCTCAATGTTGAAACGTATTGTGGCGTCAGCGGACTCTGTTGCCCTTACCTCTCCTCTTGCGCTCAATCAATCGCTCAAACTTAATGAACTCAATAACACACCATGGGTCAATAATGCCGAGGCTGAGACCGCCCGTATGAGAAACATAGCGCGTTTGACGGATGAGACTGATGTCAAGCGCGTAATATCCGGTCTAATACAACGACTTGGTGCCTTGCAGGCTTCGGACGGTGGCTGGAGCTGGTGTGCCGGAATGCCATCATCACGCTTTATGACCAAGGAGGTATTATGGCGGTTTGCGGCTATGATCTCGACAGATGATATGGTAGACGGTGCAGACTCCATGATAAAGGCAGGAGTGTCTTATTATGATAAAGAGATAGAGCGGGAATGGAATGAGGCTAAGCGTAAAGGACTGAAGTATCATGTTAGTTTCTCGGATGTGGAATATTTCTATGTCAGAGACCGCTTTGTTATACCTGAGTCAGATATCATATCCAAGGTTAAGCAGAGGGTGATGGAGCAGATTAAGGCAGATTGGAAGAAATATGATATCTCGATGAAGTGTCTGTCAGCCATGATGTTGTACAATGCAGGTGATAAAAATACGGCATCAAATATTATGGAGTCTGTGCGTCAGTTCGCATCCTCATCAACGCGGAAAGGGGAGTGGTTTGACGGTGCGACGGGTAGTCTCTCCCGCACCTCTCCGGTTATGTCGACAGCAATAGGGCTGATGGCATTCAATATGCTCAATCCCAATGATAAGGATATACCCGCATTGAGACAGTATCTCCTTCTCTCCCGGCAATCGCAGGACTGGTATATGACTCTTAGTACGGCAAAAGTTGTAATAATAGCACAGGCAATTCTCTCGACCGGCAATCGTTCGGAGGAGATACTTGCCAACAGGGCGCGTATTACCATTGATGGTGAGGAACTTGATCTGTCCGATTATGCCGGTATGCCCGGTTCGATGGTTATTGATCTTGATCCGGGTAAAGTGTCGGGTAAGATTATCGAGATAAGTCGTCCCGGCGGGACACCGGCATGGGGTGGTATAATATCAAGTTATGTAGCTTCGATCAAGGAAATTAAACCCCGTTCTATGGAACAGATACGCATAGAGAAGGCCCTTTATCCCGTGACGACCGATAACATTAAACAATCAGTCGGTGCAAGGAGTGACAGATTTAAGAAGGGTGACAGGGTACTGGTTACATTGACAGTGACTACTGATCGTGATCTGGATTATCTGCAGATACGCGATGAGCGTGGTGCATGGATGGAGCCGCGTGAGCAGTTGACTCAATATCAGAGTCAGGATGGAGTGTGGTCAGTACGTGAGCAGCGCAACTCATACGCCAATATATATATCTATCATCTGCCCAAGGGTGTACATGTGTTGAGTTATGAGATTACAGCCGATCGCGACGGAGAGTATGTCTCCGGCACAGCGACAGCCCAAAGTCAGTATTATCCATTCATAACCGCCCGAAGCGGCATTACATCCGTCCGTATAGAATGACCGTACAACAAGGAGGCTATGTCAAAATTGAACTGCACCCCAAAAGTTTTGTGTATAACTTTTGGGGTGCAGTTAATAATGTAAGAATATGAAATGGGAATTATCGTGTTATGCAGGTTTTATTTCCATTGATAATGTAGATTCCGGTTTGCAGGTTATCAATGGATTTAGATGCAGATATGAGCTGCTTACCAGACAATGTATAGACTGTGAAATCGGTTGCGCCATCTTTGCTTACGCGGTTTATTCCGGTTGTCAGATCCCCAAAGTTAATCTCATTCAGCCAGTTCTCAAGCATGGATGAAGCCTCTGAAGTCTGAGAACTGCGAATCCAGAGACTGGGTTTCAAGAAATGACCATCGGGAATAAGACGTTTGGCATCCGCTTCTACTCCGCTTATGCCACTGCTTGCACTCGATACAATCAGTCCGATGTTTTTTCCTGCCATATCCTTGCCATAGTGAAAAAGATAGGTTTGAAGAGGAGCTGCCATCTGACTCCACCACAGGGGGGCAGCTATGATTATAGTGTCGTATTGATCAATATTTACATTCACCGGATCGATTGCGGGATAGGAGGAACTGTCGTCCGGGTTATTCTTTATGGCACCGATCTGGGCACTTCCTATTGCGTAGTTGTTGGCGGCATAGTCAAGACCTTTCTCCGCCGGTTCTATTTCAACAACTTCGGCTTCTATCTGCCGGCTAAGTTCGTTGACAATCTTCTCGACATTGTTGGTATAGCTGTAATACTGTATATTATACACATCTGCCGCTGCCGACCAACTCTAGGGTGTAGATCTCGGTGGTCGCCGTATCATTAAAAAA
>CAMWUY010000103.1 GCA_947177615.1 uncultured Porphyromonadaceae bacterium
CTGAGTGAACGGATATCACCGGAAAAGGTGAACGGGTTTCGCCCGGAATACGTAGTATTGCAACTATTAGTTAGTAATATATTTGAAGTATTACATACATCTTCATTTTCATCACTTTCATTTACTACTCGGTAATTTTTAAATTCAGAAAATTTAGAATCGGTTATTCCGGCAATTATTGCTTTAACAACTATCGTTTCTGCCTTTTTTCTATCTTTTTCATCAATAAATTCCGGAACACTCGGATATTGAATCTTCGTATAATATTTGCAGAAACATCCTATTTTAGATTGACACTTCCAAAAAGTGCCAATATTGGCAAAAAAAGGAAATGCAATTCTTGTTTTTACCAGTGACTTTATTATCTTTGCATTTCCCAAAAGTGCCAATATTGGCAAAAAAATGGAAATGAAAATGATTATCAACCGCCCGATTTACCTCAACCAACTGATTGAAAGTCAAAACAATGGTTTAATTAAAATCATTACAGGACTCCGCAGGTGCGGTAAGTCCTATCTATTGTTTCGCATATTTGCTGAACATCTCCGGAGTCAAGGTATTAAAGAGAACCACATCATAAAGATTGATCTGGAAGATATCAGGCGTGCCTCATTAAGGCATCCGGAGACATTGGTCGCATATATTGACGAGCAGATAAAAGACAGAGACAATTACTATGTGTTACTCGATGAAGTGCAGTATGTTGCCAATTTTCACGAAGCACTCAACAGCTATCTGAATGTTGACAACGTTGATGTGTATGTTACCGGGAGCAATTCAAAATTCCTTTCCTCGGATATCGCAACTGAATTTCGCGGACGTGGTGACGTCATACATATTTATCCTCTTTCATTTTCAGAATATTATTCAGCTGTCGGTGGCGATAAATCAGAGGCCTGGCGCAATTATTTCACTTTCGGCGGACTGCCACATGTGGTGACGTTGGACTCACATCAAAAGAAAATACAATATTTGCAGAACCTATATTCGACAGTGTATCTCAAAGACCTTCTCGAGCGCCAACGAATCTCGAAAGCAAGGGAATTTGATGAATTGGTAGAGATTGTTGCCTCGACGATCGGCGCGCCATGCAACCCGTCAAAACTGTCAAATACATTTAAAAGCCTTGAAAACAGCGATTTGTCGCCTCACACTATACGCAACTATCTCGAATATCTCATGGATGCTTTTCTGATTGAAAAGGCGCAACGCTATGATGTTAAGGGAAGAAAATATGTCAATTCGCTATTTAAGCTATACGTGACTGATACAGGAGTGAGAAATGCCATCCTGCATTTCAGGCAGCAGGAAGAATCTCATCTCATGGAAAATATTATTTATAATGAATTGCGTATCAGAGGCTTTTCTGTCGATGTAGGAGTAGTTGAATATAAAGGTAAAGATGTAAACAACCAATGGATCAGAAAAAAATTTGAGGTCGATTTCGTCGCTAATATGGGCTTTAAACGATACTATATACAATCTGCACTCACCATTCCGGATGATGACAAACTGCGGCAGGAAAGCAACTCGCTCAGTAACATCAATGATGACTTTAAAAAGATAATCATTGTCAGGGACTACATCTTGCCGTGGCAGACAACTAATGGAATATTGGTGTTAGGTTTATTTGATTTTCTGCTCAATCCCCGCAGCCTTGAACTTTAGATCAGAAATAAGGTTAACCAAATCACTGCGACCGGCATTTCCAAAAAGTGCCAATATTGGCAGAAAAAGGAAATGCCGGATTAGAACTACAGATTCAATATCAGAGAGGCTCACACACCATAGACACTAAAATATTATGAGCATGGCTGAAATGCGTGAAAGAGTTTCTTATGTTTATGGAATCTCGCTTCAATATATAAAAAGTGAGACTGAGTTCAGTCTCACTTTTTATACAATCAGAAAAAATATTGCAGTCTCGCGCAGTCACTTATTCGGTGACGCGCTCCAGCCAGCGCACCATACCGAACATGGCACCCATCGAGATCACACATACTGAGGCGAATATCACCCATGCTTGCCAGATCGGACATGCGTTGTAGATTAATGGACCGATCCACAACAACAGATTGCCGACAGCTGTCGCACCAAGCCATAAGCCCTGACACAGACCCTGAAGATGTTTGGGAGCTACTTTTGAGACAAATGACAGACCTAACGGAGAGATAATCTACTCGGCTACAGTCAGGTAGAAGTACAACAATATCATAACCCACGTACCGGTCTTCATCGACTCGCGGACGCCGGTTGCCAATGCACGGAACTCCTCGCCTGAAGGATAGTGCATGCATGCGCTGAAGATGGTCAGGAAGAGATATGCGATAGCAGCAAGACCCATACCGATAGCGATCTTGCGAGGTGTCGAGATAACCTTACCTTTGCGGGCCAACGCAGCGAAATACCACATGATGACCGGAGTCAGAATGATAACGAAGAAGGGGTTGAGAGCCTGCCATATCTCGGGAGCTATGGAGTCTGTCTTGACAAAGTCTCGGGCAAACAGGGAGAGTGACGTGCCGTTCTGATGGAATGAGAACCAGAAGAAGATGGCTATACCGAGCACTGCAAAGAGAGCAACCATACGCTGACGTATCTCTGTAGCCATGGCAGCCTTCTCCTCAGCAGTATATTTGACAGTCGCAACAGCCTCCTTCTTGGCGGGCGACGGCAGACCTTTCTTTGTCCACAGGAAGATGCCGAGTGAGATAAGCATTGCTGCCACTGACGCTATGAAACTATAATGAATACCCTCATTGAATATCTTGAGATACTCGCTGCAGAATGCGCTGACCTCGGCGGCTGAACTCATTGACGAGATCTGACCACCTACCTGAGATGCCAATGCATACAGGTTGTCGATATTCTGGGTATTCATATTGTCAGTCACGCTCAGATACTGATGACAAAGGGCCGGCAGATCCGCATTGTATATCAGATTGTGAGCCTCAAGCCACCATGAGCGCAACATTGGTGCCACAAACGGAGCCACAAGACCACCGATATTGATAAACACATAGAAAATCTGGAAACCCGAGTCACGCTGAGCCGAATACCGGGGATTGTCATACAGCTGACCGACGATAGCTTGCAGATTGCCCTTGAACAGGCCGTTACCGAAAGCTATCAGGAAGAGAGCTATACAGGTGACTGTCAGAAGCCAGGCAGTATTATCAGCCGTGGCAAACACCGGGAAGGAGAGCACTACATATCCTAAGGTCATTATTATCAGACCGGTGATGATAGTACCCTTATAATTCTGAGTCTTATCGGCTATCAAACCGCCTACCAGACTCAACACATAGATACCTGCATAGAAACAGGAGTAAATGATGGTCGCAGACTCCTCCTTAAGACCGAACTTGGAGCATAAGAAGAGCACCAGCACTGCATTCATAATGTAGTAGCCGAAACGCTCGCCCATATTACTCAATGCGGCGGGAATCAGACCTTTGGGTTGGTTAGCAAACATGTAATAAAGGTTTTGTTAGTGTATAGTATTTTATTGGATTATATTTCCGATTAATCAATTAGCCTCCAGCGCCTTGAACGCACGGGCATAGTTGCGTATCTGTTTGACCATCGCCACAAGACCGTTGCTGCGCGTCGGAGACAGGTGCTCGGAGAGACCGATCTTGTCTATGAAATAGAGGTCTGCGTCAAGTATCTCCTGTGGGGTATGATCATTGAAGACCTTCAGCAACAACGTGATTATACCCTTGACTATCATAGCGTCAGAGTCTGCGGCAAACCGGATCCTGCCATCATCCTCACGCTCCGCCGATATCCATACCCGGCTCTGACAACCCTCTATCAGATGCGCGGGAGTCTTGTCCTGCTCCGGATATTCCGGCAACGTATTGCCCATATCAATGATATACGCATACCTGTCCATCCAATCACTAAGATCGGAAAACTCCGCAATTATCTCATCCTGTGTCTCGTTGATAGTCATATCTGAAATTTTGAGCTATTCTACATTTTAGAGTCGATAGGATATATCAAGGATATATCTTTTACCTCTCCGACAACAAAGATAAGCAAATTTGGTGAAATGAAAAAAATTGATTAACTTTGCAAAATAAAAATAAGAGGAGAAATCGCCAACTAAAGCAACTTTGCAAGGGCCTTTTTTCAAGAATTTGTCTGATACATTATCCGGAGGATATACATCAGATCGATTTTAGAGAAAAGCTCCTATTTTTTTAATCTCCTATAATTTATAAATATCATTACAAACTCTCCGGATCTATACCCCGGATTAACACCTTTATAAGATTATGGCAACCTATCTGACACAGGACGGATATAATAAAAAGATGGAGGAGCTCGCTGAACTCGAGGCTCAACGCCCCGCCATTAAGATGGCTATCGCCGAGGCTCGCGACAAGGGCGACCTTTCGGAAAATGCCGAATATGATGCAGCCAAGGAGGCTCAGGGACTGCTCGAGATGAAGATCGCCAAGCTCAAGGAACTCGTATCATCCGCTCGCATCATCGATGACAGCAAACTCAATACCGAGGAGGTACAGCTGCTCAATAAGGTCACTATCAAGAATGTAGCCAACGGTATGGAGATGACTTATACCATCGTCACCGAAAATGAAGCCAACCTCCGCGAGAAGAAACTCGCATCCAACACCCCTATCGCACAAGCATTACTCGGTCGTAAGGTCGGTGACAAAGTAGAGGTGCAGGCTCCCGCAGGCAAAATGACTTTCGAAATCATTAAAATTGAAATCTGATGACTATATTCTCTAAAATCATTGCCGGAGAGATACCATGCTATAAAGTTGCGGAAAATGATCGGTTCTTCGCTTTCCTGGACATCAATCCGGTAAACTGGGGACACACACTCGTCGTACCCAAACAGGAGACTGACTACATCTTCGACATCGACGATGAACAGATCGGTGCGATGATGCAGTTTGCCAAACATGTAGCCGAGGCTATCAAGGTGGCTGTACCATGTCGCAAAGTCGGAATGGCTGTAATAGGCCTGGAAGTGCCGCACGCTCATATACACCTCATCCCATTGCAGCAAGAGGGTGATATGGATTTCAAAAACAAGATAGCTGACCCCGACCCTGCCCGCATGAAGCAGACGGCCGAGGAGATCGCACGCGCGTTTCGCAACTGATTGTCAGAACAATTAATCATCTGTATACGTTATAAATATGGTGTACACGCACACTGCGTTGTCCACCATATTATTTTTTCCACTATATATCTGTTACGATGATTAAGATAGACAACTTCATTAAAATATACGAGAGATCATTTGCTGAAAATTGGGATCTCCCGGCATTGACCGATTATCCCACAGGCAAGACACAGACCTACGGTGAGATGGCGACAGATATAGCCGTTGCTCACACCCTGTTCAAATCCATAGGACTCAAACCGGGCGATAAAGTCGCGCTGTGTGGCAAGGACTCCATGAGATGGGTCAAGATATATATGTCTGTAGTCACCTATGGCGCCGTGATCGTCCCGATACTCGTAGACTTCAACCCGGTTGATATCACACATATTGTCAACCACTCGGAGGCTGATCTGCTCTTCGTCAGCGAACACGTCTGGGAACATATCGAACCCGATGCTCTCCTCAGAGTCAAGGCAGTCATGTCGGTCGAAAACAGCAAGCTCCTCTTCGAGCGCGAAAACCTTGAGATAACCAAGGATATCAAACTACTGAAACGACGTTTCAGAAACAAATACCGCAACGGATATACCGCCACGGATGTTCATTATGCCGACCGCGATAACAGCCAGCTGGTGGAGATCAATTACACATCCGGCACCACCGGATTTTCCAAAGGCGTTATGCTGACGGGAGAAAATCTGGCCGGTAACGTATGCTTCGGCATGGAGAGTCAGTTGCATTTCCGCTCATCACGAGCATTGGCATTTCTTCCCCTCGCCCACGCATACGGCTGCGCTTTCGATATGCTGACTCCTCTGGCTGTCGGCAGTCATATTACCCTCCTGTGTAAGACTCCCTCGCCCAGAGTGTTGCTTAAAGCACTCGCCGAGGTAAAACCCAACCTGGTAATCTGCGTGCCGTTGATCCTTGAAAAGATATATAAAAATCAGATTCTACCGATGATCTCCAGGGGTGCCATGCGCTGGACGTTGGCAATTCCCCTGCTGGACTCCTTCATTTATTCTAAAATACGCAAAAAACTTATTGATGCTTTCGGCGGAGAGTTTGAGGAGGTTATAGTCGGCGGAGCACCGCTCAACCATGAGGTGGAGAACTTCCTGCACAAGATTAAATTTCCATTTACCGTCGGATATGGTATGACCGAGTGCGGTCCGCTGATCTCATACACACCTTGGCGTGAATTTATCCCGGGTTCGTCGGGACGCACACTTCCCAATATGGAGAGCATGGTGCTCTCCGATGACCCTGAAAATATCCCGGGAGAGATATGTGTCCGGGGAACTAATGTCATGCGGGGATACTACAAAAATACTGCAGCGACTGAGATGGTGCTCACTGATGACGGCTGGCTCAAAACGGGTGATATGGGAACCCGGTCGGCTGACGGCACCCTGTTCCTGCGCGGACGCTCAAAGACGATGATCCTGTCTGCATCCGGACAGAATATCTACCCGGAGGAGATTGAGGCAAAACTTAATAATATGCCTTTCGTTGCCGAAAGCCTTGTCGTGGAGCGCGATGGCAAATTGGTAGCCCTCGTTTATCCGGAATACGATGCGATTGACCGTCTCGGCATCTCCGGCAACCAACTCGACGCCACTATGGAGAATGTACGCAAGGAACTCAACACGCTGGTAGCGCCTTACGAACAGATTTCCAAAATCATTCTGATGCCGAATGAGTTTGAAAAGACCCCGAAACGCTCCATCAAAAGATTTCTGTACCAAAACTAAGATCCGTCTCAGTAGATAGATCTGTATATTGGAAACTTTGACGGAAACTTTCGCGGAGAATTTTGAGGATTTTACCCATTATTATAATTTTTTTTATTATTTTTGCTGATTATTAATCATATCACTATTTAATCGAATGGCTTCTCTGAGACAGAGATTGCACTAATTTCAAAATCTTTAATCAAAAACATGGAACCCGAAAAGAAACCGAAACGCCCCAGAATCGGAGCTATCAGTACTGCATCTTTAGACACTAACGAACCGGAATATCGGTACCATAGACCAAACACACCGGCTGACAACTCAGCTTCCACAGAGGATAATGGCGAGACCAACACCGGTTTCCGTCGCCCGGTTTATCAGCCTTATCAGCGCCGTGAAGGCAACTATCAGCCTCGCACTTCATACACCCGTCAGAATGACAACGGCTATCAGCCACGCCAACAAGGTGGATACCAACAGCATCAGCAGGGTGGTTATCAGCCGCGCCAACAGAACGGCTATCAACAGCGCCAACAAGGCGGATACCAACCTCGTCAGCAGGGCGGATATCAACCTCGACAGCAAAACAATTACCAAAACAATGGACAGGGTGGATACCAGCCTCGTCACCAGAGTGGTTATCAGCCTCGTCAGCAGGGCGGATACCAACCTCGTCAGCAAGGCGGATACCAGCCAAGACAGCAAAATAATTATCAAAAAAATAATCTACAGAGTGGATACAAACATCGTCAGCCAGGGGGGTATCATCCTCTTAAGCATGT
>CAMWUY010000104.1 GCA_947177615.1 uncultured Porphyromonadaceae bacterium
ATATGACTAAAATCTGCGACCCTGGATTTAACATTTTTTGTGGAATGGGGTCTTATATATTGACGATGAAAAGCGAATTAGTAGTAGACGTTCAGGAGAAGGAAATCTCGATAGCTTTGCTCGAGGACTCCCGTCTCGTATCGCTACAAAAGGAGAGCCGCAATCAGGCATACGCTGTCGGTGACCTGTATTATGCCAAGGTCAAGAAGCTTATGCCCGGTCTGAATGCAGCCTTTGTAGACGTCGGTTATGAAAAGGATGCTTTTCTTCATTATCTTGATCTCGGGGCACAATTCAGTACTTATCATAAGTACATTGAGGAGGCTTTGGCTGACAAAAAACGTGTCCCAAATATCTCTAAGTTTTCCAAATTACCGGATATCCCCAAGAACGGCGCTATTTCAGATCTGTTACAACCCGGCATGGAACTCCTGTTGCAGATAGCAAAGGAACCGATCTCATCCAAGGGTCCCCGTCTCACGACAGAGATTACGTTTACCGGCAGATTTATGGTGCTTATACCTTTTTCGGATAAGATATCCATCTCACAAAAGATAAAATCCGCAGAGGAAAAAATCAGATTGCGCCAACTGATAGGTAGTATCAAGCCTAAAGGATTCGGCGTTATCGTGCGTACAAGTGCTGAAAACAAGCGGGTAGCAGAGTTGCACAGCGAGATGAACACCTTAGTAAAATGTTGGGAGGAGTCCATCGCCAAGATGCAACGCAGCACGCCGCCATCGCTCATTTATGAGGAGGACAGCAGAGCGGTAAGTATAATACGAGATTTGTTCAGCCCAAACTTCGAGAGTATTTATGTCAATGAGGCAGAGACCTATACACAGATACTTAACTATGTGAGTATCATCTCGCCCGAGGCTAAGGACGCCGTCAAGTTGTACACTAAGGATACTCCGATCTTTGACAACTTCAACATCACACGTCAGATCAAGAGCAGTTTCGGCAAGACCGTCTCCTTCAAGTCCGGTGCTTATATTATAATCGAGCATACCGAGGCACTTCATGTCATCGACGTTAACTCAGGCAATCGCAGTAAGGCAGCCAACGATCAGGAGACCAATGCACTGGAGGTCAATTTGCGTGCAGCCGATGAGATCGCACGTCAGCTTAGACTCAGAGATATGGGCGGTATAATTGTCATCGACTTTATCGATATGAATAAGGCCGAGCACAGACAGACTCTCTATGAACACATGAAGAGTGTAATGCAAAATGATCGTGCTCGTCATAATATACTGCCTCTGAGTAAGTTCGGTCTGATGCAGATAACACGTCAGCGTGTGCGTCCCGTACTTGATATCACTACCAATGAGACATGTCCTTCATGCTTTGGAAAGGGTGAGGTGCAACCGTCACTCCTATTTACCGATAAGTTGGAAGAGAAACTTGATTATCTGACCAATTCCCTGCAGATTAAGAAATTTACGCTTTATGTTCATCCATTTGTAGAGGCATATATCAAGAAAGGTATGTTCTCGTTGTATGGCAAATGGCGGAGACGTTTCGGACGCAGTTTCAAGGTCATCGCCAATGAATCGCTCGCATACCTCGAATATAAGGTTATTGACAGTGAGAACAAAGAGATAGACCTCAAGGAGGAGAGTGACATGAACAGCAGTCATACCAAGAACAGAACACGCAATAAGAGAGATAATGGAGATAAGAAGTAATCCTGACTCTTTGCAACAAACAGTGAGGCAATCACTATAGTGTTGTATCAATATATTAACAAGAGGATATCAAGACCAATGGTCAGATATCCTCTTGTTATTTAGACCTGATTTTTTGAGTTGGGCCTTAATTATAGCTTACCATCATGTCGCTATTGTGAAATAGCGACTGACCGGGTCGGGTCATTGTTGTGTCAGTGTTGTGTCATTGTCTGGTTATTGAGGTTGTTTCTCTGCCAGATAATCAGCGACGATGAATGTAGAGCCTCCTACGTATATTACGTCATCCTGATCACTCTCGGCAACGGCTCGGTCATAAGCGTGTCCGACACCCGGACCGCATAGCAACGAGTTGAGACCTTCATCAGTCAATAGTCTGTGCAACTCTGTTGCATCCATAGCCCGTGGTACCGAGGCCTGCGTCGTATAATAGACAGCATCACGAGGTAACAAGTGTTTAATGTGCTCGACATCCTTATCAGACACAAAGCCTATTACCATACGAACCTTCCCACCCTTACGATCCCGAAGTCGAAGCAACTGTGGCATTGTCTCTGAGAGACCTGCGATGTTATGTCCCGTATCACAGACAGTGAGCGGTGTCTGTGACGTAATCATCCAACGACCTGCAAGTCCCGTCATTCCGCATACGTTGGAAAATCCCTCAGCGACTGCTTCATCAGGCAATATGAGGCCAACGTTGCGTAACATTTTGACAGCCGATAACACTGTATTGATATTTTTACGTTGATAGTCACCTGCCAATTCACAATGGAAAGAAAAGTCTGCAGCTCTGCAATCCCAGCCCCCTGTCTTATCATTTTCATGGCATGATGTGAGCAGATGTTCATCTTCGGCAAATATTATTGGCGCGTCGACCTCACAGGCTTTCAGTTCAAAGACCTGTCGCACATCCCCCTCTGCTTCACCTATGACAACAGGTATGCCGTTTTTGATGATGCCCGCCTTTTCCGTCGCAATTTCAGGCAATGTGTTTCCGAGGAATTGAGTATGGTCCGGAGAGATATTGGTTATGACGCATCCTATCGGGGTAATGATATTTGTAGAGTCCAGTCGTCCTCCCATACCAACCTCAATAACTGCGATATCCACCTTTTGACGGGCAAACCAGTCAAAGGCCATCATCATCGTAAGTTCAAAAAAGGAGGGATGTCCGGCGTATTGACATCTTTGCCATCGCTCCACGAAGTCAACGACATCCTGTCGCGGTATCATCTCACCGTTGACTCTTATCCTCTCGCGGAAATCAGCCAAATGCGGAGAAGTATATAGTCCGACACGATATCCGGCACTTTGCAGCATAGCCGCCAGGATATGTGATGTCGATCCCTTACCGTTAGTGCCCGCGATATGGATGGTCTTGTATTGACGATGTGGATTGCCAAAGTAATTGTCCAAGGCAATAGAGGTGTCCAGGCCGGGCTTATAAGCAGCGGCGCCGATGCGTGAGAACATCGGCAGCTGCGAGAAGAGGAAATCAAGTGATTGTTGATAGTTCATAGTCCGTATATGAGATAGCCCGCGATGCCCGCCAGAATAATGACAAGTATGGGATGAATGTTAATCCTTTTGCCTCTGACAGGAAATTTGAAATATACTAATGCGAAGGCTATTATGCAGATGGTAATATTTATGATCAATTGAGATGTTACTCCGTTTGGATTGAAGTTGGCGTTGTTCATCAGCAGAATTGCCGCCGAAGCAATCAGTCCTACTACGACCGGTCGCAAACCCGAGAAGATCGCCTTGATAATGCCGCTTTCGTTATGTTTCCGTATGAAGTGGGAGGCATATATTACCAGAAAGAAACTTGGCAATATGACAGCAAGGGTTGCTAAGACGGAGCCGATTATACCGAAGATCGGAGTGGCAAGTTCAGGATTGACCTCTCCCGGAGCAACGTAACCGATATACGTAGCTGAATTGATCCCGATGGGACCGGGTGTCATCTGGGATATTGCTACAATATCCGTAAACATAGTCTCAGAAATCCAGCCCGGATCCACTACCGAATGCTCAACGAGTGAAAGCATGGCATATCCCCCTCCAAAGCCGAAGATCCCAATCTTGATATATGCCCAGATCAGTTGCCAATATATATTCATTTGGAGACTCCTTTCAGACCTTTGTTAGAGAAATACCAGAATGCCCATCCCCCCAATGCACCGAGTATGATGTATAATATCGGATTGGAGATAAAGCCAATGTTGATCGATATCATCAATGCGACGATAAAGGGTATCCATACAGTCTTCCAACCGATCTTGGCAGCCTTGGCCGATGTAATGACCGGTGCTACTATCAAAGCGACCACAGCCGGCCGTATCCCCATGAAGATGGAGGAGATGACCTTATTGTTCTTGATCATATCCGGTGTCAGAAATATGGCGATAGTGAGGATGATCAGGAAGGAGGGGAGTATGCAGCCAATGGTTGCGCACGCAGACCCTCGTATCCCCTTCAACTTATCACCGATCGCTGTCGCAATATTGACAGCAAGGATGCCCGGCAGGGACTGAGCGATAGCCAACAGATCGAGAAAGTCCTCGCGTTTTATCCAGTGATGTTTGTCCACGATCTCGCGTTCTATAATAGAAATCATGGCCCAACCACCGCCGAATGTGAAAGCTCCGATCTTAAAGAATGTGGCAAAGAGTTGAAAATAAATATTCATCTACAATATTCTATTCTTTTTTGTCAAATACAGATGCAATATAAATTTCCGGTATTGGATCCACTCACTCCTTGTCAGCCGTTACCTTATTCTTATCTATCGATCTCCATACATACCAGATATAACCTAATACGAATGGTATCAATATAGATACATAGCTCATCGTCTGCAATGTAAATTCAGAGGAGCTGGCATTACGTATCGACAACGAGCTCGAGGGATCAAGTGTGGAGGGAAGGAATGGAGTGTCATTGAAGCCCGCCATCCAGAAGAGCGCCATGACTGTCAGTACCGTACCCAGTCCTGACCACCAGATACCTGCGGTGTAGTGCTTGGATAAGATGGTACGAATTATACCGACCAACACCAGTACGACTCCGACGAGGAAACATACCAATGTCGCCGGATTTCCTATAAGATTATGGAAATACTTGTAGGGCGTTTCTTCGACAATTGTTCCCAAAGAGGTCGCGCTCATGACCGTATAACCTGTAGTGGTCAGCAAGATTGCAACAAAGGCCAGAAAGAAGACCAGGAAAATTCCGGCATTTATGATCAAGCGGCTCTTGAAGTATTGGAACAGCTGATCGCTTAATGTAGAGGCATTAAGAATATAAAGCCCGGCAAGTGTGCGCGCCAGGAAGAGTACCGCTACTCCCAGAATCAGGTTTTTCCAGCAGAAGATAGCCTCAAAACCGTGTGTAGGAGCCCATGTGGAAATGACCGTAGCATCCGGGGTGACCAGATTGAGGCGTTCGACAGTAAACTGTCCACCAAAAAAGAACATGGCAACCGCGACACCTAACAGTATGCAACCCACACTGCCATTGATAAAGAGGAAGATGTCATAGCCGCGACGTCCGAAAAGGTTGCCGGCCTTATCACGATACTCATAGCTGACCGCCTGTATGATAAAGCTGAAGAGGATAAGTATCCACAGCCAGAAGGCTCCTCCGAAACTTGTGGAATAGAATAGTGGGAATGACGCGAACAGGGCACCTCCAAATGTGACTAATGTCGTGAACGTCAATTCCCATTTACGCCCCATTGCCTTCAGGATAATTTGTGTCGCTCCCGTGCCGCGATTGTTTAACAGCATTGATTGTCCTCCCTGCACGAAGAGAAGGAAGACTAATATGCCACCCAATAATGATATGATGATCCACCAGTAGTCCTGCAACATCAGCAGTGTTTGGCTCGGTTCTATTGTGTTCATGATCGATTGTTTTTTAATGTGTTAATTGTAAATCAATAGCTCTGTTCAGTTGAGCTCGGGATTATTAACCCCCTTTTTGACCCAATGTATCATAATGCCGACTTCGGCTATCAGTAATAAGGTGAATATGACTGCAAACATCCAGAATGTCACTATGACGGAAGATGACGGTATCGCTGAGATAGCCGCACCTACCGGCAGCAGATCCTGTACGGTCCATGGTTGGCGTCCGACCTCGGCCACGATCCATCCCGCCTGAGAACAGATATACATGAACGGGAGGGCAATCATAGCGACCATTTGCATCCAACGAGCCTTATTAAATGTCTTTTCACTCTTATAAACCCATATCAGGCAGACAATGAAGAAGAGCAGGAAGAAGCTGCCCAATATGACCATGACGCGGAATGAATAGAATGTAAGCGCAACCGGCGGGATAGCCTCGTCAACGCTATTGAAGTAACCGTATCCGAAATATGGATAGTCTGCTTCAAGTGCATCAAGTGCACTCTTCATGGCCGCCGTATCATTATCCTGCATTGCGACACCATAGCTATGCAGTGCAGCCTGTGCGGCTTTGCCACGAGCTATACGTTCCTGATAACTTACAGTATAGATAGTATCGCCGTTTTCATTGACATCCACGCCCTCGATGATATCCTTGATACCCGGGACAAAAGCTGTGTAGTCGTGTCTTGCCAATATTGAGAGACCGTAGGGGAGTGATATGTCAAAGAGATACTCCGGTTCATCGTTATCCCACTTCTTGTCAGGATTGACGAGTCCGACAGCGACAAGGCTTTGAGGTGCATGCCCCTCGTACAGACCTTCCATCGCGGCGAGTTTCATGGGTTGTGTGCGTGTCACTTCGACAGCGCTGCCGTCGCCTGTATACATGGTAAGCAACAGGCCGACAAGTCCGGTCCAGGCACCTACCTTGATGGAACGGATTGCAAAATCGCGATTGGAACCTCTCCACAGGAAGTAGCAGCTCACGGCGATGACAAATGCACCCGCAAGCGCCCAACCGCTCAATACGGCGTGGAAGAATTTATTGATGGCGACCGGTGAGAAGAGTGCCCAGAAATTGTCCATAACATTTCTCATCTGTGCCGGATCAAACTCCATACCAACGGGATACTGCATCCAGGAGTTGGCCACGAGTATCCATAATGCAGAGATGGATGCACCGATTGCTGTCAGCCATGTAGACGCGAGGTGAAATCTTGCAGAGACCTTTCCCCATCCGAAGAACATCACGGCACCGAAGGTCGCCTCCATAAAGAATGCCAATATACCTTCGATGGCCAATGGCGCGCCAAATATATCACCGACAAACCAGGAGTAGTTGCTCCAGTTGGTTCCAAATTCAAATTCGAGAATGATGCCGGTGGCTACACCGATTGCGAAGTTGATGGCTAACAGAGTCATCCAGAATTTGGTGGTGCGCAGCCACTTCTCCGATTTCTTGCGGAAACTGATAGTCTCCATAATGGCTACAATAACAGATAGCCCCAGTGTCAATGGTACGAATAGCCAGTGGTAAATGGCTGTCATGGCAAACTGCCATCGTGACCAGTCAACGGTAGTAATCAAATTATCCATAAGTCGTGTATGTATAGTTTATCAGATATAGTCGGTATTGATTGAGATTGATAGATTGAGTCTGATAGTATGGCAGTCAGGTTATTGTGGTGTAGTCAGAGCATCTCGGACAGCCTCGGCGCGTTCAGCCTCCGTGGAGTAATCGCGCTCCAGTATGTTCGGGAAGAAGAATATCCTGAGCACTAAAAACATTATCAGCAGCTTGACGATAATGATAGCCCAAAGATAACGTCCGATAGTCATATTTCGGAAGCCATCCCGATACATTTCGTAGGTCTTACGCCAAAATCCACTCATCTGTCAGACTTTTATCAATTCATTGGCAAATATAAAAAAAATAACTATCTTTGTCAAGATTTAGACCCCATTCCACAAAAAATGTTAAATCCAGGGTCGCAGATTTTAGTCATA
>CAMWUY010000105.1 GCA_947177615.1 uncultured Porphyromonadaceae bacterium
GGTCTGTCTCCTCTTAACAAAGTATCGATAGCGTAATCTTCGGCAGGGAGATGCAGGTTGGATATAGTCTCCGCCATCACCACGACGTTTGAGTGTTGGCGGAAGCGGGTGACAGCAGTGTTAGTTTTGGCGTCCGGAGCCATAAAACCGGCAATGAGTAGCACTCGCTTGTCTACGGCGAGTTCAGCCAATTTCCTGATCACCATTCTGTCCGGTTGTGTCAGCACCGGAATATTGGATATGATTCGTGCTTTGGGCGGAGTGAGAGCAGTAGTTTGCTCCAATGGCGGAGTCAAGCGTATATTGATGTGTACAGGACCCTTTTTGCCCGAGTTGGCAAGGAGCATTGCGTCATTGAATATTCTCTCTGCATACCATTCACCCTCCGGTCTATCGATGTCCGTATCACTGATATCATAGCTTTTTTTGACAACATTGCTGAGAGCACCGTATTGTTTGATGGTCTGCGAATCATCCTGATCGATCCACTCCTCCGGACGGTCAGCACTCACGATTATCAAGGGGACACCCTGATAAAATGCCTCAGCAGCGGCAGGGGCATAGTTGAGCAATGCCGTGCCTGATGTACAGACTATCATGACAGGCTTACCGGTAGATATCGCGAGACCAAGCCCAACAAAGGCAGCGCTGCGTTCATCAGTGATACATTGATAGTGTATGCCGCGGTAAGCGTTAATCCCCAGCAGCAGTGGGATATTGCGTGACCCGGGTGAGCATATAGCCTCCTTGACACCATGCCCGTGCAATACTTCAAGCAACAGAGTGACCACACGTTTTGATGTGGTTGCAACAGGCTTTTCATCCGCAGCAATACATTCTACTCGAGGATATATTTCATAGTCTTCGTCAGAGATCATAACAGTCTGTGCATGAACAAAAGAGATAGGTTTTGGAATATAGTTGGAAGTGAGGCTTATTTCATCGTCACCGGATGGTAGCCGAGTGTGAATGCCCTGGCCTCCATACGTTTCTTACCTGCCGGTTGGAGTGAGAGGATTTCGATCGGTCCCTCGCCGGTTCCGACATATACATGACCTTTCACGATAAGTACTTCTCCGATCTTCAGGGTTGGTAGGGGTGGTAGATTTTTGACAGAGGTCTCATATATTTTAAGGTCAGCCTCATCTCCATTGTCACTTACCATTCGGGTCCAGGCGGCAGGATATGGTGATAATCCGCGAACATGATTGTGTATCCGCGACGCAGTCGCGGACCAGTCTATACGGCATGTATCCTTAAATATTTTCGGTGCGGGGGTAAAGTCCCCTTCCGGTTGAGGAATTGTCCGTAACGATCCTTCCAGTATAGACTCTACCGTCTGAGTTACCGCCTCAGCCCCTATCTCCATCAGTCGATCGTGGACGGAGCCGACATTCTCATCATCGCCTATTTCGATCGAGCGTTGCATAATCATATCGCCAGTATCGATCTCGTGTTTAAGAAAGAAGGTAGTGATACCCGTCACCTTCTCACCATTCATGACAGCATGATTGATCGGGGCGGCACCACGATATTTAGGTAGCAGGGAGGCATGCAGATTAAAGGTGCCGAGACGAGGCATTTGCCACACTATCTCCGGCAACATACGGAACGCTATGACAATAAATAGATCAGCATCAATAGCGCGCAATTCCTCGACAAAGTCAGGACTCTTCAATTTCTCCGGTTGTAGCACCGGCAGGTTATGCTCCTGAGCATACTGCTTTACATCGCTCTGTATCAGCTTATGACCACGTCCCGCGATTTTGTCAGGCATAGTCACTACTGCACATACGTTATATCCGCCCGTCACAAGAGCATCAAGACTCCTTACGGCAAACTCAGGTGTGCCGAAGAATACTATTTTAAGATCACTTTTTAGCATATAATCAACAATCAATCATCGGAATAGTGTCTCAATACCCGACGATACGAATTAAATATCTTGGATTTGGATACAAAGCCTACATACTTGCCATGATTGACTACCGGCAGGTTCCAGGCATTGGTTTTATCAAAGGTTTTCATGACCTTATCCATCGAGTCCTGCATCTCTATCTTGGCAGGCGGCATAGACATGAACCGACTGACCGTCATCTTGCGATACAGGTCCGAACGGAACATGATGTTTCTTATGTCATCGAGCAGCACGATACCTTTCAGGTTATTATCATCATCTATGACCGGGAAGATATTACGGCTCGATTGAGATATTATAGTCACCATATCCTTCAGTGTCATTTCGGGTTTGACAGGAGTACAATCCTTTTCGATCAGATTATCTATCTTCATAAGAGTCAATACCGCCTGATCCTTCTCATTGGTCATAAGTTCACCCTTCTTGGCCAGACGCATCGAGTATATACTGTATGGCTCGAATATCTTGATCGTCATGTACGATAATGTCGAGACGATCAGCAGCGGGAGAAAGAGGTTATACCCGCCGGTCATCTCGGCCGTAAGGAAGATTGCCATCAGCGGAGCGTGCATGACACCGCTCATCACGCCGGCCATTCCCATCAGTGCAAAGTTTTTGTTGCTAACATCAATGCCCAGATCCAGATTATTGAGGCAATATGCAAACAGAAATCCCGTCATTGCGCCGACGAAGAGCGACGGTGCGAATGTGCCGCCAACACCTCCGGCGCCGTTGGTAGCACTTGTCGCAAAGACCTTGGTCAGGATAATTGCACCGATATATATAGCGATAAACCATATTGAATTTCTATCGACATAGAAGAATGTTCCATCTACAATAGAGGCATTGTTCCCCTCCAACAGATTATTGATGGCCCCGTAACCCTCACCGTACAACGGAGGGAAGAGAAATATCAATGCAGCTAAAATAAATCCTCCCACCGGTATCTTGAGATACGGATGCTTGATCTTGCCAAACAGTCCCTCCATTGCAAACATCATACGAGTGAAGTAGAGCGACACGAAACCACATACTATGCCGAGCAGGATCGTATACGGTATCTTACTGGTGTAGAAGGGCTCACTCTGAGAGAAGAAGAACTCCGCATTGTATCCCTCGAGTATATATGCAACCGTTGCACCCGTGATAGAACTGATGAGCAGTGGCATTACCGTGGCGCCTGTGAAGTCGATCATCAACACCTCAAGGGTGAACAGCATGCCGGCTATCGGAGCACGGAATATTCCGGCTATGCCCGCAGCCGCGCCACAACCTACCAATATCATCAATATCTTTGGAGACATTCGGAATGCTTGTCCGATATTACTGCCGATGGCCGCTCCCGTGAATACGATCGGACCCTCGGCACCGACCGAACCACCGAAACCGATCGTGATCGAAGATGCCACCAGCGACGCATACATATTCTTCTTCTTAAGACGTGATTTACGTTGTGATATCGCGTACAGGACACGAGTGACACCGTGAGATATGTTGTCCTTAATCACATATTTGATAAATATCGTCACGATTATAATACCGATAAATGGATACGCCAGATAGATCCAGTTGGCGGTCGTCTCGCTCAGGTGAGAGGTAAGAGCCCCGGAAATGAGATGTATCAGAGTCTTAAGAAGCTGTGCGGCAAGTCCGCAGACAATACCCACTACGAGCGCCAGAAATACCATAAAGGTACTCTCCTTGATATGGCGTTCGCGCCATAGCACTATCTGCATCCACGCATCTGTCAGTCGATTATGTGTCTCCTTATATGCCATTATTTCCCTTCTTTAGACTCCTTTACCCGAGATAACGGTATTGATCGTATGCAGCATTATCTTCACATCCATCGAGATGGACATATTCGATAAATAGATGATATCAAATTGTGCGCGCTTGACCATCTCGTCCACAGTGCGCGCATATCCGTATTTGACCATACCCCACGATGTGAGTCCCGGACGGACCTGATGCAACAGCGTGTAGTAAGGGATGATCGCGACCAATTGCCGGATGTAATATTCACGCTCCGGACGCGGACCGACCAGCGACATATCCCCCTTCAATATATTCCAGAATTGAGGTAGTTCGTCAATACGATATTTTCGCATGATATGACCTATAGGTGTCACACGCGGATCATTATCATCGCTGAGTTGCGGGCCTGTGGACTCGGCATCCTCACGCATACTTCTGAACTTATATATCTTGAAGATTTTCTGATGTATACCGACACGCTCCTGAGAGTAGAATACCGGTCCCGGCGAACTCCTTTTGACAGCAATAGCGAATACGGCCATCACCGGCATCAGCATCAACAGTGCCAAAGCAGATACGGTCACATCTATCGTACGCTTAAGGTTTTTGGTAAACTCCGTAACTGCCGGGGATGTGATATCCACGAATGGCTCCGCATACACGTCATTAAGACGTATCTTATTGCTCAGTAGAGATATCGAGGTGGGAGCCAACCGTATAGGTACATTCAGCGGCAACAGCGTATACAGCATCTTGAGCAGCTTGTCCTCACTCGGTGACTCCATATCAAGTATTATCTGGTCAACATGTCCGGAACGGCACATATTCTCCAGTTTTTTTCTGTCGATGGTGGTGTGGGGGAGCGCTGAGGATTTTTCTCCCTCTATAGGTATATGGGCGATGATGTTGTATCCCAATTTTTTTTGTGATTTCAGCAGACGATCAGCCGTACGCATTGCATTGTCGGAGTCACCTACCATGATCGTATTAAATCCCCACCGCATATCGGCAAAATGCTTGGTGGCATGCATTGTGATCAACAGACGGCATATATAGGTGAACGTGAAGAGACACAGGAAGAGTACGATAACCAATTCATAGCCCTTGGCATGGCCATATATCTGGTCATTGATCAGCAGCGCAAGGTATATCCATATCGTATTGAATATCGAGGAGAGTATTGTCGTGGAGAGTTCGTCAAGGCGTGACTTGTCAAAGGGGTGATTGTAATATCCCGACAACCAGAATACACAGAGTACGATAAGGGGTACAAATATCTGTTCGATAACAAGTATGGGAGTGCACAGGTAGTCTATCAAAGGTATCTGCGAGCCACTTATGCCGAGTATTGAGTATCTGACGATATTGAATATGACAAAGCCAAACATCGTCGATATCAGGTCAGAAACGACATATTTCAGCCGCTGAAACTTTATACTCACCAGATTGCCTATCATCTTATCACCTTGATTACGCCATTGTCACGTACCTTGATAATACCGCTCGGACGAATGTTATCACACTTTTCATCCTGTCTGAGATTGACTATATAATCCACGCCCGCAAGTATTTCAGGCGAGATATCACGGAAAGAGGAGGGTGCCTTTTGGCCACTGATATTTGCACTTGTAGAGACCAGAGGTCGTCGTAACCGTTTACACAGGTTTTGGCAGAATCGATCGTTGGTGATACGTATACCCAATGATCCATCCTCAGCCTTCAGGTTGTCTGCGACACCGGTAGGATTGTCATAAATTATGGTCAGAGGATCGACAGCCGCCTCGATCAGCATCTCTGCAGCCTCGGGGATATTCTTCACCCAGCGTTCCAGCATCGCGATGTCAGAGACAAGCGCCAACATCGATTTTGAGTCAGCACGTTGTTTCAGAGCAAATATGCGTGATATCGCTTCTGCATTAGTGGCGTCACACCCTATTCCCCATATCGTATCTGTGGGGTAAAGTATGATACCTCCGGCGCGGATTACCTCCAATGCTTTCTTAATTTCCTCTTCCATTTTCACAATACCTGTTTGACTAACAAATATAGTCAAAATTACTCAATAGAGGATAAGGATTGTATGAAAAATCGTTATTGCAACTTAGATTTCCACATTCCGGATGATGCGTCCGACGGCATTCGCCAGTCTCCACGGGGGGAGAGGCATACGCTGCCGACCTTTGGACCGTCCGGCATACAGCTGCGTTTGAACTGCTGGCTGAAGAACCGGTGATAAAAATTGATGATCCATTTACGTATTGTCTCCGGCGTGTAGTCATCCTTGAAGGCCTTTAATGCCAACATATATATCTTCTGCGGTGAATACCCGTTGCGAAGCACGTTGTACAGGAAGAAATCATGCAATTCGTATGGACCGACCAGTTCCTCTGTCTTTTGTGCTATATCGTCACCCTCGGCAGCAGGCACCAGTTCCGGACTGATTGGTGTGTCGATTATGTCCGTCAGTATCTCTCTGAGTCTTATATTCTCCGAACCTTCGGCAAACCATCCGACGAGGTGTTTGACCAGTGTCTTTGGAATAGAGGCATTTATACTATACATCGACATGTGGTCACCATTGTATGTTGCCCAGCCAAGGGCTAATTCCGAGAGATCGCCGGTGCCGAGCACTATCCCGCCCACTTTGTTGGCATAGTCCATCAATATCTGTGTGCGCTCACGCGCCTGACTGTTCTCGTAAGTGGCATCGTGATTGTCCGGATTATGATCTATGTCAGCAAAGTGTTGTGCCACAGCCGATCCTATAGGTATCTCAATGGCTGTAACACCCAGTTGCTCCATCAATTGCCATGCATTGTTATGAGTTCGGTTAGTGGTTGCCAGTCCCGGCATGGTGATACCGTATATGCCACGACGATCGATACCCATATTGTCAAACGTCCGCACGGCTACGAGCAATGCTAACGTTGAGTCCAGTCCCCCTGAAATACCGATCACGAGCTTTTGGCAATGTATGGCCTCAAGTCGTTGTTGAAGTCCCAGACATTGTATCTCAATGATTTCGCTGCAATTTTCATCCTTGTGGGCTTTATCGGCCGGTACAAACGGATGTTTATTTACCGGACGCAGCAGTTCCGGATAGTCTGTTCCGTAGATATTAACTTCAGCAGCATCGATAGCTCCGTCGAGAATGCTTGTCGTCTGTCTCTCCTCATTTATACCCCCTTGAGACAGTGTGATGGCCATTGCATTGAATGAATGATAAATTCTGTCATCGGTAAATGAATTGAATTTGCGGCGGTCGTTACGCAATTTCTCAATGTCGATGTCTGCCATGACAAAGAGGGTACCTCGCCGGAAGCGGGGAGAGCTCTTCAGTATCACCCCATCCTCAGCGATTATAGCATTGCCTGCGAATACCAGGTCGGTAGAGGATTCACCGGTACCGGCTGATGCATAGATATATCCGCAACGACAACGTGCAGACTGCAGTCGGATGAGGTCGGTGAGATAACGATGCTTTCCCAAAACCTCGTTGGACGCCGAGAGATTAGCGATTATATCTGCTCCCGACTGAGCGAGCAGACCCGACGGTGGTTGAGGCACCCATAGATCTTCGCATATTTCGATGCCGATCTTCACCCCTTTATGTTCAATAATAGTATTATTGATTTGCGATGTGCCTGCTTTGTATGGTGTGTCAAACCATCTCTTCTCGTAAAACTCATTGTAATTCGGGATATGAGTTTTTGGAACGGTAGCGAGAATCTCACCGTTACGGATAGCTACAGCGCAATTGAACAGACTGTTATCTACCCTCACAGGTGCTCCGACGATTATAAGTGCGTCGATATCCCC
>CAMWUY010000106.1 GCA_947177615.1 uncultured Porphyromonadaceae bacterium
ATGTAACCGATTTTGTTATTGATTTTTAGTATCTTTGCATCATGGGATTAAGACATAATAAGATATGGGGTATTGTTTTTACAATACATAGTTTTATATTCAGTATCAGCACTGTAGATATTAATGCTTGCACGTCTGCCGTGATTAGTGCTGAGGCTTCCGCATCCGGCAGACCGATGTTGTGGAAACATCGTGATACATCCAATACTGATAATAAAGTCGAATATGTTGCCGCCCATGATGGTGCATTAGCATACGTAGCTTTATTTAATGCTCAGGACACCAATCTCGAAGAGGCCTGGACCGGTATGAATGAAGCCGGTTTTGCGATAATGAATACCGCCTCATATAATATAAAAGATGACAATGTACCCGACAAAAAGATGGACAAAGAGGGGTATGTCATGACATTGGCACTTAAGAGTTGCCGTACGATCAATGACTTCCAACATCTTCTTGATACCCTGCCTCGACCGATGGGAGTCGAGGCCAATTTCGGCGTAATAGATTCTTCCGGTCAAGGTGCCGTTTTTGAAACCAATAATCATTCATATAAGAGATATGATACATCAGACACGCCCGGGGGTACTATCATAAGAACCAACTATTCACATTCCGGCAGACCGGGGGAGGGGTACGGCTACATAAGAGAAGCGAATGCCCAAGTCCTGCTTCAACCTCACATCGACAATCATGATCTAACTCCGGCATTTCTCACCGAAACCGTATCACGTAGTTTCTATCATGACATTCATAAATGTGACGATCTCAATTCAGGGCAACAATGGCTTATCGATATTGATTATATACCGAGATACAAATCAACAGCTACCATTGTAATAGAGGGCATCGTGCCCGCAACCGATAATGAATACTCAACTGCAGATATAATCAATCAGTACATAATGTGGACGGGACTTGGTTATCCGCCTTGTACCGAGATTGTACCTGTATGGTGTCATCCATCCGGTGTCGCTGACGGATTGAGAGGGCTTTCAGGTGAAGGACGATCGGAACTGTGTGATATAGCTAAACAAAGACGCGCAGAGGTCTTCTCTATGCGTAATGGGAAGGACAATAATTATATTAAAGTTGAAAAGCTTACCAATCCGGAAGGTACCGGATATCTTCAAACTCTTGTACCTCATAATCTCGAGACATACCGTATTATTTCACATAAGCGGGATAATGGACAAATAAAGTTTGAGTCATTGAGGTAAACCTATCAGAAGTATAATTGACAGCATGGCCATTTCCACTCGCGAATTTACGATAAAACAGAGTACTATCTTGACTCAGTTATTGTTGATGAGATTGCGCCAACGCCCGATGTTCAAATATGCTCTCATTTGCATTAGCTTGTTATGGATGGGGACTATAGTAATAGGATGTGTTATTGACATTAGATGGATTATTATCTCATTATTGATATTATTCATTTTAACACCATTGCTAATGGCAATAATATACATCAACGACACCCTATCCGCAGGAGTCTTTTTCAACACAATACCTCATACCGTTTCGGCCGATCGGACCGGTTGTACCATTTCGTATTACATTATTGACTATTACGATGATTGTGATACCGTATGCGAAAAGAAGATAAAGAAGACTCTCAGGGAGCTGCATTTCTATATCAAAGATCTCAAACCATATTACTTAACAACAACAGGGGTCGTAATACCTGTTGAAACACCGAACGACAGAGGTCTGATAATATTACCATCCTCTACATTTGAGAACGTAGGAGAACTTAATCAATTTTTAGACATTATATATGATAATTCCAAGTGAGCAAAGAACAAAGTATTGTTTCATCCTTGAAATGGATGTCCGGGACTATGAACTGGATTGTGAGCAGATAGTCAACAATGCCAACTATCTGCACTATATGGAACATGCCCGACACATATTCTGTCGTGAGGCCGGTTTCCCATTTATAGAAATGCATGAACAGGGCATTGATGCTGTCGTTCGAAAAATTGATATTGAATACATCAGTCCATTAAAAAGCGGAGATTCATTTACTGTCGGTCTCAGTGTCGGTCGTCAGGGACCAAAATTCATTTTCGTAGAAGATATATTCAAAAAGGACGGGAGTATAATTGCCAAGGCTACAATAACCTGTGTAGTTACCAAAAATGGCAAACCAACACGAGGTAATGAATTAAGTGAATATTTCAGTCCCTACTTCACATGAAGATATCACAACACTCTAATCTCGAGTAGAGTGTTAAATACTGTTGAATAAGTTTAAACTATTGAAATTTAAACAACAAAATACATTCTATATACGTTCGATAAGTATAAAAAGCGATATTAATCATCAGGCGGTCCGAGAGGATAGCTGATGAATGTAAGTTTAGTTAGATATAGTTTATAGTGGAATCGGACGATAACGATTGATTTTTCAGTCGTTATCGTCTTAATTTTAGACAGTTACACCTCAAAATTTTGTCAAATTTTATGTAACGTCAGATTTACTGTTATAGTGACACAAGGTGACACAGAGTGCCACAAAATGCCATAAACCGCCACCAAAATGGCAACGATTTCGGCAACACTTTGTAAACCGTACTTTATATAAAAAAGGCCGACCAAGTGTTTCCCGGCCGACCTTCAATATTGGTCAAATTTACTTTTATATCATTGCAAAAATCTATCTATCGCCTTTATGACATACAACGTGCTTTTCTGTCCTTCTTCTGCACTCAATGTCTCTCTGACAGTGCCTATCATCGGATTATCCTTCAATAGTGTGAAAACTATGAAGTCTGCCTCTTCCTGAGTTTGCACCTCTCGACACATTCTCAAAACAGTTTTACTTTCCATCTTTTCTGAGGACATCAATTTGCAGGCTAACAATCTTGATTCCCGCACGTTTGTGTCATTCCATAGTTCTCGTGCCAGTTCAGATATTTGCAATGATGGAAGTTTCGATTTTAGACGCGATGCTATTTCTGAAATCTGAGGTAATTGCAATCCGAAAATTACCTTATATGGCATACCCGATTGTCTGAGGATATCGGCAACCACTCCGTTGCGATATACCATAAATTCACTCTTTACCAGGCGTATAGCATCACGCATCTCATCATTTAGTGTATGCATGGTCAATATCAATAACCGAGTGTCGTAAAGTCGCGACTTAATCTGAGCATTTGTTCGGGATAAGTCTCTGAATAATCAAGTGTTATATCAGTAATCATACCGTTATCATCAGTAGCCACGACATACACCGGATTGATAAATCCTCTGTACGGGGGAATGTCAAGGGTTGAATACCTTTCCAATACCTCCTTATGAAGCTTCGGATCAACCTTCACAGCATATTTCTGTACCAAATCATTACCGGCCTTGTAATCTCCTTCACTCTTGATACGTTGTATTTCAGCTAACAATTCGCCCAATAAGATACGCATCTTATTATAGTCATTTATCTTGACATAAGTCTTCCCATTCTTCTTGACAAGCTCTACGACCTTATCTTTTCTGCCATGATCAAGTACCCACTTAGCTATAAGCTGACGGTTGCGCATGTGTGCTTCCTCTATATCCTTACCGGGCTCGATACGGTTTAATTGTGTCAACAGACCATTAAGCATATATTTATAATACTCAGCCTTATATGCATTTGGATCAGTCAACACTCCGATTTCCTGTAGCTTGGGATCAGCAAGATAATACAACGCAAACAAATCCGCTCGCGCTTCCTCCAGAGTAGATCCATTCTCTTTCAGTGCATCAGGATCAACTCCGGGCAACAGACGTCCGGAACCATGACCGAGACACTCATGCAGATCAGTATGTAACATATCGGTTATATACAGCCAGTTGTCCATCAAGTCAATGGTAGGCTGATCAATAACAAATTCTTCATTAAAACCATTCCCTTTTGACGCCATTGCATAAGCCTCTGTAATATTTTCAAGCGTTACAGACTTAGATCCATGGGCGGCACGAATCCAGTTTGCATTCGGCAAGTTTATGCCAATTGCAGTTGAAGGATAGGCATCGCCGGCAAGCATCGCAGCTGTGATTACCTTTGCTGTTATCCCTTTTACCTCAGGCTTTTTAAACTTTGGATCAACAGGGGAGTGGTCTTCAAACCATTGGGCATTTGCCGAAATGGTCTCAGTCCTCTCCGACGCCTCATGATTCTTAAAATTGACATACGACTCCCATGATCCGGTCATTCCTAAGGGATCGCCGTATGATTCTATAAAACCATTTACGAAATCAATGTCAGACTTTGTATCATCTACCCACAATATAGAATATTCATCAAAAAGACGCAAATCACCTGTAATGTAGAAGTCTATCAGCTTTGTAATATATTCTCGCTGAGCATCATTCTCTGCCACACCTTTTGCTTTATCCAGCCAGTATATGATTTTACCGATAGCCGGACCATATAACCCGTTCAGATGATATACATCTTCTTTTATTTTTCCATTCTCCTTTATGATCTTGGCATTCAGTCCATAAGATATCGGAGTCTCATCTGATGGATTCTTAAGAGCATCATAATAACTCTCCACTTCTGCCTGAGTCACACCATCGCCATACAGATTGTTGGCTGATGTAGCAACGACGTCTTGCGTTCCATCTTGATTAACTCTTTTGGACATAACTGTCGGATCAAAGATGACCGGTATTAACGTTGCGATCAACTCCTCTCGTGTTTGTCCCTCAATCAGTGGCAGACTCTGATCGGGCAACTCGGATACCTGAGTTTCAAAGAACGTCTGCGAAAATTCAGGTATAAATTTTTCTGTTGAATAGTGATGATGTATTCCGTTGCCAAACCAAACCTGCTTCAAGTACTTTTCAAATGCCTTGTAGTCATCTGAGTTTTTATCACCCGAATATTGCTCATATATCTCTTCGAGGAGTTTTCTTATCTGTAGATTATATTTACCGTTCTGATCCCATATAATATCACGTCCGGCTTGAGCAGCCTGAGACAGATAGTAGATCATTTCTTTCTGCTTTAATGACAACGCATTAAATTCGGGCACCTCATATCTGAGCACTTCAATATCGGCAAAATTATCGACATGATAATTAAAATCCTTATTTTCTGCTGCCACTGCTTGCATGGACATTGCCGGCACCAACAACATTGCTGGAAGTAAGTTTTTCATGTTATATATTATTTAAGTTTGAGTTTACATTATTCAATATATAATACCAGTCCCTTCAGATATTCTCCTTCCGGATGAGCGATATCGAATGGATGGTCTGCAGGCTGGGTCAACTGGTGAAGGATTCTAACCTTTCTTCCGGTCTTGGCTGCAGCACTGAAGACTGCGAGTCTGAATGCCTCTCGTGTTACCACTTGCGAACATGAGAAGGTAAACAATATACCTCCCGGACGTATCTTCTCAATTGCCTTGGTATTTAATTTTCGATATCCTATCAACCCGTTCTTCAACGCTGTCCTATGCTTAGCGAACGCAGGAGGATCAAGTATTATCAAGTCATATTTATCCTCAGGCATTTCTGTCAAATACTTGAAAGCATCTACGGCGTGAGTAGTATGTCGGCTGTCATCCGGGAAGTTCAGGGCGATATTTGCATCTGTCAGTGCTGCCGCTTTTGCTGATGAGTCAACACTATCGACACTGCTCGCTCCTCCTCTCATAGCGTATACGGAAAATCCACCGGTATAACAAAACATGTTTAACACATTTCGATTTTTGGCATACTTCTCCAATAAAGCCCTGTTTTCTCGCTGATCCACAAAAAAACCGGTCTTCTGACCTTTCATCCAGTCTATATTGAATTGCAATCCATTTTCCAACGCGATATTGCCGTCAAATGATCCTATCAGATACTCATTATGGGGATCAAGTTGAGCTTTATAGGGAAGGGTAGTTTCGGATTTATAATACACGTTACGGATGGTTGCCTCGGGCAGGCGTGTTAATGCATCCGCTATTCTGTTACGTTCAAAATGCATACCCGGTGAGTGTGCCTGCATTACAGCTGTATCACCATAGATATCCACTACAAGCCCGGGTAAAAAATCTCCTTCTCCATGCACCAGTCTGTAACAATTGTTATCCGGACGTATCAGACCTAATGATTGCCTGAGTTTAAAAGCGTTTTGTAACCGTGAGTAGAATAAGTCTTCGTCTGGACGATCCACTCCGAATTGCAGTATCCGGACTGCAATGCTGCCTATCTGATAATGACCAACGCCTATCAGTCGCCCATCATGAGAATAGACAGTCACCCAATCACCTTCCTCTATACCATCAGACAATGAGCCTACAGCACCGGAGAATACCCACGGATGCCGACGGAGTAAAGATTCCTCCTTACCGGGTCGTAATACAATTTTTTTTATGCTATTTTTCATCATTTATTTTCTAATCCCTTAGGAAGTAATTCACGTTATACAGTTATCCCTTCATTACTTGAATAACCGTAATATATCCATACCATTAGCGTATATCAGGAGCAATATCAACAATATCATTCCCGCCATCTGAGCATATTCCATAAACTTCTCATTCGGCTTACGTCTGAAAATTACCTCGTAAAGCAAGAACAACACATGTCCACCATCCAAAGCGGGTATAGGCAATATATTCATAAATGCAAGTGCAACAGACAGAAAAGCTGCAATATTCCAGAAAGCGATCCAATCCCATTTCTCAGGGAAGATAGATCCTATTGCACCAAAACCTCCGACACTCTTAGCGCCCTCCTTGGTGAATACCAATTTCATTGATTTCGCGTATGAGGTCAGTCTATCAGTGCCCATTTGAATACCTCTCGGCACTGATGCCAAAAGACTATAACGTTTTTCCTGAGCAGTGTAAAAAGCAGAGGGATCTATCTCCAACCCTATTCCCATTTTACTTGATTCAGATAAATGTACCGGTATGGTAATTGTATCTGCATTGGCTCGTATTACTGTAATATCAACTGTCTTATTGTCATGATTTTGTAATGATCTCAGAAACATATCAAGACTTGGTGTTGAAATCGAGTCCACACCGATTATGACATCTCCGGTCTTTATCCCGGCTTTATCCGCACCCTCACCCGGCATGACCTGTGTGACTTTGGTCGGTATTCGATAAGTCATAAATGCAATTGTGGCAGTATCGGATTTGGCCTCATTGTCCAGACGTAACATAAAGTCTGATGGTATTGAGATCGAAACGGTATCCTTGCCATGACGCAGAACATCAACTTTTGAAGCCTGCATCACTTTTATATTATCTTCAGGCGAGTCAACTGCATCACCATCGGCAAACAGCGGGATATCCCCGTCGACAAAACCGACCTTATGGGCCTCTCCGGAATAGGCAAAACCCAACTTTGAATCCTGATATCTTACATATTTCTCTCCTGTAGCATAGACTATACCGGCATATATGATTATAGCCAACAGAAAATTAAATAGCACA
>CAMWUY010000107.1 GCA_947177615.1 uncultured Porphyromonadaceae bacterium
GATGGCTCGGCTTGACTATATCGAAGTGGAGTATGACCGGGAGCTGAAACTTACCGACGGACAGCTGTATTTCAAGACCAATCATGCGGCTCCGGTCTCAATGCGGATTGCAGGTTGCACCCGGGACGTCAAAATCTGGGATGTAACGGATCCGGCTGACATCCGGCAACTTGATGTCACCATCAACGGATCTGACGCCACATTTGTCGCCAATACCGGATATCGTCAATTCATAGCCTTCAACGGCAATACACCCGGCTATGCCATCTCATCAACGCAGCCCGTGGCCAATCAGGACATTCACTCCATGGAATGCCCCGATATGCTCATTGTCTCACCGGCACCATACATGGAGGCCGCACAACGACTTGCCGACTTTCATGCTGACAGAGACGGGATGACAGTCCACGTCCTCACACCTGATGTGCTGTACAACGAGTTCTCATCAGGCACACCCGACGTGAGTGCTATGCGCAAGGCACTTAAGATGTGGTATGACCGAGCCGTTGCCGACGGCCGGAAACCGGTCAGATACTGCCTCATCATGTCCCGCCCCACTTACGATCACAAAACAGCATCCAGGACTGCCGACTGGGAATTGGTGCCGACATGGCTCTCGGAGGGTGGTATCTCACAGACCACTTCATACAGCACTGAGGATTTCATCGGCATGCTGAGCGACACCCCGTCACTCAGAGGCTTCTCTATCGGGCGCGAACCCATACACGTAGCTGTCGGACGGTTACCGGTAGTCTCTGCGGCCGAAGCGGACGCCATGGTATCCAAGATCATCGATTACGTAGAGAAACCGGAGTATGGAGCTTGGAGGAATAACATTATGATCATCGCGGACGACCAGGACAATGCCGTGCATCTGACACAGGCGGAAAAGGTCTTTGATTTGATGAATAATAATGAGACCGGCAATTCATACCTATACGAGAGATTATATCTCGATACATTCAAGATGGAGGCATCTCCCACCGGCAATAAATATCCCGAGGCCAAGGAGAAGATGCTCAAGATGTGGAACGAAGGACTCGCCTACATCAACTATATTGGCCACGCCTCTCCCAAGGGCTGGGGTCACGAGGATCTGCTCAACTGGACAGATATCAACAGTTTCAGCAATTCACGTCTGCCATTCCTTTATGCCGCCACCTGTGAATTCGCACGCTGGGATGACACGGATCGCTCAGGTGCGGAAAAACTGTGGCTCTATCCCTCTGCCGGTATTATTGCCACTATCTGCCCCAATCGTACCGTATATATAACTCAGAACGGCAACCTCAACAGTGCTGTTCATAACCTGATGTTTGACCGACAGCGCACGGAGCAGAAACGTATCGGCGACCTTATGATAGAAGGTAAAAATGCGGTCAATCTCACTGATGACAATAAGCTTAGATACATACTGATAGGCGACCCGGCAATGCCTCTGCCCATACCCTCGGACCGTGTTGTGCTCGACAATATTATGAATACGTCTGTCGCTGATACCGATGATATCGAGGAACTCCCGATCATTCCGGCCCGTGGCAAAGCGGGTATCTCCGGACGCATACTGAATCCGGACGGATCGCTCAACTCCGACTTCCAGGGCATCATGTATATTCAGGTTCACGACGCGGAAATGCCTGTTGAGACCAACGGCAACGGTTCGTCGGGTGTCGTATCGGTCTACAATGACCGTAAGACCAAACTCTATTCAGGCAGTTGCCGCGTCAAGGACGGCAAATGGTCGACAACACTCCTGATGCCGGTCGAGATTGAGAATAACTATTCTCCGGCGCGTATGACATTCTACGCCTGTGCGGATGACGGCAGGGAGGCGAACGGTGCTTTTGACAGATTTTATGTCTACGGCTATGATGAAAATGCCGACGAGGACACCACGGGTCCTGACATCTCACTCTTCGCTCTCAACAGACCTGACTTTGAGGAGGGTTCATTGGTACACACCAATCCGGTCGTACTCGCAGCCTTCTCCGACCCATCGGGAATAAACATTTCTGACGCGGGTATAGGTCATAAGCTCACTCTGAGACTCGACAGAAATACATATTTCGACGACCTCAACACATATTACACCTCTGACCCGGATGATATGACGGCGGGCTCGGTGACGTATCAACTCCCAACTCTCACACCGGGGGAACATACGCTCTATCTTACCGTATGGGACAATGCCGGCAATTCCACCAACAAGTCTCTGAAATTTAACGTCGGAGCTGCTGTACAACCGGTAATCTATTCACTCGGCACTGATGTAAGCCCGGCGCGTGAAGATGTCAATTTCCTGCTCTCCACCGATCGTCCGATGGCCAAGGTCGAATGTACTATAGAGGTCTTTGACCTCAACGGACACACGGTATGGAGGAGCGATGAGGAGGTGGCCACCGATATGGCATCGGCACTCAAAGTCTATTGGAACCTCTGCGACTTCACAGGCAACAGGGTGCCGCGTGGCATTTACCTCTATCGCGCCACAATCAAGTCCCCGGAGGGTACCTCGACCACTGCTTCGCGCAAGCTTGCTGTCACCGCACTTTGATAATTAAGCGAACGGAGATTACGTTTTTTACCGATTTTTCAGTAAATTTGTGATGTATTTCTCAAATGACCATGTCACTGACCACTACTCAACATATAATTCTGCCCGAACCAACCCTGAGACGGCTCCCATGGTATCTGGCATATATCGAGACACTGATGGCCCGGGGAGAACAACATATCTCTTCTACCGGAATATCAAAGGCGCTCAATGTCGACAGTTCACAGATTGCCAAGGATCTATCATTCCTTAATATCAAGGGGAAGACCAGGATCGGATACAACGTCTCGGAACTCGCGGAGGCGCTGTCGGCCTTTTTGGGCTTCAAGCAGGCACACAAGGCCTGCATATTCGGCACCGGCAGTCTCGGCAAGGCGCTCATCAGAGATAAGGGACTGGCCAACTACGGATTGCAGATTGTAGGAGCATTTGATGTCAATCCGAGGGTTGTCGGCTCCTGTATTGAGGATGTGCTCGTCTCCGATCTTTCGGAGATCAACAAGGTCTTTGAGACTTTTGAACCGGTTGTAGCTATAATCACCGTCCCCCCTGATGTAGCACAGGAGGTGGCTGATACCGCCATTAAAGCGGGATTTAAGGCTATCTGGAATTTTACACCCTACAGAGTTAAGGTTCCGGAAAATATCGTCATGGCCAACACCTCAATCTACGCTCATCTGGCTTTGATATACAACAGACTTAAAGCCAACTGATAATACTTATCATTCACCCGGCAGCATCTATCCTGACATCAAGGCATATTGTTATGAAATTTATCATCGTTTTCGATACTGATATATCCGAAGCATGGACAGTACTCCCCGACTCTGTCGGACTCATCAACGACCGGCCGCTTTTCGTACCTGACTTCGATAACGGTGCGGTGGGATATGCTGCCGTTGCCGTCAAGATAACAAGACTCGGAAAATGTATCGAGGAGCGTTTCGCACACCGGTACCACACTGAATATGCCCCGGCACTTGTCGTCATGCCGTCATCTGCGGCACAGATGCTCGAAAATGGTGTGACACCACCTGCCACAGAGCTGTGTTTTGACTCAGCGGTCGTTACCGGCAGATGGACAGTCCATGATACCGACAACTGCGACATCCCTCATTATGAATTCACTCATTACGACTCACCGATAACGATTGATTGCTCCGTCATCAATCGCACGATCGAAAGGGTCTCTGAGCTGAATACACTCAAGACCGGAGACATACTGATCTTCCCGGCTCACACGCCATTCCCGCTCACTGAAAATGACATAATTATCGCACGTATACCACACCGGGATGATCAATATATGCTGCGCACCAAGATAAAATAACCGTCTATGAAATATTTACTTACCATACTGACCTGCTGTCTCGCGACGATCTCATCATTCGCCCTCCCGAAGGGCTTCTTTGCCCCGCGCTCGGTAATGAGCGATGGCAACTGGGTTAAAGTGTCCGTACTCGAATCCGGGGTGCACGAGATCTCATATCAGACACTCCGCGCCATGGGATTTCCCGATCCCGAGAAGGTCGGAGTCTATGGTCGAGGTGGAGCAATCCTCAATACCGACTTCACCAACTCCAACGATGTGCCAAGTCTCACTGACGATATCGAGCCCATCGCCGTACTTCATCTGAATGATAAGATCTATTTCTATGCCGAGGGGGTAGACACCCATTCGTTCAGTATGTTGTCGTCATTGGCTCCCGGAGGATACTTCCAACGTGAATCCAAGAACGTATATTCCAATTACGGTTTCTACTTCCTCTCGGACTATACTGAGCCGATGACCATGTCTGTCTCATACATATCTGCCGAAGGGGCCAACGGCACCACATCCACAGGATATGGCATGGTATATCATGAGGTGGATCTCATACATAACAATTCCAATACAGGTCAGCTGTTCTTCGGTGAGAAGCTCGCCGGTGACACTTCACGGATAGAATGGCCCTTATCGCTTCCGGGATGCATCGCCAATCAGATAGGTGTCATGGAGTGTTACTTCTATCTGGACAGAGATGTCTCCGGACGACTCCTGTATGGTGTCAAGGATAGTGATACCTACGCTGATTTCAATACCAAGACATACGCCAGCACTGAATTCAGAGCTCAGGAACCCAATTACGCCGAGACCAGGATGAATGGTGAGAATTCCACTCTCTTTGTTGAATTCCGCACCTCGGATGATGTAGACATCGCACATCTCGACTACTGGACTCTCACATATCCGCGCTACCTTCCCAACCTGCGCGACAATTATGGCAACCGTCTCAACCAGGAGTATATCTGTTTCCCTTCGATCCCGCGCAATCGCACATGGGCTGCGACATTCAACAATGCCGGCTCGATGGTCATACTCAATATTACCGACAGAAGGGCACCCGTGGTCCTGGAAGGGGAGCTGCGGGGAGCAGACAAGACGGTGCATATCACCAATACCAATAAGATGCCGGAGCTGGTGGTCTTCGACCCGCTGCAGACTCAGAAACAGATATCCGGATATGACACAAGCGCCGGATTTATGCAAAATCAAAATCTGCACGGACAGGTAGCGGATGGTGCCGACCTGCTCATCATACATATCCCGGCGCTCAAGGAGCAGGCGCATAAGATAGCTGACCTGCACCAAAAGTATGAAGGCATCAAGGTCGTCACAGCCTCTACTGAGGAAGTGTATAACGAATTTTCGCAGGGTATACCTGACCCTATGGCATACAGAGCCTTTGTCAAAGCTGCCTTCGAGACAAGCAATCCCGTTAAAAATCTTCTCCTGCTCGGACCTCTCGCCGCTGACTTCCGTGGGATCCGGACCGAGAGAAACCGTGATGAGAATATTATCGCCTATCAATCACATCCGATGAACCAACTGCGTGGAGCACAGAACGCTAACGATTTCTACGGCATGATGAGCGATTTTATCGGCAATACAGCTCTCGAAAAATGTACTATGCACGTCGGGGTCGGAGTCCTGCCATGCAGATTTCCGGCGGAGGCTGAAATTTTTGTCAAGAAATTGGAGACCTATCTCTCCCGCAATGACTTTGCTTATTTTTCCAATCGGTTCCTCAATATCGGAGGAATTGGTGACAATCATACGCACGACATGCAGGCCCGTAATATCGGCAACGATATCAACACCATCGATCTCGGGTCATCGATCATCACCCCTCTGATCATTGACGCTTACGGACACGATCCTGCCCATGACAAACTGTTTGATGTCATTGAGGATGGATCTGTCAATGTCATATACTTCGGACATGGGTCTCCAAGACTTCTGGGACGTGAGGGCAACTTCTTCACCATCAACGATGTGTACAAGTTGCGCAATTCATTCCATCCTTTCATGGGATTTGCCGGATGCGAGCTTTCCAACTGCGACCGTGGTGTCAGGGGACTCGGAGAGGCATTGGTGACCGCTACACCTTACGGTGTTATCGGAACATTGCTGGCTACTCGTGAGACCTGGTCCGGACAGAATTACGATCTCTTCCAGACATTTGTCAACTGTATGTTCGGCACTACCGTCGGTGGACAACACTCTCTGTATACCGAGACTCCTACCATTGGTGAAATTTTCGCCCGCGCCAAGACCAAGTCATCATACAATAATGAATTGGCCTACCAATTGCTATGCGATCCGGCTCTCAAGATGCCGATGATCACCCGTCCGGTTATCCTCGACAGCAATAAGTACGAAGTCCGACCCGGTGAGTATAATACCATCACCGGCTTTATCGCCAAAAGCAGTCGTGACAAGGAGATTGACACATCTTTCAATGGAGAGATTGTCCTGCGCCTCATGGAGCCTTACGTTCAGCTGACCTCACAAGATCTCTGTACATCCAAAGAGGGCAACACACAGGAGATGGTGGTTAATTATGCAGACACACAGGTCGCTATGACATCCGCAACTGTCGAAAACGGCAGATTTACCGCCGAGATATTCGTCCCTGCAGTCATGACCGAATATGCAGGACGTATCGGCCGACTTCATTCATGCGCATACAATCCTGAGACACGACAGATTGCAGCCGCCATGAATTCCGCCACATATACGAAAAAGGGAGATGTCACCGCTCAGGATGGCGATGTCACACCTCCGGTCATTGACCTGCTGGAATATGATGAGACTGACAATGTAATTAGAGTTGCCGCGCATGATGACCTCGGTCTCTCATACAATCGTCAGCCCCTCACAGATAGTTTCATTCTGAAAATTGACGGGAAAATCAACCATACAGCAGCGCGTCATGAGGCTGCAATCGGCGACTGCGGTCGCTCCTTGTCCAAGGATATCCCGCTCAACGACCTCACCGAAGGCACTCATACGGCTATTCTGACGATCGCTGATGTCGCCGGCAATACTGCTACACGCGAGATTACCTTCACGTATGCTCCCACTCAGGCCAGATATGCTATACGTCTCATAGAGGGAGCGGTCAGCGACTGCGCTACGATTGAAGTCGGGGGACCGGTGATGACACAGGCTGACATAATATTCATGGACATTAATGGCAATATCATCAAGCGTGCGCCACTCACGGGAACGGAATATAGATGGGACGCCACCGATATGACCGGCACGCGTGTCGCTCCGGGACTCTATAAGGCCTATCTCCTCGAGACCGGACAACAGATGCAGAAGGGGCATTCCTCCACTATCGATATACCGGTTATTTGATTTTTATACCTTACATATCCACACCGTACAATATTTGTTGTAAATATAAGTTATAATAATAGGCTTTATCG
>CAMWUY010000108.1 GCA_947177615.1 uncultured Porphyromonadaceae bacterium
AGAACTTTGCCATGCCCAGCTTGTTGTAAAGCGGCAATAATACCAGATGACCGCAGTGCATGGCGCGCCACTTGCCTGACTCTATCTTCCTGTTGGGATTATAGGATACCATCACTGAGGCCTTCTCTTCCTTGAGAGAGTCATTGATCTCCTTGAGTTTTGCCTCAGCCCAGGCATAGGCATCAGAACATCCATATGTAGCCATTATATAGGAGGCAGTCCCTAAATCCATATATTTCTTAGAGGAGGTCCCCCCTTCCTTTTTCCGAAAGCTTTGAAGGATATAAAAGTGAGGATCACTGCTCTTTGTAACGCTCAGATACATAATTGTTGTAGTACTTTATAGCACAAAGATACAAAGAAAAATTGACTCCACCAAATTTAAAGTCAATTATTTACAAAATAATTTTTCTTCTAACTCCCAAACTCCCGTCACCCATACGCATCTACACAGTACGACAGGCAATGGCTGAAATATGAAGTACAAAATTATAGAAATTGAAGGAATTGGAGAAGATTATCCTGAGAAATTGCAACAATCGGTAGAAAAAGAGATGTTTGCATTCATATTAGATAACTCGATGGGAAATTGTTTGGTGGTGTCATAATAATTAGTTACCTTTGCATTGGATATTGATAACCGAAAGGTAACCGACATTCTGTTAGTATGAGGCACCCCCGAAACATATCCCGCCAACGTTTAAAACGGAGCATCTCTGATAGCGCATCTATCTCTGAAATGCTTTCGGTGGTCAGGAGTGCGCAAGTACGAATGCACGCGTGTGGCTTGCGATGTCAGATACTGAAAGTAAGTCTGTGTGCGAATGAATGTGGAAAGACGATATAAGAGTGTGGCCGCCAGTCATAATGATGATTGGCGGCTATACTTTTTAAGTTTTTGGCTTAATAGATAGTCGGGACTACTTGGTAGTTGATGACATAATATGATAAACAGGTAATATTAGATATATGAAAGTAGGTATTGTAATGGGCTCAACTTCTGACCGTAAGGTCATGGATGCAGCAGCCGAGGTGCTTAATGATTTTGGAGTGGAACATGAAGTCAAAGTGCTGTCGGCGCATCGCACTCCGACCGCACTGGAGGAATGGGTATCGTCAGCTCGTGAACGTGATTTCGCCGTAATTATCGCGGCTGCAGGTGGTGCGGCTCACTTGGCCGGTGTCGTAGCGGCATTTACCACTCTCCCTGTTATTGCCGTACCTATCAAGTCCGCTGCTCTACAAGGCCTTGACTCACTACTCTCAATGGTTCAGATGCCATCCGGCATTCCTGTGGCCACCGTCGCTATCGATGGTGCCAAGAACGCAGCACTGCTCGCCGTCGAGATCATGGCTGTGACTGATAATAAGCTCCGCGACCATCTGACTCATTTCCGAGCTGAAATGGCTCGTAAGGTGCTGGAAGCTAACGATTGATATAACATACGACAAATGAACGCATTCAGCTAACAATCTCTGCATCGCGCATTTGTCGAAAAATGACTTAAAATCAGGTGAGACGCACAATATCTTTGTGCCCACAGATTTTAAAATAAATATTATGACTAAAGATTTTAGAATTTTTGTTGAGAAACGCGAGCCTTATCGAATTGAGGCTGAATCGCTAAGACAGGAACTTAATAACCTTTTAGGACTCAGTATCCGCAATCTGCGCCTTGTCAATGTTTATGATATCTTCGGATGTGATGAGGATCTGTTGGACAAGAGTCTCTATGGCGTATTCGGCGAACATGCCACTGATGACGTATATCTGAAGTTTGAAGCGGAATATGACAGCAAACCGCATTTGGCGGTGGAATGCCTCCCCGGACAGTTTGACCAACGTGCAGCTTCGGCTGAGGAGTGTGTCAAACTCCTTGATCCCCAGGCTAACCCTGAAATTCGCTCTGCCAGACTGCTTATATTTGACGATACAGTCAGCAACGCTGACCTGGAACGGATACAGGCGTATGTCATCAACCCGGTGGAGTCCCGACCAAAGGATCTTTCTATACTCAAAGCACCCGAAAAAGCTGCAGCTACGGAGGTACCGGTATTGGAGGGTTTCCGCAAAATCAGACCCGACAACGCTGAGGAGTATTGCAAGAAGATGGGACTCGCCATGAATGCGGATGACCTGATGGAGGTTGTAGATTACTTCAAACTCGAAGGCCGTGACCCGCGTGAGACAGAACTGCGTATTCTCGACACCTATTGGAGTGATCACTGCCGACACACTACCTTTACCACCAATCTCAACAATATTAAGATTGAAGATAGCATCGTCTCCGAAAGTATGCACAGGAGTCTTGAGAAATGGCATAATATCCGCACACTGTTAGGACGTGCCAATAAGCCGTTATGCCTGATGGATCTGGCTACTGTGGGCGCAAGATACCTCCGTAAGGAGGGTCTTCTTGATGACCTGGAGGTAAGCGAGGAGAATAATGCATGCAGTATCTTCGTGGATGTTGATGTCGATGGTAAGACAGAGCGCTGGCTGCTGCAATTCAAGAATGAGACTCACAATCACCCGACAGAGATCGAACCATTCGGAGGAGCATCTACCTGTCTCGGTGGTGCTATACGTGACCCGTTGAGTGGACGTGCATACGTTTATCAGGCTATGCGCGTCACAGGTGCAGGTGACATTTGGCAAAAGGTATCCGAGACTATGGAGGGTAAGCTCCCTCAACGTGTCATCTCTCTCAGAGCCGCAGCCGGATATAGCTCTTACGGTAACCAGATAGGTCTGGCAACAACACATGTCCGCGAAATATATCATCCCGGATATGTGGCCAAGCGTCTGGAGGTCGGAGCTGTTGTCGGTGCTGTCAAGGCTGAGGATGTGCGTCGAGAAAGCCCCGCTCCGGGCGATGTCATCCTGATGTTCGGAGGACGTACGGGACGCGATGGAATAGGCGGTGCGACAGGCAGCAGCAAGGAACACACTGCAACATCGCTCGAGGAGTGCGGCTCGGAAGTTCAGAAAGGTAACGCACCGGAGGAACGCAAGATAGAACGACTCTTCCATCGTCCGGAGGTGACAAGACTGATCAAGAAGTCTAATGACTTCGGTGCGGGCGGTGTCAGCGTAGCCATCGGCGAACTGACTGACGGACTCGATATATACCTCGACAGAGTGCCTACCAAATATTCGGGACTTAATCCAACGGAATTGGCAATCTCCGAGTCTCAGGAGAGAATGTCAGTGGTAGTAGAGCCTAAGGATGTCGAGGAATTCATGAAATATTGCGCTGAGGAAAATCTTGAAGTCACTCATGTAGCAGACGTCACGGACACCCGCCGTATGCGTATGTTCTACAACGGTGTTCCGGTCGCTGACCTCTCACGTGAATTTATCGATAGTGCAGGTGCTCCTCATTATGCCGATGTATGTATCACCGCTGTCGAGGACATCAACCCGCTTAAGCGTAATCCCGAGGGTAATACCATAGAGGAAAAGATGATGGCGGATATGGCCTCAGATAATGTTACCTCTCAGAAAGGTCTCATAGAAATGTTTGACTCTTCGATCGGTGCGTCTACCGTGCTTATGCCATTCGGCGGTAAGCGTCAAGCCACCGAGACTCAGGTGTCTGTACAGAAATTGCCGGTAGAAGGTTATACCGACACAGCTTCGCTTATGGCATTCGGATACAATCCTTATCTGACATCGTGGAGTCCTTATCACGGCTCGGCATACGCTGTCGTAGAGGCGATAGCCAAGGCGGTAGCTGCCGGTGCTGAATATGAGGGAATGAGATTTTCTTATCAGGAGTATTTCGAGAAGATGACCTCTCCTCAGGCTTGGGGCAAACCGTTGGCCGCACTATTGGGGGCTCTGGAAATGCAGACGGGGTTCGGTCTGCCGGCGATCGGTGGTAAGGACTCTATGTCAGGCACTTTCGCTGATCTTAATGTTCCGCCGATGCTGATGGCATTCGGAGTGGCGACCGTCGATGCGCGTCGTGTTATATCTCCGGAGCTGAAAGCACCCGGCCATAAATTATACATCGTGGAAGCTCCGCTCCGTGACGATCTCTTCCCGGATGTCGATGGTATCAAGGCCAATTATAAGGCTATCCAACAATGGATAAAAGATGGCAAGGTCATCTCTGCCTACGCTGTCACCAACGGTGGTATATCGGAGGCTGTATCAAAGATGAGTTTCGGTAATATGGTCGGTGCAGATTTGATATGCGATGCAGAGACACTCTTTGACTATCGTCCGGGTGCTATCGTGCTCGAGGCTGTCGAACCACTCCCCTCGCCGGCAGTTGAGATCGGTGAGACAATCGAATCTCCTGTCATAAAGATTGCTGATGAGACCATTGAACTGTCACGACTTGAAGAGGCTAATATCGGGCGTCACAGTAATATCTATCCTGTCAGGAGCGGTAAGGAGGGTGAAGCGCCCGAGTGCTCATCAGAACAGACTTACAATCTTCCCAAGCATGAGAAGTGTGACCATCCGATGGTCTACTTCCCTGTTTTCCCGGGCACAAACTGTGATTATGATATGATGCGTGCCTTCCGTCGCGAGGGGGCAAGAACCTCGACATCGGTGTTCCGCAATCTCACAGCAACTGATGTCGACGCCTCTGTGGTCGAGATGGCCGCCTATATCGACAAGTGTCATATCCTTGCATTCAGTGGTGGTTTCTCTGCCGGTGACGAACCGGATGGCAGCGGTAAATTTATCGCCTCTGTCATACAGAATGAGCATATCAGACAGGCTATCGAACGTCTGTTGGAGCGTGGAGGTCTCGTCCTGGGTATCTGTAACGGTTTCCAGGCACTTGTCAAGAGCGGTCTTTTGCCTTACGGTCGTATCGGCCGGCTGACACCTGACAGTCCTACACTCTTCCGCAACGATATCAATCGTCATATATCTCAGATTGTATATACACGTGTGGCAAGCGTCGCCTCACCATGGCTGGATGGATTCCAACCCGGTGAGATACATGCCGTAGCAGCCTCTCATGGCGAGGGCAAGTTCACTTGTACGGAGGAGTTGGCCAAAGCACTCGCCGAGGCAGGGCAGATCGCATTCCAGTATGTCAATCCCGATGGTAATGCTACGATGGAATCACCATATAACCCCAACGGATCTACCTACGCTATCGAGGGTATCATCAGTCCTGACGGTCAGATACTCGGTAAGATGGCACACAGCGAACGCTATACCGACGGCCTGATGAAGAATATCTCCGGCAATAAGCAGCAGAATATCTTCGCCAACGCTGTCAGATACTTCCGATCAATCTGATTATACTGATAATTACGATAACAATAACTAAATAACATAAAGACAATGAAACAAGGAGAAATGCTCTACGAGGGCAAAGCAAAACAGGTCTACGCCACCGACGAACCCGACAAAGTAATCATCCACTACAAGGATGCAGCCACCGCATTTAATGGTGAAAAAAAGGCTGACATCGACAATAAGGGTCGTCTCAACAATGAGATTTCTACCATCATATTCAATCGCATCAAAGAGGCCGGTATTCCGACTCACCACATCGAGACTCTCAATGATCGTGATCAGCTCTGCTATAAGGTGGATATCGTACCTCTGGAGGTAATCGTCCGCAACGTTATCGCCGGTTCTATGGCCAAGCGTCTCGGCATCGAGGAGGGCACTACCGCTCCCTCCACTATATTCGAGATCTGCTATAAGAATGATGCTCTCGGTGATCCGCTGATCAATGACCATCATGCTGTGGCTCTCGGTGCAGTCACTTACGACGAACTCGCTGACATCTATGATATGACAGCGCGTATCAATAAAGTGCTCTGCGATATGTTTGCCGAGATCGGAATCCGTCTTATCGACTTCAAGATCGAATTTGGCAAGAAGGAGGATGGCACGATCGTCCTGGCTGATGAGATATCTCCGGACACATGTCGTCTCTGGGACGCCAAGACCAACGAAAAGCTTGACAAGGACCGTTTCCGTCGTGACCTTGGCAATGTCATCGAAGCATACGAGGAGATTGACGCCCGTCTTAACAAACTGAAATAATCCAACTCACGAGTTATGTCAAAAAGTTATGAATCTTCAGGCGTCAATCTTGAAGCGGGCTACGAGGTAGTCTCCCGTATCAAGAAACACGTCAAATCAACCGAACGTCCCGGTGTCATGGGTAATATCGGAGCATTCGGGGGTATGTTTGACCTGGGCTCTTTAGGATATGAGCATCCCATACTGGTGAGCGGTACTGACGGTGTCGGCACCAAACTTAAATTGGCATTCGCTACCGGCATCAACGATACTATCGGTATCGATGCGGTGGCTATGTGCGTCAATGATGTATTGGCGCAAGGTGCTCAGCCTCTATTCTTTCTGGACTATGTCGCCGTGGGTAAAAATCATCCGGAGGTAGTAGAAGCAATTGTAGCAGGAGTCGCAGAGGGATGCCGTCAGGCCGGATGTGCGCTGATCGGTGGTGAGACCGCCGAGATGCCGGGTATGTATGATGAGGAGGAATACGACATCGCTGGATTTACAGTCGGTGTCGTCGAGAAGTCAAGACTCATCGACTGCTCAAAAGTAAAGACCGGCGACGTACTGGTAGGTATACCCTCAACCGGTGTACATTCCAATGGTTTCAGCCTTGTCCGTAAGATTGTGTCAGACAACAATCTGTCACTCTCGGACACTCTCCCGGAGACCGGTCTGCAGACACTCGGTGAGATGTTGCTGACACCCACCAAGATTTATGTTAAGCCCGTGCTTGATGTCATCAATCAGGTAGATGTGCACGGTGTGGCGCATATCACCGGTGGCGGCTTTGATGAGAATATACCTCGCATACTCCATGATGGACAAGGTATTGTCATCAACGAGGGAACCTGGACTATTCCTCCCGTATTCTCGCTCCTTGAGAAATATGGCAACGTTCCCCATCGTGAGATGTTCAATATATTCAATATGGGTATCGGTATGGTACTGGCAGTCAGTGAGACAGATACCGCTAAGGTAATCGAGATCCTGACTCAGCACGGCGAGACCGCTTCCATTATCGGACAAATAGTTGATGGTAAGGGCGTTGAGATAATTAAGAATTAATAATCAACGAAATTGAGGCATGGTATGCCATGTCTTTATCAGATAGTTTTAGACCCCATTCCACAAAAAATGTTAAATCCAGGGTCGCAGATTTTAGTC
>CAMWUY010000109.1 GCA_947177615.1 uncultured Porphyromonadaceae bacterium
CGCCTCCATCGGATCCTTGTAGTGCCATAGTGCCCACAGTGCGACGCTCATGGCTTTGAGCGTACTCATATATGTATCCTCGTTGTCCAGGTCAAGATCCTCTATGCGTCCGTCGCGGGCTGCCTCCAGAAATGGTATGATTCTGGGCTCAATGCCCTGACAGACACCCCATAAGTGTTCGTAGCTTGCTTCGCGTCGATGCCATAGCAGTTCATGAGCCATGTGGGCTATGATCAGCGACGTGGCGTGGCACAACGGATCGGAGTTGGTCAGATTGCAGTCGTCCAGGACGTTCTGGTGCATATCTTCTCCGCCCCACAGGCCGATAATGAGTGCTCGGCCGAGGTGCTCGTTGGAGGCGATGGGGAGATGTTGCTGGTCATGGACATATTGTGCCACTTCGTGTGGAGACTCGGTATATGTGTCGTTGGAGAGTATCCAGCGCATCTCATGGTCAAGGTTGGCTGTCGAGGTATTCTCAAACCAGTCTTTGAGTCTTTGGGCATAGTCATGATAGTCATACCGGTCGTTGTCGAGAATAGAGTCGACGAGCAACAGCATCAATTCTGTGTCGTTGGTATAGGCACCGCGTTGCCATGAGGAGCGGTAACTGTCCCGGATTATATCTGAATAGTTGTGCAGGCCGTTAGGATATCTGACTGAGATTTCATTGCGGGTCATGAACTCGGTTCCGAGACCAAGCGCATTGCCGATAGCGTAGCCATACAGGCATCCGGCTAATCTGTTGGGAATACTCATGATGTAGAAAGAAGTAGATATAGGTTAGTTGATCATACTTGCCGATGAGTGCGCGGAGTGTCTCAGCGCCAACATCTGTCAAGCCATTAGCAAATTTAAACAAAAAATATCAAAATAGCAAATTATAGAGCAGTATGTCAGTTTAGAAAACATTTTAGTATTGTATATTGTATTATATTTGTTGGGGGACGGGTGGGAATATATTGAATTATGTAATAAAAAATTGATATTATGAAGAAATCGTTTTACTCTTTTATAGTCATCGTTGTGCTGACTATGGTAAGTCCGCTGATGGCAAATGCTTTTGATATTAAGGATGTGCTCGGTGGCAGTGGTGTCGGTGGTACTGTTGGAAATCTGATCGAAGGCGTGTTTACCAAGACTAATCTTGATGTGTCGGATATGGCCGGTGTATGGACCGTAGACGGTTCGGCCGTGACCTTCAAGAGTGACAATCTCCTCAAGAAAGCCGGTGGTGTGGCTGCTGCGGCTGCTATTGAGTCCAAGCTTGATCCCTATTATAAACAGTTGGGACTGACCGGCGGGACATTGACGATAAACAATGACAGCACATTCAATCTTAAGGTCAAGATGATGTCGCTGAGCGGTTCTGTCTCCAAAAACAGCGACGGTACGTTTGACTTTAAGTTTAAGGCTCTCGGCAAGGTGAGTCTCGGCTCTATCAAGACTTACGTTCAGAAGTCGGGCAGCACGCTCGAGGTGATGTTTGACGCCACCAAGCTCAAGAAGATACTCTCTACAGTAGCCGGTCTCACGGGCAATTCGATAGCCAAGACCGCCGGCTCGGTCTTAGACGGCTATGACGGTCTGTGTGTCGGTTTCCACACTACGAAGTCCGGCAATGTGAGCGACTCAGGCGCGACAAAATCCACCAAAACTACATCGGAGGGCAAGCAGTCGACCACAACCAACTCATCATCTGATGCCAAGTCAAAAGTGGGAGACGCCCTCAAAGGCCTCTTCGGCAAATAGAGGAGAACGGCGCTAAGAACGCGCTCTTACATAAGCTGCGGCCCTATCGTCGCAGCTTTTTTATTTCATTGACGACCATCCATCCATACTCCCACTTTAGGCTCATGATATTTTACATCTTGCCAACCTTGCGGCACTTCTGAATAATATTAACAACAACGTCTTTTTGACGTACAATGATATTTACGTCACCAAGATAAAAACGGATTTGACCTTCTACAGTTTTGATTTTATCGACATTGAGCAGACGGTCATAGACCTGTTCTGCGGTGAGGCTTATTCATCATTTGAGTTTCAGGTCGAAGAACATAAAGCGGGTTTCCAATGGCTCCCCGGGGTTCAATTCCAAAAATGCGCGTTCCTCTTGCTCGGTTTTATACAGAGGTTTAAAACCGTTTTTTTCATAGAAATGCAGGGTCTTTTCGTTGTTATAGGCGTCAACGACAATAAAACGGCATCCGGTTTTATTGTCTTCTGAACGAAACCACCCTTTAATATAATTGAGAATTTGACTGCCAATATTCATCCCTTTGCCTCGATAATCCTCAGAAACTCCAAGGCGACCTATCAAAACAGCCGGGTAATTCATGCCTCGTTTGGCATTATTTATACCTCGTTGTATACGATTCCTTGCTGAAGATGTAATGAATTTCGCTTTAACACTATCATTGCATAGAGTTATCATTGCCAATATATTTGCTGGATTTGACAAGTCAATCCAGGCGTATGTTCTGCCCAGTAATTCAGAATCATAGAACAGCGCATCCTTGGCAAAGAACTCATCAAGGTCTTTGTCACTGCAAGAGAAAGAGTTGCAATACTCAGCAACTTCTAATGTATATGGTTTCCTTACTGTATCCCTTTCAAGAATAAAGCAACTATCTTTGTCCACGACATCTTATTTTTGGGGAGGGAAGATAAATTCTCGACATTTGCGCTCATAGTCACGCAACTGCGCTTCACGTTCGGGAGAAAGACGCGGAGTTGGAAGTTTGGCATTTCGCTCTGCTTCCTCAAAAAATGCTCTTGCTGATTCACCTGTCAGTACAGGTGATGAGTTTATTGTCATTGCCATATCAGATTCTGTTTTAGAGTACAAAGTTACAACAATATAACAAATTACACAAGAGCCTGACTGTTAAAGGCGGAGTCACTGGCCATAAGGTCATGATACTCCTGACATGGAGAGGAAGTGAGTGTCAGGCGAGGGAGGTGATGCGGGCTATGTATTTGCCTACGATGTCGAATTCGAGATTGACTTTGGTGCCTTTCCGGATGCGGGAGAAGTTGGTGTGCTCGAAGGTGTAGGGGATTATGGCTACGCGGAATTGGTCGCGCTCTGAGTCACAGACCGTCAGGCTGACACCATTGACGGTGACTGAGCCTTTCTCGACCGTGACATACCCTTTTGCAGCCAATGCCGGTTCAAAGTCATATCTGAATGTGAAATATGTGGATCCGTCGGCATCCTCCACATCTGTGCATACAGCTGTCGTATCGACGTGACCCTGAACGATATGGCCGTCGAGACGTCCGTCAATCTTCATCGAACGTTCCACATTGACGAGGTCACCAACTTTAAGCTCTCCGAGGTTGGAACGGTCGAGCGTCTCGCGGATGGCTGTCACTGTATAAGTATTGTCCGGGTTGAGCGATACGACGGTGAGACATACGCCGTTGTGAGCGACGCTCTGGTCGATGTGTAGCTCCTCGGTGAAGTCGCAGCGTAGTGTGATATGGAGATTGTCACGGTCGTGGCGCAGGTCAGTGACTGTCGCTGCGCCCTCTACTATTCCTGAAAACATAAGTCTGTTGTAAATGTCGGTTGGTTATTTCTTATTTATTATTTACAAAGATAACGAAATTTGTGTAGAAATATGCTTATTATGGGTGTCAAAATGTGCGGTAAATCTGAGTTGCGGTCTGATATATTGTAAAATTGTATTATATTTGTAGATTAGTGACCGTACAAAAAGAAAACCGGAAATATATCTCAGGTTGTTTCTATTGTAGAGTATATATAGAATTTAAACTGCTTAAAATATAAATCATGGCTAAGAAACTGAATATCCTGCGCAATGACTCATGGCTGGAACCATACGCCCCTGCTATAGAGGGAAGACATGCCGATGTGGAGCGTAAGCTGAACGAACTGACAGCTGATACGAATGGCTCGTTGGTGGACTTCGCTAATGCTTACGAATATTTTGGATTACACCATCTCGATGACGGGTCTTGGGTATTCAGGGAGTATGCGCCTAACGCCACGTCGATATGGCTGACAGGTACGTTTAGCGATTGGAAGAATGATGAACGTTATCGTCTGGAGAGTATAGGCGGTGGCGTGTGGGAGATAAAGTTGCCGGCGGAGGCTCTTCATGACGGCGATCTGTTCAAGATGTTCGTGCAGTGGGACGGCGGGTGCGGTGAGCGTATCCCTGCATACGCCAGACGTGTAGTGCAGGATGAGCAGACCAAGATATTTTCAGCTCAGGTATATGCTCCGGAACATCAATATCAGTTTAAGGTCAAGAAATTCCGTCCCGATACGAAACCTCTGCTGATATATGAGTGTCACATAGGTATGGCTCAGCAGGAAGAGAAAGTGGGCTCGTATGATGAGTTCCGGACCAAAGTGTTGCCCCGCATAGCGGCCGACGGATATAATGCCATACAGATCATGGCTATTCAGGAGCATCCGTACTACGGTTCTTTCGGTTATCATGTCAGCAGCTTCTATGCAGCGTCATCACGATTCGGCACACCTGACGAACTGAAACATCTCATCGATGATGCGCACTCTATGGGTATCGCTGTCATAATGGATATCGTACACTCTCACGCTGTCAAGAATGAGGTGGAGGGTCTCGGACGTCTCGATGGCTCATACGATCTCTATTTCTATGGTGACGGTCGTAGAGAACATCCTGCTTGGGATTCGTTGCTCTTTGATTATGGTAAGAATTCCGTACTCCACTTCCTGCTCTCCAACTGCAAGTTCTGGATGGAGGAATATAAGTTCGACGGTTTTAGATTTGACGGCGTGACTTCGATGCTCTATTATGACCACGGACTCGGCAAGGCATTCGGAGGATATGGAGACTATTATGACGGCAATCAGGACACCAACGCCATAACATATCTGACGTTGGCCAATCTGCTGATCCATGATGTCAATCCCGATGCCATCACCATTGCTGAGGAAATGAGCGGTATGCCGGGGCTGGCTGTCAAGTTCCGTGACGGCGGTATAGGTTTTGACTACCGTATGGCTATGGGTGTGCCCGATTATTGGATCAAGATGATAAAGGAGAAACGCGATGAGGATTGGCATCCGACTTCAATATTCTGGGAACTGACCAACCGTCGTGCGGACGAGAAGACGATATCATATTGTGAAAGTCACGACCAGGCTCTGGTGGGTGATAAGACAATCATCTTCCGTCTGATAGACAAGGAGATGTATTGGCACATGATGGTCGATGACGACAACTATACAGTGGAGCGCGGTGTGGCGTTGCATAAGATGATACGTCTCGTCACCTTGGCTACCATCAATGGCGGATATCTCAACTTTATGGGCAACGAGTTCGGACATCCGGAATGGATAGACTTCCCGCGAGAGGGAAACGGCTGGAGCTATAAATATGCCCGCCGGCAGTGGGATCTTGTGGATCGCGAGGATCTGAAATATAAATACCTGAATGCCTTTGACAACGCTATGGTCGAGACTGTCAGCGGCTGTTATGACTTCCAGTCGCTACCGGTTGACAAACTGTATGAGAAGGATGACGATCAGGTGCTTGCCTTCCGTCGCGGTGATCTGATATTCGTATTCAACTGGAGTCCGAACAGGTCGTTCACAGACTATGGTTTCCTGGCTCCGGCGGGGGAATATGAGGTAATCCTTGATTCCGACTCTAAGATATTCGGAGGATTTGGCAGTATTGATGACAGTGTGCATCACTTCACGATGCCCGATCCGCTCTTTACACCATCGGGCAAAGGCTGGCTCAAGTTATATCTGCCGGCCCGTACAGCCCAGGTGTTGCGTATGGTCAGAAAGAGAACCGCGCCCGGACATGCCAAAGTCTCAAAAGACACGAAGGACTCAAAAGAGACCAAGGACGTTAAGGATACTGAAAAGTCAAAGAGCACTAAATCCAAAAAGAGAACCGTAAAATGAACAAGATAGTAATAGCCGTAGACGGATATTCATCCTCCGGCAAGAGTACGATGGCCCGTGAGCTGGCTCATAAGATAGGGTATGTCTATGTCGACAGCGGGGCGATGTATCGTGCGGTGACGCTCTACGCTTTACGTCATGGATTGGCCTCGGCGGAGTCCGGTGTTTATGTCGAGGGTCTGATACGCGCTTTGCCGTTGATACATATATCCTTCAGTGTCGAGGCTGACGGTAGCCAGCATACGATGCTTAATGGAGAGGATGTGGAGCGTGAGATACGGGGTATGGAGGTCAGCGGACTGGTGAGCCCGGTGGCTGTGATCCCCGAGGTAAGACATGCCCTCGTGGCGATGCAGCAGGCATACGGCCATGACAAGGGTATAGTGATGGACGGCCGTGATATCGGCACGACTGTATTCCCCGATGCGGAGATGAAGGTATTTGTAGAGGCGAGTCCAGAGGTTCGCGCCGAGCGTAGGGTGCTCGAGCTGCGGGCGAAGGGTGCTGACGTGGATTATGACAGTGTAATCGCCAATATCCGTGAGCGCGATCGTATCGACACCACACGAGCGGAATCGCCGCTGCGCATGGCTGAGGATGCCGTGTTGCTCAACAATGACAATATGACGCGCGAGGAGCAGATGGAATGGATGCTCAATCTATATAAGGAGCGTATCGCTGACAACGGGTGCGTAAAGTGAGGATGCGATGGATAAGAGAGTTAAAGTAGAGGTCGATGCCGGATCGGGCTTCTGTTTCGGTGTCGTGACCGCTATCCGCAAGGCTGAGGAGGAGTTGGCCAATAGCGGACAGCTCTATTGTCTCGGAGACATTGTGCATAATGCTGCCGAGGTTGAGCGGTTGCGCGAGAAGGGGTTGATCACGATCACTCATGAAGAGCTTGAAAAGCTGCATGGTGTCAAAGTGTTGCTGCGTGCTCATGGCGAACCCCCGTCCACGTATGAGATAGCACGCCGAAATAATATAGAGATCATTGACGCGACGTGCCCCGTTGTCCTGCAGTTGCAAAGGCGTATCAAGGCGTCTGCTGAAGATGATGTCACGGATGGTGAACCATTGGTACTGATATATGGTAAACCCGGTCATGCCGAGGTCAATGGCCTTGTCGGTCAGACAG
>CAMWUY010000110.1 GCA_947177615.1 uncultured Porphyromonadaceae bacterium
CCCCTATTATCGCCGGTCCAAATGTGGCTCCCATTACAGCTCCGGTAAAGCCGTTAATAGTAAGTGCCTGTGGAAATATGGTAAAGGGCAATCCGCTTTGAACGATTGAAGTCAGAAATACTATTGAAATTATGACTGAAGCCGCTCCACGGAAAAATAGAGGTATAAAGAGCATCTCCTTTTCAACGCCATAATCAATGAAGAAGTAGAAATATCCGAGATATATTATGGCCAATACAAAGCCTACGGCGGTCATAGTTTTATAAGCCCATTTATGTAACGCAAAGGTGTAGTATGTAAATATACAACCCACGATGATGCCGATAAAAACATACCAGTTAAGATCTATCAGGTTGGTCTCATCAAAGCCGAGTATATTGACAGCGTATGTATGCTCAAAAACATGTTCTGTCGCCAGTAGTGTAAAGAAAACCAGATATACAAGTGTTGCTCTAATGACGTTTCTGTTTTTAAACGCCATAAAGGAAATGTAGGGATGATGCAGAAAGGTTGCTCTCCATAGGTTGACTGCGCAACATACGACTCCCAATATAGTGGCGTAGAGTATTTCCGAAGCCTCCCACCAGTCGAGGTAATCTCCATACACACAAATGAATGTAAAACAGAGCATAGCGACTGCCCATAGAGCAGCACCAATCCAGTCAACACCTAATAACGGGATATATAACGGTGCATGTTTGGGTCGCACGAAGATAATGACCAACAACAGCATAAGTGCCAGCAATCCCATCATGATCCAATGCATATATTCCCATTGTGAATAGAAAGCAGTATAAATAGTAGCAATTCCGCTTAGTTGGATTACACTGTCTACCACAATATATACATAACAAAAGAAAATTGCCATATCTCTGACCGGTGTCAGCCACAATTGAATTGTAGAATTGCATGCGAAAGTAGCTTGCATTCTGAACCAGCCGGCAATCAGACAAGTAAGAACAAGTACCGGGACACTGGAGGTATTAGCGCAAATGTATGTCGCGGCAATAAGGACAGCACCGGAAATGAGTAATTGTGTACGCGTGGAAAAGCGGAACTTGATCCTGAACATAACGGCAAAATTGATAGCCATACCGATGAGTGAGGCATATCCGGCCATTAAAATATCCTCCTGCATCAGTGCTGTTGTGCCTACCATATCGGTTGCGGCCGCCAGATATAATCCACCGGAGAATTGTACTATCAGTACAAAAAAAATGAACAGCCAGGGCTTCAACCGCCTCGGAACAAATGATGGTACGTCGGGAATATCGAAAGGTCCCTGATGACCGTGCGTGTCTGTCATGATTTAATACTTTACTTTACATTCGACATTCATGCCGGCACGTAATTTTGCCATTTCACTTGCTGAGTTATCATCAGTGAATTCTATTCTGACCGGTATACGCTGGCGTACTTTTACAAAGTTGCCCGCAGAATTATCCTGTGGTATCATTGACAGTGAGGATCCGGTAGCTGTCGAAATTGCTGTGACTTTACCATGAAAGAGGGTATGTGGGATGGCATCGACCTCGATATCGACCTCACTGCCCGGAGTGATATGTTTCAGTTGTGTCTCTTTATAATTAGCGGTAATCCATATATCTCCTGAATCAACAATATCAAGTAGTGTTTGTCCCGGTTGTATTAACTGCCCGACTTGGACCTCCTTTCTTGATGTATATCCATCACAAGGTGCAACAATCGTAGTATAACTCAGGTTAAGTTCAGCAGTTTCAACCATTATCTTTGCTAAATCAATGCCTGCGTCAGATTGTGAGATCCGTTCCCGATTGATATCGACTACGGTTGATGTCGCTCCACGTTGTCTCAAAAGCATTTCATATCTGGCCTTTTTCGCCTCATAATCAGCCTTGGCTACATCATATTGCTGGCGAGTGACGGCATCATTTGCCAATAAGTTTTTATACCTTTCGAGATCAGTAGCTGCGAGTTCCATTATGACTTTTGCTTCCGCAATGGTAGCATTACTTACATCAACGTTGGCTGAAGCTGAGACCACAGAACGGTCTGCCACACTTCTTCCGGCTATGGCATTGGCATAGTCAGCACGGGCTCGAGCAAGATTCAAGCGCATATCGGCGTCATCTATTATGATCAATGTGTCGCCTTTCCTCACCTTTTGATATTCCTTAAATCTGATCTCTTTGATATAACCCTGTACTCGGCTGTTGACTGGTACTATTTGTTGATGTATCTGTGCATTATCTGTAAACTCAACATTTCCGAGGTGAATAAATTTGCTGCCGACCCATATTGCTGCTGAGATTATTACGAATATAGTCAGAATGTATGATAAGATTTTCTTACTGCGGTGTGTCATATTGTTCCGGTTGTAAATAAAAGTTTATAATAATAATAAATAATGTTAATTCGGGCATTAACCAGTTGTTGCTCAGCATCGAGGCGTGCATTGGTAGCATCAAGCATATCAGTAATAAGAGCCATCCCCTCCGAGTAGCGTGTAGCTGTAGTATTATAATTTCGTGTTGCAAGTTCCACACTCTTTTGCTGCTGTTTCAGTTCCTCATAAGCCTCCATATATTTTATATAATCCGATCTGACTGCGAGAGTTGTATTTTCGTTGGCAACCTGCAACTGATCCAAGGCTTTTGCAGAGGTCGCCAGACTTTTGGATAGAGCCTTATTATTCTTATATAATGAGGATATATTATATGAGATACCCAGTCCGACATACCAGTAACTGAGGTTTCGGTTTATAGGAGGCACTTCTACCAATATCGGGCCATCCATGGTCCAGCCTGCATTAATACCTATTTTGGGTAATCGATCGGCCTTTACCAATCTTTCTACCTGGCGGCAGATCTGCACATCAGTTCTTGCGAGTTGTAGGGATGGTGAATTACACGTTGCTTCCTGCTGCCACCAATCTTCTCCATACACAGGTAATGATCGGTGTAAGATTGTTGTATCAGGAATTATTATTGACCCTTCAGACATTCCGGATAATGTCACAAGATTAGTATTCAGAATTGCAAGTGTATTGTTGATCTTGACAAGCTGCAAGTCAAGATTAGACAATAACAGTTCGTACCGGGTTATATCATTCCATAAAACTGTACCTTGCTCATATCTCGCTCTCATCTCAGCCAATATCGCCTGAGCAGCCATAATATTATTGGTGACGACCTCGCGAAGATTATGATATTTATAAATATCAAGATAGAAGCCGGTAAGCTGTATACGCAAGTTATCACGAGATAGATCAGTCACATATCTTGCGGCCGTCATCTTCATTTCTGCTAATTTTATTCCATTGGATATAGCTCCTCCGGAATATATCGGTTGAGATACGGTCAGTGAAAGCCCCGTTCCAAGATGAGGAATTGGTGCAACTTGATAATCGGAATAGTTGCGTTTGGTAGTAAACCCGTTACCTATATAACTTACCGAAAGTGTTGTGTTGATATCCGGTAAGAGGTTGGTCTTTGCGATAGAGATCTCTCTCTGCGCTTCGAGTTCGGTGGCGAATGATGGTCTTAATTGATTGCTATTAGTCTCTGCGGTTGCAAATATATCTTCCAGTGAAACGATATTTTGACCGTATGCACACAGACCATCGCTCAGCAAGACTATAATAAGCCATGCGAGCAATCTAAGATTGTTCATGTAAAAAAGAATTGATGAAAATGAATTGTGTATGTACCTTAACACGATTTAGAGATGACACCAATGATCCTCTATCCAAAATATAAGATCATCAGTATATCTCTATTATTTGCGTATAATAGAGGCGGTACTTTTCCAATTTTCAAGATAACCCCAATCCCTTATGAATATTGGAGTATCAGGTAATGAATTTAAGCGTATTGATTGCATTAGGGAGCAACTCTTTGTGAATTGCAAATGCAAAATTATAAAAAAAATTGAGATGGTAAAATACGCAACATCATTTATTTTCTTATATAATTCTTGAAAACCTGCCGCAAAAATGTTATTCCAACAACGTCGGATTATGCTCTAAGAATGCAGATAATGTCGTTAAAAATAGATAATTTTGTAGTGACAATATATATCGTATACTAATTAATTTACACATTCTGTTTAAATGAAAGAGTCTATTCAGGCAGGCCTGGACTATGCTAACGGAAAAATATCACATCTGTTTGGAAAGATATTTTTCCCCACACTATTAGGAATGCTGTTTACTGCTTTGATAACTATCGTGGACGGTATATTTGTAGGACAAGGTGTTGGACCGGAGGGAATTGCCGCTGTGAACATCATTGCTCCATTGTATATGATATCTACGGGTATTGGATTGATGATGGGAATTGGCGCATCTGTCAGAGCCGGTGTGTCCATGGCGGAAGGAGATTATAAGCGCACCAATACTTTAGTAAGTCAGTCGTTTATTACCGCCTCCACAATCATGACGGTTATTATCAGCATTGTGTTGATATTTCCCGAACGTATATGCAGGATATTGGGAAGTTCTGATCTGCTGTTGCCACACGCATTGGATTATCTTGAATGGCTCATACCGGGTACATTGTTTCTTTCATGGAGTTGTATAGGCATGATGGTGATACGCTTGGATGGATCTCCGAAATTTGCAATGATGATTAATATCGTATCGGCATTATTAAACATAGCCGGTGATTACATCCTGATATTTCCTCTCGGCATGGGTGTAAAAGGAGCTGCGATAGCCACTGCGGGGAGTATCGCAATCGGAGGTATTATGGCTCTCCTGTATTTTCGAAAATCATATATTATCAAACTCACAGCAGACACTACAGCTTTTGTCAGTAATATGTTAAGTATTGTGTCTATAGGATCATCAGCATTTGTCACTGAAATAGCAATGTCGGTCATGATGTTTACGGGTAATTATGTATTCATGAATTATTACGGTGACAATGGAGTTGCGGCTTACAGTATAGCCTGTTATCTATTTCCCCTCTTTTTTATGATGAGCAATGCAGTAGCCCAATCAGCACAGCCTATTATAAGTTATAATGTCGGCATAAATAGCGTGAGTCGAGTTTCGCAGGCATTTCAATTAAGTAAATGTGTAGCATTTATATGTGGAATAGCAGTCTGTTTATTCATTGCCTTTTGTGCCCCGGCTATAGTAAATTTATTTATACCAACATCATCCGAGGCCGGTAAACTGGCTGTCGACGGGTTACCTGTATTCTCAGTATGTGCAGTGTTTTTCGCCTTGAATATAGCTTATATTGGCTATTTCCAAAGCGTCGGATGGGCCGGTTACGCAATGATATTTACGCTGTTAAGGGGTGTAATATTACTTGTGCCGTTATTTTATATCATGCCACATATATCGCATCAATGGGGTACATGGTCAGCAATCCCATGTGCGGAATTGCTGACCTATCTGATCATATTATTTTGTTATCGTAGAATTAAGACTCCTTATCAGTTTATTGCGAGATGAGCGATTTGTTGCGGAGTAATATAACATTGACGTAACAAGTCTGAGGGGCTATATCTGTTAAGAAATTTTTTAGGCAAACCTAAATTGATTACTTCTACAGATGATTGACCGAGATATGATGCAATCTTCTGACCAAAGCCTCCATCGACTATTCCATCCTCAGCTGTAATGACTCTCTTATAGTTTTTAAGGGTGTCAAGTGTTGAGGTGTCTAATGTGGACAAATTTCTCGGATTAATAAGTGTCACCCGGCATCCTTGTTCCATCAGTATATCGGCTGCCTGCTGCATATTATTAAACATTAAACCGGCACCTATCAAGGCAACATCTCCCCCATCACGGACCCGATCATATTCGATCTTAGAATAATCCTCCAGTAAGGTAACACTCGGATTGGATTGAAGAGCCACGCCCGGTGTGCGGATGACAACGGGGATGTCAGACTGACGTATAGACCAATCAAGCATAGATTGAAACTCTTCTTGGCAGGTCGGGGCTAAATATAATAAATCGGGGATATTAGACAATAACGCGATATCAAAGAATCCAAGATGAGTCTCATCATTCATTCCAAACATCGATCCGTAAAATATTACGAAGGTGGCCGGTTGCTTATTGAGAGCGATATCCTGACTGAATTGATCGTACGCTCTTTGGAGGAAACTGCTTACCAATCCCACAACAGGTCTCATGCCGCTCTTGGCCAAACCACTTGCCACATCAACAGCAGCCTGTTCGGCAATAGCCACATCGATAAATTGTTTTCCCGCCAGGATGCGGCGGTCAGGAGTAAATCCCAAGACTCCGGGTGTTCCGGCGGTGATTGTTACTACCTTGGAGTCTTCGGACATGTGTTTCAGCATATCAATAGCAAACAGGTCATTGTATGTAGTAGGCTTCTGACTTATATTTTCCTCATCAATAGGTTCCTCATCAATTGGCTTACCGGTATTTCTATCGAACGGGCCTCCATAATGGTATTCCTCTTTATGGAGCTCTGCCTCTTTCAGACCCTTTCCTTTAAGAGTATTGATATGTATGACGATCGGATGGTCTATGTCCTTAACGGATTTGAATATTGATATAAGTTCCTGGAGATTATTGCCATCAGCAACATAGCGATAGTCATAGCCAAATGTTTTAAATATATTGTTTTCGCTCTTGCCGTCACTCTCCCGGAGTTGCTGCAAACCGGTATAGATACCACCATGATTTTCGGCAATACTCATTTGATTGTCGTTAACGATAACAATAAAATTAGAATCGAGTGTCGCCCCGTAATCCAATCCCTCGAATGCAATACCTCCGCTGAGTGAGCCATCTCCAATTACACTAACGACATTGTAACTTTCGTTTTTAAGATCTCGGGCTTTCGCAATTCCTGCTGCTAATGCAATTGCCGAGGATGTATGTCCCAACGAGAAGAGATCATACTCGCTTTCGGAGGGGTTGGTATAACCCGTGACATCATCATAGTGCTGAGGATCTAAAAAAGCTCTGATACGACCTGTTATCATTTTATGGGGATACGTTTGGTGAGAGACGTCAAACACGATCTTATCCACAGGAGTGTTAAAGACATAGTGCAGAGCGATAAC
>CAMWUY010000111.1 GCA_947177615.1 uncultured Porphyromonadaceae bacterium
AAATAATAATGTGTAGTAATATGAATAGAATTTTTAATAAGATAGTCATGATGATGGCTATATTGCTTTCAGCGGTATCGCTTGCAGGCAATGCGCAGGAGAAAGTGATACAAGCGTATGATTATGAGGAAGAGTCTGAGTTTATTGGTTTTCCCGGACACGTTTGGAAAGATACGGAGACAAAAGTTGGAGGCAATGTGAATTACACTGATAAGGTAGGAATAACTCTGGATGGAAATAAAGAGTTGGGAGTATTATTCCTTTCCGAAGATACTCGTGAAGTAGCTTTGACTTCCGGTCGTTTAATTGATCTCAGCGCTCATCTGAATTTTTGGATATCCGAACCACTTCCTGATTATATCGAATATAAAGGAATACAATATAAGGTCGTGGAATTGCGTGGAACAGGTATTCGATCCAAGCATCTCATTCTGCCAAATACTATCCGAAATTTAGAAAGAGGTAGTATTAATGATGTGGAAAGTATCCAATTAAGTGAAGGGTTGGAAAATATTGATTCTGACGCATTCTTTGGTGATTTCACCCGACTGCGGGAATTAAAATTTCCAAAATCATTGCGAAGAATTTATCCTCAGGCGATAACAGGCTATACTTACCCGGGATTGGATGCGTTAGGTGAGACTTATGCACTTCATACTATAGACTTTTCACCTAATACATATATGATCGGCAGGGATAACTTCAATAACTTTATTGAGGTTGAAGACATAGTGTTGCCATATAAGCTTTCGGAATTGGGAGAAAATTGTTTCAATAATCTAAAATCACTAAAAAAAGTACAAATCGGTAATTTTATTGGAGGGATAACAGACTGTTTTAATGACTGTCCGAATATAGAGGAGATAATAATAGACGGTTGGTTTGGTCTTAAGGTTGAAAACAGCTTTAATGCGGTGGATAAGAGTAAATGTGTGGTTAAGGTAAAAACTTTGACCCATCCCGAAGGTTATCCTCTTTATGACTCCGACTTCTGGAAGGACTTTAAGATTGTCGAGATAGATGCTTCGGGTGTCGAGACTATAATAAATGATCCTGCCAACGGTGTATACAATACGCGGTGGTATGATCTGTCCGGTCGTCCTCTATCATCGATCGACGGCCTGAAGCGTGGAGAAATATATATAGAGTGTCAAGGCAGTAAGAGCGAAAAGAAGATTATGGATTAAATAGCTTTCTTAAGGAACGCGCTCTAAAAGACGGGATATAACGCGCTCTTTCTGTGGCTTAGTAGGTTGATTCGTGAGGATCAACCTACTTTTGTTTTCTCACAACAAAGTTAATGCAGAGCCGGGAATGAGTCTTGTTCCGTGTAATTATCGTATAATAATATTAAGCAGTTTTTGCAAATGTTAAAAAAAAGTTGTAATTTTGCGATGTTTGAGTGAGTGTTGATTTATAATTCTATTCAAATGAATGTCATTTTCAGATTTTGATACTCGCTCAGACTATGTACAAAGGCACCGTCGAGGTATGGTCATGCCATGCCGTGAGACGTTCTGATGTATTAAATTATCAAAAAGGATTCCGTTATGTCAAGCTTGTGAAAGTGTGATGTAATAAAGAAAGAAAGCTATTTAATGAGTGTGAATTTGTAAACGGGAACTCTCGCGAGAGAGTTCCCGTTTTTTACTTAATATACTATGTCTATTGAGATATCAGTGAGCTTCGAGCCAGTTGGCGGCGACTCCGGCCTCGGCCGTCAGAGTGACGCGCCCGGAGTAAGCCGCTGTCATCAGACGTTCGACCATTTCCTGCATGACCGGGAGCTCTTCGGGCACGACATCAAAATTCAATTCGTCATGTACCTGCATGATCATCCGGGATTTAAGGCCCTTGTCGCGCATTTCACGAGCGATGTCTACCATAGCCTTCTTGATTATATCAGCGGCAGAACCCTGCACCGGGGCATTGATGGCGTTGCGCTCGGCATATCCACGCACGACGGGGTTCTTGCTGTTAATATCCGGCAGATAGCGCCGACGTCCCATCTGAGTATGGGCATACCCCTGTTCTCGTGCCATCTCGATCGAGCCGGCCATATATCTATGGATGGCGGGGAAGGTGGCAAAATAGTTGTCGATCAATTCTTTGGCCTCACTGCGCGGGATGCTGAGGCGTGACGCGAGTCCAAAGGCAGAAATACCATACAGTATTCCGAAATTAGCGGTTTTGGCTGCCCGTCGTTCCTCCGCGGTGACATCCTCAACATTCTCCTTATGGTAAATCTTGGCGGCGGTAATGGCGTGAATATCCTTGTTGTGTCTGAATGCGTCGAGCATCGTCTCATCGGCGGCGAAGTCGGAAACGAGTCTTAACTCGATCTGTGAGTAGTCGGCCGATAGAAAAAGATTGCCCGGTGAGGGGATAAATGCCCGGCGTATTTCGCGCCCCACACTCTCACGTACCGGTATATTCTGCAGATTAGGTGATGAGGAGGATATACGTCCCGTTGCCGTTATGGTCTGGTTGTAAACGGTGTGTATGCGTCCGGTCTCGGGATTGATCGCCTCCGGAAGTGCAGTCAGATAGGTCGAGAGGAGTTTCTTCAACTGTCGGTATTCGAGTATTTTGCTGACGACGGGATGCTTGTGCGCTACCTTCTCGAGAATATCTTCAGAGGTGGAATACTGACCGGTTCGGGTCTTCTTGGCTTTAGGGTCGAGCTGCAGTTTGTCGAATAGTATCTCACCGACCTTCGATGGGGAAGATACATTAAATTGTTCGCCGGTCAGGTCGAAGATGTCATTTTCCAATCGCGACAGTTGCAGGCGGATAGTCTCAGCCGCCTCATTGAGCGCACGCACATCGATACATACCCCGACAATTTCCATCTCGGCGAGCACGCGGCTGAGCGGGAGTTCAATATCTTGCAGCAGAGACCATTCGCCGAGTCTTCTGACCTCATCGCTGAGTGGCTTCTCGAGGAGTATGCAGGCGAGGGCTGCCCGACAAGCCCACTGCATCAGTTGAGAGGGTGCGACCTCCTCGAATGGTGCGTTGCGGGCACGCGATACACGTACGCTCAGCGCCGGTTCGGCTCCGAGATCCATACCTAAGTATCCGGCGGATAGTTCGCCGATATTATGTCGCATATCAGGCTGGAGCAGATAGTGCGCCAATGAGACATCAAAATAGTTGTCAAGCGGTGTCGACTTATCGTTACGGTGTCGTGCAGCGATGACATAGTCACGCTTGGAGGCGGCCGAGATCTTGCGTATATCACCGCGTGCCATCAGATCAAGGATAGCCGCACGTCCCTCTGCGTATGACGTTGGAACATACCATCCGCGTCCGTCAGCAATTGCGACACCGGTACCGGCCCAGCGCGCGGTCATATCATTTTCTCCCTCCGTAAGCATCATCATACCGCAGGCGTCAGCCGCGGCCAGAGCCTGTTGCATAGTGTCGAGCGTCTCGGCGTCCTCCACCAGGAGGAAAGCCTCGTCAATCTCGACTTTGGCCGGGATATCTTCATTATCATCATTGCTGTCGTCAAAGTCAAACAGCGATGGTGTAAGATTGGCTTTCGCGGTCTGTGATCCGCCGCTCACGGGCTGTTTATCGGATGAGAGTCCCGAGAGTCTGCGGCCGACACGGTCTATGAGTGACTTAAACTCCAGCGAACGGAATATCTCAAACAATTTATCTTTGTCGGGTTCTTTATAAACGAGGCTGTCGGGAGTGGCCTCGAGGGGGACATCGGTGCGTATGGTGGCAAGATACTTGGAGAAGCGTATCTGCCCGGCATTATCCTCAACCTTCTTGCGTAGCGCCCCCTTGAGCGTGTCGGTATGCTCCAGGAGGTGCTCGACATCACCGAATTCCCGGATGAGTCTGACGGCAGTCTTCTCGCCGACCCCGGGACATCCCGGTATATTGTCTATCTTGTCACCCATGAGCGCCAGCAGGTCAATGACCTGTGACGTGGCGTTGATGCCATATCGTTGGCAGACCTCCTGCTCGCCGCGGAGCTCGAAATCCTGACCGCGATATGCCGGTTTGTATTGCAGGATGTTAGGACTCACCAACTGTCCGAAATCCTTATCGGGTGTCATCATATATGATGTGAATCCCTCGGCTTCGGCTCTCCGGGCCATTGTGCCGATGACATCATCAGCCTCAAACCCCTCGACCTCAAGGATAGGGATATTGTAAGCGCGGATAATATCCTTGATGATGGGGATGGAGAGTTTGATATCTTCGGGAGTGGCTTCACGCTCCCCCTTGTATTCAGCGAACGCCTCAGAGCGGAATGTAGGCCCCTGCGGGTCAAAGCATACGGCTATGTGTGAGGGATGTTCCTTGCGTATCACCTCTTCAAGTGTATTGACAAATCCGAAGATGGCCGAGGTGTTAAAGCCGGACTTGGTGATGCGTGGCATCTTGATCAATGCGTAATAAGCGCGAAAGATCAGCGCGTATGCATCGAGCAGGAAAAGGCGTTTATCATTATTCATACACAAATGTATTATTTATCGGTCAAAATTCCAACGTGTCATCCCGGGATATAGATCCTGGTCAGGTTGATGATGAATGTCTGCCAGTCGAGGCCGGTGTCGTATTTGCGTGCGGCGTTCCTGCCTAATGCAGAGCGCAGGTCGGGATTGCCGGCCAGACGAGCCATGGCATGAGCGAGCGCGACCGGGTCTGACGGCGGGACGGCGACGGCGCTCTCCTCCGGAGTGAGATATTCACCCTGAGCGCCGTTGAAAGTGGTGATCTGCGGGCGTCCGGCCATCATATACTCCATATTGGCCATTCCGAAGGCTTCCGGAGTTACGGCGGGGAGGACTCCGAAGTGGCATTTTGAGATCAACGTGGCGGGATCGTCGATATTTCTGCTCCAATCGATCATTTCGAGGACATCCTCCTGCACGGCGAGATGCCGCAGCGTGTCGAGATAATCCGTATTGCCGGTGCCCGCGATGCGCAGCCGTAGTTTTGCCAGTCGCTGATGCTTGATGATATGGAGTGCCCGGATTATATCTTCGAGTCCCTTGCCTTGGCGTATGATGCCGTGATACATGGCTGTTATGGCTCCCTTGTCGGGTTCTGGTGTGCGCGGTGGCACGTCTCTTCTGCTGTTGGGGATGACGAAGAGGTTTCTGCTGTCAAAAGGGAAACGTCCGTTGGGCCATGATGAGAGGAAGGTGTCGAGGGCGTGACGGGAGACGAAAATGTGTGCGTCGAGGTTGCGATATATCAATCGTCTGAGCCAATTGTCTTTGCCGGGTGCGGACTTGTGCCGGGTGGCTATGATACGTATGTCGGGCCGGCGGGCGAGATGTCGGGCAGTGATGGCGGTCAATGCGTCGCGATATCTGTGAACGTGTATGACGGTCTTTTGGTCCGGTTGCTCCTCGATGATACGTTTGAGGATGAGTGACGAGAAGATGTCCGGATAATCTCTGACCGGAGCATGCCGCAGGGTGATGCCGGCTTTACGGAATTGCTCGTCGATAGCCTTGGCGTCACGGGTGACGGCAATGACATCGTGGCCGCAGTCGGCAAAGTGACTGCAGATGTCGAGGGCGTACCGTTGTCGTCCTCCCATCGTTGTCTCAGCGATAATGTGTATCAGTCGCATAGTCCCTATCTCACACAATCCAAATCATCCGCGTGCATGGGGAACGCGCTCTTAGTTTTTGGCGGCAAGCATCATCTTGATATCTACGGATGGCAGACCTAAGTAGCTGCCTATTAGCTTGTCGCAGAGACATCCGCGATAGGTGACGATGCCGCTCTGTACACCGTCGGTAGATATGAGCATACTCTCGAAACCATCCTTGACGATCATCTCCTGCATGAAGTTGATCAGGACATTGCTGAGCGCCATTGCGACAGTGCGGGGTACGGATACCGAGGGGTGAGAGTTTTTGAAATTGAGCATGAAGGCCGTATCCTTCATGATGCGGTTGAGCTTGTTGGGGAAGGTGAAGGGACGTGTCGTTTCACCGATGATAAGGACGTCGGCGGATTTGGCCTTGTTGTACAGGACGCGCGGATGCACGGCGAGCGTTATGAGCTGCGGTCCGCAGATGCGCTGAGCGTATGCGAGATCGGATATGTCGTTGTTGATGAGGGTGACGAGCGCTCCGGCAGAGATGGCGGCGGAAGCGGCGGCATATATGTCTGTGCCTCGGCCGATGAGGAGTACCTCGCAGGGATTGATGCCCGCGACTCCGGCGAGGAGCACGCCCTTGCCCCCTCCGAGGAACGAGAGATGCTCCTGAGCATACATAATGGCTGCGCGGCCGTCGATCTCATTGATAATGTCGGCGAAGACGGTCTCATTGTTGAGACTGTACATATTGTCGAGACAACCGAGGGTGATGTCGTTGTCGAGGAGAGCCTTGATGGTATCCCCCTTGAAGAGTTCGTCACCCATCATGCAGAGGAGTGTGGCTCCGCGACGCATCTTGGCGACATCCTGCGCGTTGAGCGGTGCGAACGACACGACGACATCACATTTGAGCGTATCTTCACGCGATGTTATTTCGACTCCGAATTCGGAATAGGCAGCGTCAGAGAATGAGATATCGACACCGGCACCGGCCTCCATGATGAGTCTCAGTCCGGAAGAGGTGAGCATGCCGCAAGCCTCGGGAGTGAGCAGGAAGCGTGTTTCCTCAGTGTCGGCATAGTTGGCCGGGAGTCCGATGGTGTTACCGGGGTTATTGTTGTCGCGGTCACACGGTTTTAATTCAGTCTCGAGGAGTTCTATGATTTTCTCATCCATAATCTGTTGTTTTAGACCCCATTCCACAAAAAATGTTAAAATCCAGGGCGGACTATTTTTGCGATA
>CAMWUY010000112.1 GCA_947177615.1 uncultured Porphyromonadaceae bacterium
AATTCAGGCTCGTTTTCAAGTTCCTCATTGAACTCAAGCACTTCTCCGCCAACGGGCAAATAAAGGTCAGAAACCGTTTTTACAGCCTCAACGGTACCGAAAGTATCTCCGCCTTTCAGGTTGTCTCCCACTGTTTCGCATTCAACAAAAACAATGTCTCCCAATTGACTTTGAGCATAATCGGTAATTCCGACAATGGCTTCCTCACCTTCGACACGAATCCATTCGTGCTCCTCGGTGTACTTTAATTCTGCAGGTACGTTCATTATTAATGATATTAGTTAATGATTTTTGAATACTTCTCAGTTCGGCACCTCTTATGCCTCCCCTTCCTATGGATTCATATTCCTACTTACCCATAGTGAGGTCAAAATTAATTAAAATCTCAAATATGCCCGATTTTTTCCCCATTAATTTTCAGTTTTTTCTGAAAAAGCCTCCCGCTTCACCGGATTCCCCCTCCGCCTCCAAGCCACCACAACTTTTTCCACTTTTATTTTCACAAATATTTGAAGATTCAAAAAAACATCTTACATTTGCACCGCTATTGAACGATAGCCGTTCTTTAAATCTGGTGCGGTAGTTCAGCCGGTTAGAATACAGGCCTGTCACGCCTGGGGTCGCGGGTTCGAGTCCCGTCCGCACCGCTGAGGAGAGAGGAAAGAGCAGCTCGGTAAACTTCGGTTTCCGGTTGCTCTTTTTTCATATCGCTATTCTTAGCCAACGTCTATCGACCACCTTACATGTCGCTGACACGGCCTACATATAAACGGCTCACATATAAACGGCCTGCATATAATTTTAATACCAATAAATATCATGATAGCTGTTATCAACGGTCCCAACCTCAACCTGCTGGGGAAAAGAGAACCCGATATATACGGATCACTTACACTCGATCAGATCAACGAAAGCCTGAAAACACAATTTCCTGACACGGATCTAACTTTCTACCAGTCCAACCACGAGGGGAGCCTGATCGACTATATACAGCAGACAGGATTTGACCCCAACACTAAGGGTATTGTTTTCAATCCCGGGGCTTACAGTCACTATTCTATTGCTCTGCGTGACTGCATAGCCGCCATACCTGTACCTGTCATTGAGGTACACATATCCAATATACACGCACGAGAAGACTTCAGACATACATCCGTCACGGCAGCAGCCGCACTGGCTGTAATAGCCGGTCTCGGACCTCAAGGCTACGCAGCCGCTATCCGGGCACTTCTCAATAACACATCAACACCGTGCTGATAGAAGACTACATAGAACGACACATCTCACCGGAGCCCGAATATCTGCACAAGCTCGACAGAATGACACATTTACGCCGTCTGCACGGCAGAATGTGCTCGGGACACTGGCAGGGACGATTGCTTGTCATGCTGACAGCCATGATACAGCCGAAACGCATCCTGGAGCTCGGCACATACACGGCATACGCCACGCTATGCATGGCCGAAGGTGCTCCGGAAGCCCGGATTGACACTATCGAAGTCTTTGACGAAAACGAGACACTCATCCGTCAGGTGCTGGCACAATCTCCATACGGCAGGAATGTGACCCTGCACATAGACGATGCCATACACTACATGTCATCCATATCGAGCGAACATTATGACCTGATACTCATCGATGCTGACAAACGTCAATATCCCGAGTATCTCACACACGCGCTGCGCATCCTGCGCACGGGTGGATACATCCTTGCCGACAACACACTATGGGACGGAAAGGTTATCGACCCGACACAGAAAGATCCGCAGACACTCGGGATATGCCGTTTCAACGACATGGTAGCCGCCGACCCCTCGCTGCAGAAGGTCATCATCCCCCTCCGCGACGGCCTGACCCTGATACGTAAGCAAAAATAATCTCACCTCAACAAAAATCTCCATACCGACGTTATAAAAACAAAAGCATATATAGTATGGAAAACAAAAGACAACAAAAGATAGCCCGTATGCTCCAGAAGGAGCTAAGCGAAATATTCCGTCGTCAGACCGCAGCTCTCGGAGGAGTGCTCGTAAGTGTCTCAGCCGTCAGAGTCACTCCCGACCTCTCGCTTGCCAAGGTATACCTTAGTATATTCCCATCGGAAAGAGCTGCCGAGATCCTCGACAACATAAAGTCACAGACCAAGACAGTGCGTTACGACCTCGCTCAGGCCGTGAAGTCCATACTGCGCAAATGTCCTGATCTCCAGTTCTATCTCGACGACTCTCTCGACTACATCGAAAATATAGACCGACTACTGTCATAAGTCGGCGCGGATGACATAATACAGATCTGTTTATAAGAAGTGACACTACACACCACCGCGCGGTTTGCGTGGCGTATGATTAAATTAAGACGATCCAATGGCGCCGTCAGTGCCATCGCGATCGTCTCAATCGTCGGCATTGCTGTCGCAGTCGCCGCGATTGTCTGTGTGCTCTCGGTATTCAATGGTTTCAAGCAAGTCCTCTCTGAGCGCAGCGACCGTATGCTCACAGACATACAGATCACTCCTGTCATCTCCAAGACGCTTAATACCGATTCTATCTTACCGCTCCTCCGCAGGACTCCGGGGGTGGAAATTGCTACGGACATTGTCTCTGACCAGGCACTCGTCATATACAACCAGTCAGAACTACCCGTCCAGTTGTACGCCGCCGACCTCAACACCCTGCACCATATCACCGATATTGACTCCATAATACACCGGGGAGGATCATATCCATCCGCGGAGGTGGCATTTGACACCGCACCCGAAGGCCTGATAGCTGTCGGACCGGCTGCCCGTCTGGGTACATACGAAAATAACGAGACACTGTTCATATTCACACCCAAGCGCATCGGTACCATCAATCCCGCCAATCCGATGGCTTCGTTTATCACCGATTCGGTCAGAATCACAGGTGTATTCGAGTCCGGTGACGAACGCTTTGACAGCAATACACTTATTGTTTCACCCGAGGTTGCCCGGCCGCTGTTCATGTTAGACGACAATCAGGCTAACTCCATCGCTGTCAAGGCCGCGCCACACACAGATATCGACCGGCTGGCCGACATGATACATAATACATTGGTAAACGCGGGACAGAATGTAAATGTCCTCACCCGCGAACAGCAACAACAGACCAACTTCCGAATGATCAATATCGAGAAGTGGGTCACATTCCTGTTGCTATCCTTTATGCTCGTCATCGCTTCGTTCAATATCATCTCGACCATGACTATGTTCATCCTCGAGAAACAACGGGACATCAGGATCATACGCGCGTTGGGGGCCAATCGTCACGATATTGCCTCTATCTTTGCGCTGCAATCACTATTTGTCACCGCGATAGGCACGATCGCCGGACTGATAACCGGAGTACTCCTCTCATTAGGCCAACAGACCTACGGGTGGATCGCCATGGGGCCTTCATCGGATGACGGAATACCGGCATTGGCATACCCGGTCAAAGTAATACCCTCTGACTGCCTTGTCATCATCATCCCGATAGCCTTGATCGGAGGAATTACAGCCCTTATCGCGGCTGCTTTTGCGAGAAGTCGATGCGTTCAAACGCATCTATAAAGCTGCCGGGAGTCGCATTGAGAATACTCACTCCACGGCGACGAGCATAGTCGGCTATCTCAAAATAGCTTCTGAACGCCACTACCATACTCCCCAGAATATCGTGCAGATGATACCCGGCGTATACGCTTGCCACTCTCTCCAGTTCATCCTTCTTATCCTTATAAAAGTGGGGCTGCACACTCACCACTCTATTCTCGTCATCCACCCATAATGACTGCAACCAACTATGGTCCGCACCGGTCAATATTATCTCATCATATCCCTCCCGCATAGCACACATTATGGCCGGTATCAGCACATTGCGCGGGCGTGGCATGGCCAGTCCCGCATCTATCAGCCGACGTGTCAATGCGCCTCCACGCTCGCTCGGTGTGAGATTAAACCACTTGACCCTGACATTATCACCAAGTCCGGATATCGCCTTCTCAGCCTCACGACGATAGCGGGTCGGCAACCACATCGTCATCTCCCAGTCTACGGCACGCAGTCGATCCCACAATCGCGACACATTCTGATCCGTACCTCCGCCGGTAAAGAAATGAGGATCGGCCAGTATGTAATATTGAGGCTTAATATCCGTAAATTCCGCCGCATTGGCAGCAAAGTTGACTGCCATCCTGTCCATTGACATTAGTATATCCCGTTGCTCTGATATTACCTTGCCGAGTGACGGACCGTTACCCATCACCACTATCGACTTATGATGACGAGGTTCGCGACGACTGCATCCTTTAGACTGCAATATCACCTTTCCCAACGTCAATATGTCATATATGAAATTTATCATAACGCAAATTTACCATTTTTACTTGATTTTTCGTATTTTTGCATTATGAATTCAATATCGGCTATTTTCAAGTCCGCCGTACACGCCCTACCGTTTATCTCGATGATATTCGCGGGAGGATGTGGCGCACACGCATCTTCAGGCTGTGAGAGCGACTCCGCGGCTGTCGGGGAGACCACCGTCGCTGCCGCTGCTACATTCTCCGCAGACTCCGCCTACCAATTCCTGAAGACACAAGTGGAGTTTGGAGCGCGTGTCCCCAACACACCTGCTCATAAAGCCACGGCACAATGGCTTGAAACCAAACTGAGACAATATTGCGATACTGTCATAGTCACCCCATTCAAACCCCTGACATTTGACAACGTACGGCTTGATGCCCGCAATCTCTTCGCACAGATCAACCCCGGTATCAGCGACAGGACTCTCCTTCTGGCACACTGGGACTCAAGACCCTGGGCTGATAAAGATCCGGATCCGGCAATGCGTGACACACCGGTCGACGGCGCCAACGACGGAGCATCAGGAGTCGCCGTCATACTCGAAATCGCACGCCTGTTGCGGGTCAATCGGGATAACGTCGGTGTCGACATACTGTTTGTCGATGCCGAGGACTGGGGCTCTGAGGGGGATGACGACTCGTGGGCACTCGGAGCACAACACTTCGCACAACATCCGCCACTCGACGGTTATGCTCCGCGAGAGGCCATACTTCTCGATATGGTCGGAGGTAAAAATCCTGTATTCACACGTGAATACTTCTCTCAACAGAGCAACCCCCGGCTCAATCAGCGCATCTGGCGGAAGGCCGCGGAGCTCGGCTATGCAGATATTTTCGTCGACAGGGTGGAAACAGCTGTCACTGACGATCATGTGCGGCTTATCGAGGCCGGCATACCGGCTGTCGATATAATAGAATACCACCCGGGACAAGGATTTAACCCTACCTGGCATACCACCGGGGACAATCTGCAGAATATAGATATCAACACACTTGACATTGTCGGCAATGTCGTCTACCAAGTCATTACCGACAGACAATCAAACGGAAATAAATAAAACACTGCTTATATGGACTTTATCAAAGAACTCACATGGAGAGGCATGATACACACTATGATGCCCGGCACTGAGGAACAACTCAACAAGGAGATGACCACGGCATATCTCGGCATTGATCCTACTGCTGACAGTCTGCACATCGGTCACCTTTGCGGCGTCATGATGCTCAGACATTTCCAGCGCTGCGGACACAAACCGCTCGCACTCGTCGGCGGTGCTACCGGCATGATAGGAGACCCGTCAGGCAAATCTGCAGAGAGAAACCTCCTCGATGAGAAGACACTGAGACATAATCAGGAAGCCATAAAAAAACAACTGTCCAGATTTCTCGACTTTGACTCGGACGCTCCCAACCGTGCCGAACTCGTCAACAACTACGATTGGACCAAGGACATCACTTTCCTCGACTTCGCGCGTGAGATCGGCAAGCATATCACCGTCAACTATATGATGGCCAAGGATTCCGTTCAGAAGAGACTCAACGGCGAGGCACGTGACGGTCTCAGCTTCTCTGAGTTCACCTACCAGCTGTTGCAAGGATTCGACTTCCTGCACCTGTATCAGGATAAGAACTGCAAACTCCAGCTCGGCGGCTCTGATCAATGGGGTAACATAACCACCGGAAGTGAGCTGATACGCCGCAAACTCGGCGGAGAGGTATTCGCTCTCACTTGCCCGCTGATAACTAAAGCCGATGGCGGCAAATTCGGAAAAACAGAGTCCGGTAATATATGGCTCGATCCCCGATACACTTCACCTTACAAGTTCTATCAATTCTGGCTCAATGTCTCTGACGCCGACGCTGAGAAATATCTTAAAATATTTACATTCCTCACACAAGAGGAGATTGCCGCTCTCGCCGAGGAACATCAGAAAGATCCGGGACAACGTCCGCTACAGAAGCGTCTCGCGCAGGAGGTAACTGTCATGGTGCATGGTCAGGAGGCATACGATGCTGCTGTCGAGGCTTCACAGATTCTATTTTCAAACAAGGCGGGCGAGGCACTCGCCCATCTCGACGAGAAGACATTGCTCGACCTCTTCGAAGGTGTGCCTCAAGCGGAAATAACCTGCGCGGAGCTTGAGGCAGGCATCCCGTTGCTCGACCTCCTCACGACCAAATCCAACATCTTCCCATCCAAAGGTGAAGCACGCAAGATGACCCAACAGGGGGGTGTCTCCATCAATAAAAACAAAGTCACCGACCCCAACACCATCATCAACACCACTCACCTGCTGAGCGACAAATACATCTTGGCTCAGAAAGGCAAAAAGAACTACACTCTCATCCATGTAGTATGATCCGGCTCTCCCGGCTTACCTCTCCTCACTACTCAACAAAACCGCCCGTAAAGGCGTTAATACAATGAATAAAAAATATAAAAAAAAA
>CAMWUY010000113.1 GCA_947177615.1 uncultured Porphyromonadaceae bacterium
AATGCAGGTCAAATGTTCGGCAGATGATGTGCGGACCTGCCGGAAGGTCGTTTCGTAAAACACTACAACTATGTCAGATATCGAAAGCAGAGTTAAGAACATTATCGTAGAGAAATTGACAGTAGACGAGAGCGAAGTTACTCCCGCTGCAGAGTTCAACAAGGATCTCGGTGCAGACTCACTCGACACAGTAGAGCTCATCATGGAGTTCGAGAAGGAGTTTGGTATCCAAATCCCCGACGAGGACGCTGAGAAGATCACCACTGTAGGTGACGCCATCAACTACATCGAGTCTCACAAGTAAATCACTCCGCCGGCGAGCAGCCGGCATTCACCAACCGTTTTTCCCTTATGGAATTAAAAAGAGTTGTAATCACCGGGCTCGGCGCCCTGACCCCGATCGGCAATGATGTCAAGACCGCTTGGCAAAATGCCGTAGAGGGCAAAAGCGGTGCAGGTCCGATCACTCACTTTGACGCAGAGTTGTTCAAGACCCGTTTTGCTTGCGAAGTCAAGGACTTTAATGGTGCCGACCACTTCGACCGCAAGAAGCTTCGTCAGCTCGATCTCTATGCGCAATATGCTCTTGTAGCAGCTCAGGAGGCTATTGACGATGCCGGTCTTGATACGGACGAAAAGGTCAATAAGAACCGCGTCGGTGTGGTATTTGCCGCCGGTATCGGTGGTCTGCACACGTTTGAAGAGGAGGCCGGATATTATGCGCAGAATAGCGAGAACGGTCCTAAATACAATCCTTTCTTCATTCCCAAGATGATAGCCGACATTGCTGCCGGACATATCTCTATCGACCACGGATATCACGGTCCCAACTTCGCTACCGTATCCGCTTGTGCCAGCTCAAACAATGCTCTGGTAGACGCATTCAATCTGATACGTCTCGGACAGGCTGACGCAATCGTAGCCGGTGGTGCGGAGGCTGCTGTATTCCCGGCAGGTGTCGGTGGATTTAACTCCATGAAGGCACTCTCCACACGCAACGATGACCCCGAAGGCGCTTCACGCCCCTTCAGCGGTTCGCGTGACGGTTTTGTCATCGGCGAGGGAGCGGCCGCACTCGTACTTGAGGAACTCGAGCATGCCAAGGCGCGCGGTGCACACATCTATGCCGAGGTTGCAGGTGGTGGTCTGAGTGCTGATGCATATCACATCACAGCCACTCATCCCGAAGGCCTCGGAGCCCGTCTCGTGATGGAGAATGCGCTCAAGGATGCAGGAATGAAGCCTGAAGAGATTGACTATATCAATCTCCACGGTACATCGACACCTGTAGGCGACATCAGCGAGGCTAAGGCTATCGTCAAAGTGTTCGGCGACCATGCCTACAAGATGAATCTCAGCTCCACCAAGTCCATGACCGGTCACCTTCTCGGTGCTGCCGGTGCACTGGAGGCTGTATTCAGCGTAAAGGCATTGGAGACAGGTATCGTTCCTCCGACCATCAACCATGAGGAGGGAGACAACGATCCCGAGGTAGACTATAATCTCAACTTCACATTCAACAAGGCGCAGAAACGTGACATCAACGCCGTGCTGAGCAATACGTTCGGTTTCGGTGGTCACAACGCCTGTCTGATCATCAAGAAGTACAAAGAATAATCCGATATCGGATTAACGCCAATCATTAAGGTGGAAGCGTCCGGAGTTGAATGGACACTTCCACCTTAATGTCTATTGCTTTCTCTTCGTGCCTACTCCCTGTAATTCTCGAGAGTCGCTTCCAGCTCTGAGGTGACCATGATGCGCAACTCCTTCGGCTCAAGCACGGTCACCGCCGGGCCGAAACTTAACAATTCGTGCACGAGTTCATAGTTCAGTTTGAGACGATAAGTGAAGACGGAGTAGTCGTCGTGGATCTCTTCGCTCTGTGACTTGTGTAACGGAAGTGCCCTGAGATATTTGGCTTGTGTCGGTGAGGTCCTGATGCGTACGGTACGCACATCCGCTTTTGATGAAGTGACACCGATTATGCTGCCGAAATACTCCTCGAGATTAATATTTTCAGGAATGGTGAAATGCTCATTGAGTGTGCGCATCTCACGCACGCGGTCGAGTGCGTATGTGCGTATGTCACGGCTCTTGACCTTATATCCGAGCATATACCATCTGTTTTTGTATCTTTTGACCATCCAGGGGTGAAAGATAATATCCTTCTCGGCTCGCGACCGGTTGAAGCCGGCGTATGTAAACGTGATTGCCAGATTGTCGCGTAGCGCCTCGACCACAATGGGGAGGAATTGACGTGCAGAGGGTACATCCTCGACCTCAATCCGTCCGGCTATCTGTGAGACGTCTCCCATAGCGGAATTGACAGCGTAAGAGTCGAGCATCCAGTTGGTAAGCGACTTGCCGGCATTGGAATTTTGATTTTCTATGTAGTATTCACCTGAGGAATTGCACGCGATATCGATATTGAATGACTCCTCGATGGCTCGTCGGTGGTGATAGAAAGTCCGTTCGGGTATGGGTCGTCCGTCGCCGACAGGTGAGCGGAGCCAAAGAGTGTTGAGGCGTTCGCGGGTGATACCATTGTGTCTGGCAATAGTGTCGACAATCCAGACATATTTAGAAATTAGATCCTTAGCCATATTATAATGAAAATAGTCACAGAGATATACGATTTATAAGATTTATAAGACTTATAAGACTTATAAGACGTATACGACTTATAAGATTTATAAGACTTATATGATTAATAGCCTCTTGAGTCGCGGCGCGCTCGCGACATTGCTTCTTTTATGCCTCCGGCAGACACAAACTCTGCTTCAAGCTTTTGTAGCAGCTTTGCCAGCATACTGTCTATCTGCCTTATCTGTGTAATCATAATATTTGCCACTGTCTCATTGCTACGCTCACGACACTTCGCTACAAATTCGCGAGGATTGTCATTGTTGATGCAATAGCGACGTGTAGTTAGAGTGCGATGATCGTGTTTGTCCCATATCTCAAGTTCATTTTGACGTAAATAGTCGCCATAATCCTCAAGCAACTCCCTTACGGACCCGCGTGCAACTCCTATTAGCTTTATGCACATCTCCGCCGAGACTGTACTATCGCTTACTCCCTCTACGATATTCTGTTTGCATGACCGGGCAGCCTGACGCATTTGATCCACTGTCCGGGAGTTGCGGGGCATGGCACGATTGATAAACAATTCTGTCACATCGCTGATTATAACTGCTTTGCGATAGACATTCCAATCTGTATAATCCCCGCTTATTTTAAGAAATCGATTGCTCATTTCTTGGTCATTATCTTCCGTGATTCGAGATCACTTGCTATGCGTACCTGATACAATATTCCGAAGGCAAACTAAAGATACAAATAAATTCTGAAACGAAAGGAGTCTAAGCAGAAAAATGTGCGGGTAGAAAAAAGAGATAAGGGCTATTCACATAGACCTTATCTCAAGCTTCTTAAAACAACAATAACAACTTTTTCAGAACACTTATATAGAGTAGTGTATTTCTCTCAATGATTTCTTACCTGTTATACGGGTTTGAATTCATAATATAAACATGCCATACGTTCATTTGGTTTGATCATGATATAAAAAAGTTCCACCCCCTGTGATCAAGGGAGTGGAATATAATATTCAATATAAAATATAATCTAACAATATAAGACGTATAATATATATAAGACGTATAAGACGAATAAGACGTATAAGATATATAAGATATATAATATATCAATATAAGATGTCAGTATCGCTCCGGCGTCAGCCTATAACAGATCCGGGAGTCAATGGGCCGGTCGGTGTGATGACCGTCAGTGAGCCATCGGGATTGACAGCACTCAATATCATGCCCTGCGACTCTATACCCATCATCGTACGCGGTGCAAAGTTGGCGACAAAGCAGATATCCTTGCCTATGAGCTGTTCAGGCTCATAATATGCCGCTATTCCGCTTAGAATGGTACGGCCACCCATACCGTCGTCTATAGAGAATTGAAGCAATTTCTTCGACTTCTTGACCTTCTTACAGTCCAATACACGGCCTATACGGATATCCATTCTCTCAAAGTCGTCAAATGCCACATCCGCTTTCACTGCCTCCGGCTGCCATGCCTTCAGCTCATTAGCCTTCTTGGTGTCCAGAAGTTTCTGCACCTGAGCCTCAACCACACTATCCTCTATCTTCTCAAAGAGCAAGGGCATCTGTTCAAGTTTACGGCCCGCAGGAATCAGATCAAAATCACCGGCCATCGACCATTTCAGCTCACCCATTCCCAACATCTTGACCATCTTTGCTGATGAGAAGGGGGTGAAGGGCTCGAAGACTACCGCCAGCTGTGCACACAACTGGATGGCAAGGTTCAGGATCGTCTTGACGCGTTCGGGGTCGGTCTTATACAGTTTCCACGGCTCGGAGTCGGCAAGATATTTATTGCCTATACGGGCGATATTCATGGCCTCCTTGAGACCCTCGCGGAATTTATAATTGTCCAGACATTCCGACAGGCGTGCCACACTCTCACGCACCTCAGCCATCATAGCCTCGTCCTCAGCCGTCAGCGACCCGCGTTCCGGCACTACACCATCGTAATACTTGCCGACCAGCACCACAGCACGATTGACAAAATTGCCGAATACGGCCACCAATTCCGAATTGACACGTGACTGGAAGTCCTTCCATGTGAAGTTATTATCCTTTGTCTCCGGAGCGTTGGCGGTCAAGACGTAGCGCAGTTCATCCTGGCGCTCGGGGAGCTCCACGAGATATTCATGCAGCCATACGGCCCAGTTGCGCGATGTCGAGATCTTGTCATCCTCCAGGTTCAGAAATTCGTTGGCAGGCACATTCTCAGGCAGGTTATAGCTGCCGTCAGCCATCAGCATGGCCGGGAAGACTATGCAGTGGAAGACTATATTATCCTTACCGATAAAATGGATCATCTTGGTATCCTGGTCCTTCCACCACTTCTCCCAGTCATCACCCACACAATCGATAGTATTGGAGATATAGCCTATCGGAGCGTCAAACCAGACATAGAGCACCTTACCCTCGGCGCCCTCGACCGGAACGGGGATACCCCAATCCAGATCTCGCGATACGGCACGTGGTTGCAGACCCATATCGAGCCATGACTTGCACTGACCATACACGTTGCTCTTCCACTCCTTGTGTCCCTCCAGTATCCACTCACGCAGTTTTGGCTCCCACTTATCAAGAGGGAGATACCAGTGAGAAGTCTCCTTGAGTACGGGGATATTGCCGGTGATAGCTGAACGAGGATTGATCAGATCGGTGGCATTGAGTGAAGTACCGCATTTCTCACACTGGTCACCGTATGCATTCTCATTGCCGCAGTGAGGACATGTTCCGGTGACATAGCGGTCAGCCAGGAATTGATTGGCGACCTCGTCATACAGTTGTTCCGATGTCTTCTCGATAAATTCACCCTTGTCATAGAGTTTCTTGAAGAAATCGGATGCCACACGACGGTGGGTCTCCGACGTGGTGCGACCATACACGTCAAAGGATATGCCCAACTTCTCAAACGAATCCTTGATGATGTTATGATAACGGTCCACGATATCCTGTGGCGTAACCCCCTCGGCCTTAGCCTTGATGGTGATAGGCACACCATGCTCGTCACTCCCGCCGATGAAGAGGACTTCCTCCCCCTTGAGGCGGAGATAGCGGGCATATATATCGGCCGGGACATACACACCGGCGAGATGGCCGATATGCACCGGACCGTTGGCATACGGCAGAGCAGACGTGATCAATGTTCTCTTGAAATTCTTTGTCATACAGTAAGTGATATAAAACAGTATGTGATATAAATATTTTTCAATTAGAAAAAGAGGTTGTGTCGATGACACAACCTCCTCAAATAAGTCGGGGTGACAAGATTCGAACTTGCGACCTCACGCCCCCCAGACGCGTACTCTAAACCTACTGAGCTACACCCCGATTTTTATTTCGCCCTGAGGTTACTCCCTCAAAGCGATTGCAAAGTTAATACATATTTTCGATTTCACCAAATATTTCCCTCAAAAATTTAAAATTAATTCTACGGAAAAGTAGTCTAAAGCCCGATTCTGACCCAATCACTGTACATCCACGAAATTTATCCTACTGTGGCTCCCGGACGTACTTCACCTTGCGGACCTATTACGGTCAGACTGCCGTCGGCGTTAACTGCCGAAAGGATCATGCCCATTGACTCCCTGCCCATCATCTTGCGCGGGGGGAAATTGGCAATGAAGCATATCTCCTTACCGATCAGATCCTCAGGCTTGTAGTATGCGGCGATACCGCTAAGAATAGTGCGTCCACCAATGCCGTCGTCTATCTTGAATTGCAGAAGTTTCTTGGATTTGGGCACATTTATACATTCCAGCACCTTCCCTACACGAATATCAAGTTTTGCGAAGTCATCATACTCCACATTCTCTTTGACAGGTTCAGGCTTCCAGGCCGCAAGGCGGTTTTCCTCTACAGTCTTGCGCAACTTCTCCTGCTGGAAGAGGACAGTCTCATCCTCAACCTTCTCAAACAGAAGTTCAGCCTTACCTATCTTGGCACCGGCAGGTACAAGGTCGAAACATCCGAGCATATCCCAGTCTATCTTTTCTCCACCGAGCATCCTGACAAGTTTTGCCGACATGAAGGGGAGGAAAGGTTCGAATGCGATTGCGAGATTGGCACAAGCCTGGATAGCGACATTAAGTATAGTGGCTGCGCGGGCCATATC
>CAMWUY010000114.1 GCA_947177615.1 uncultured Porphyromonadaceae bacterium
ATAGAGCGTATCGGAGGTAGGAATGTGTCTGAGTCAATATCATATCGAGCGGGTGAAACGACAGTGATGAAAGCCCCTATGCCGGGGATAATCACACAGTCGTTACGGCGTAACAGGTATTCGATATGTAGATTGATATTAATCATTGAGTTGAGAAAATATGACTATCAAACCTTAGCTCTAATAGCGCGAAATCATTACAAAGATAGTATAAAAAAATGGTTTCTGAAAGTCAGAAACCATTGAATTCTTCAATAAAATATTGTTCTAATCCGGAATATAAAGGTCAATGATTTGAGGCTCAACACCATATTCACGAGCTAATTTTTTATCAATTTTTTCATCTTCGTTCTGGAAACGCAATCGATGTAACCAAGCCCTCATGAGGTAGAGCATGCCGTGTCGAGGAAATTGTCTAATCCCCTCTCTTACAACATCATCCGCTTCGTTAAGCATATTAGAGTCAATCATAGTTCGAGCAATTGCGACGATGATGTCAGGCTGATGTTCAGTGTTTTGCTCTATTGTTGCCGCATCCTTGTAGTATTGTAGTGCCTCTGTGATGTTGCCTTCTATCTCCGCACACTGTCCGAGTCCGTATGGTCCGTTATAGTCGAGAGGATATTGTCGAGTCAGTGACAGGAAGTCTTGTTTAGCTTCATCGATATTTCCATTGATCATGAGAATATGAGCGCGAAGCTGACGTGTCTGTTGGAGTGTCGAGTCGAGAGCTAATGCTGCGTTAAAATCGTCCAAGGCCTCTTTATCTCTCTTCAACGCAATGTATGTGCGTCCTCTTGATGACAGGGTTATGGCAGATCGGGGATTACGGATTAATGCTATTTCGAAGGCTTCGAGTGCATCTTCATATTTCTCTTGTGCAGAGAGACACACTCCGAGATTGGAAAACAGCATAGTATTGACAGGATTGGCAGGAGAAAGTCTCAATGCCTTTCTGATCATCTCCTCCGCACGTGTCCATTGCGCGTGTTGAATATATCTTTCAGCCGAATCAACATAAAGGATATATTTATGGTTTGGCTCAGATTGTAATTCTGTGCGGTTTTGATCGAAGGCCGAAACAGCCGTTGCCATTAATAAAAGGAGAGTGAGTATGAAGTGCTTAATGACGTGCATATATGTCGTATATGACGACACCTGCCGAATCAGAGGCAGGTGTCGTTAAGTATTAAGTTAAAAGTTTCAAAACAGGGATATTTTAATATCCGTTATTTTTGATTTTTATAGAAGTTGTCTTTTCCTTGCTTGAGGAAACGCAGATAGCCCGGAACGTCCTCCTTATAGACAAACGCCGGAGCGAGCGGCTTTCCGTCCTTGTCAATGATAACGTGGAAAGGTTGAGCGTTAGCTCCGAACTTGGATCGTTGCAGATAAGACCATTTGTCACCGTAAGTACGCAGTGTACGAACGGTACCATCTTTTTCTGTAATCTTGATGGGTTCAGGTAAAGCCTTTTTCTCATCAACCATAAGCGTCACGAGTATAAAATCATTGTCGATAGATGATTTTACCTCTGTATCAGTCCAGACGGCAGCCTCCATCTTGCGGCAGTTGACACAACCGTAGCCTGAGAAGTCAAGCAGTAAGGGCTTGTTAAGTTGTTGTGAGAGTTTCATACCTTCCTCAAAATCATCAACCTGTGCGTGGACGTCTCCCTCATAAAGAGAGAAATCCTGAGTCGAGATGGGCGGGGAGAATGCAGAGATGGCCTTAAGCGGAGCGCCCCAAAGTCCCGGGAGCATGTACACTGCAAATGCGAATGAAATGCATGCGAGCATGAAGCGTCCAACTCCGGTCTTTTCAACTTCGTCGTCGTGAGGAAATCTAATCTTGCCGAGTAGATATACACCGAGCAGGAAGAAGATGACAATCCAAAGTGCTACAAAGACTTCACGATCGAGAATTCTCCATCCGTAAGCGAGATCCGCTACAGATAAGAACTTGAGCGCGAGTGCGAGTTCGAGAAATCCGAGAACAACTTTGACCGTGTTCATCCATCCACCGCTCTTAGGCATAGCCTTGAGCATGGTCGGGAACATAGCGAAGAGTGAGAATGGGAGAGCGAGCGCCAGTGCAAAACCGAACATTCCGACTGCCGGGGAAACAAAGTTGGAAGTGGCAGCCGCCTCGACGAGAAGTGTACCGATAATTGGTCCTGTGCAAGAGAAGGACACGAGTACCAAAGTAAAGGCCATAAAGAAGATGGAAAGTACACCTGTTGTAGAGTCGACTTTAGAGTCCATCTTATTAGTCCATGAGGATGGGAGAGTGAGTTCGAAACCACCCATGAAAGAAATGGCAAAGACAACGAGGAGCAGGAAGAAAATGATGTTGAACAGAGCTGATGTCGCTAACTCATTGAGTGCGGAGGCTCCAAATATTATAGTTACCAGCAGTCCGAGCACAACGTAGATGACGATGATAGCCAGACCATAAAGAGTAGCCTGTCCAATGGACTTCTTGCGATCCTTATTCTGTTTGAGGAAGAAGGAAACAGTCATCGGTATCATAGGCCAGACGCAGGGAGTGACGAGAGCAATCAGTCCACCGATAAAACCGGCGATAAAAATGTACCAAAGGCTTCTGCTCTGCTGCTCGGGTGCATCCTCGAAGACTCTTAATTCAGCCTCGACATTGTTCCACCAGGATTTGTCGGCCTCGACTCCGGATAGATTTGCCTCAGGAGTCATAAACGGTTCGGCGCTCTGTAGAGAGTCAGTCATCTCGACGAGTGCTTCGACTTGTTTATCATTTTCAGCAGCCTCTTCAGCCTGTTTTTTATCAATAGATGGACATGTGCCCTTAAGCATCTTGGCTGTACCGACCTGCACACATCCTTTGTCGTCGCAGGCTTGTCCCTGGATCTCCACATTGACAGAATAGTCGGCAGAAGAAGGGATAAGTTTCTGTGTGAATGTAACAGATCCTGTATAGAAGTGTTGATTGACCTCAAAGACGTCATCGTATTCGACTGTGTACTTTTGGTTGGCAACCGGTTTGCCGGAGAGTTTGCAACCCTTGACGTCGAAATAGAAGTTAAGCGGCATAGATCCTCCGGCAGGATTGTCAACTGCATAGAGGTGGTATCCGGGATTGATTTTGGCGGTAATCACAACAGCCGGATGGTCAGTTTTGTCATTAGTCAGCGCGATAGACCATTGGACAGCATCAGCAGCAAAGGAGCAGACCGCTGTCAATATAAGCGCAAATGTGAGAAGATACCGTTTCATTTATTTAAATTATGAAGCATTATTAATATTTTAACTTAAGGTCAGTTATTACTCAGCGTTGTTGGCATCAGAAGTTATGTCAGCACCGTTGGTCTGCAGGAAAGTCTTGTCTGACTCTTTGATAAGGCAACCAACGACAGAGCAATTGTCGGCAACCCATGAGTCATCAAGCGTCAAAGAGACCTCTCCGGAGATCTGCTGATGAACAGCGAAGGTATCTCCTAAAGTTAGTCCCCAATCCTTGAAAGCAGTAGTGCGCAGAACATGATTGTGTACGTAGTCACGGATCAGTCCGTTCATGGATTGCTGCATACCTACAATGCCATCCTCGACGATATAGAGTTGGAGAAGGATCTCGTATGCTGAGTAGACATCAAAAGTTGTGTTGTAGTGAATGGTAAGTTCGCGTGACGACTCGTTGTATTCAGTGGTCAGTTCGAGCGAAGCAGGCGCCGGCATAGCGAGGGCCTCGTTGGTGAAACCACCCCAAAGCAAAGGATTGCTGTTCGGTGCAGCGCCATTGATACAAGCAGCCGGGAAACCTTGTGGCTGATAATAATCGTATAGGAAAGAGGCTTCCGGTGAAGTGAGACGGATATTGCCGAGTGGCCGTGTATATGTCGTGTTTTCGGGATGGAGATTGACAGCGAATACCTGTTCACCTTTAGACTCGAGAATATTGTGAACAGCAGAGGCACCGTCAGGGCAGTTGCGGCAAGTCTGTCCGGTAAATTCAAAAATAACGATATTTCTTTCTACCGGAGGTCTGTCATATTCGAGATAACGATCTTCCTCGGCAATATTATCGCAAGCTGCCAAAAAAGTAAGAGAGGCAGCCAAAATGAGTGAAGTCTTGGATATTGTAATGTTCATACTTCAAACGATTAGAAAGTGTAATTGTACGTAAGGTTAAATCCTTTGGTTGCCGGCACCCATCTGCAGACGCCTCCGGCGCAGTTGAATCCCTCGCGGTTACGTCCAAAGGAGAGGGAGAAACGATTGGCGCGGTAATTGTAAGTCACCATAGCGCTATAGTAATTGAGTTTGGTCTCTCCTAAATTATATGTGTCAGTCAGGGTGAACATCCAGTGAGGAGCGAGAGATAACTCAATAAGTCCGGCTATCCAATCACCTTTATCCTGTTTAGTGGTAAGATATTGGAGTTCCCAACGAAGTTGAGCCTTTTTCTTCATCTTCCATTGTCCCTCGAGGATAAAAGTGTTTGCGGTCACGATCGCTCCGTTATCATCCTCACCGAAGACCTTAAGGCTATTGAATTTCTGGAAGAGGTAGAAGAGTGTAAACTGCAAGTTTTTATTAAATTTCTTGTTTATTTCGAAGTTAAGGTCAGAATATCTGAGGGATCCTATCTTCCAATAAGCAGAGCCATAACCGTCGGTGCCGGCCAAATTTACATTAGGTGGAAAACCTACCGGTGCAGAGTTCTCAAGATCGGAAATATAAGAAGCCGAAAGTCTGAGCGAAGTACCGTATTTGCCACCGAGAGGTGTGCCGCGTTTGAACGTATAACCGATTTGTGCCTGGAAAGCCCATTCGCCATTCCAATCAGTAGCGTAAGGATAGAGGGCAGCGAGGGTATATGTCTGAGTGTTAGTAAATGCCGGGAGATGGTTGATATATCCATTACCATATTGGCCTTCGATCAGACGGTCAGACATAAAGCTCATGTTTTCGCTACGTTTCGCCTGTATAAATCCTGACAGTCCTGATTTGGTATAGCTAATGGACAGGAGTTCCGCATGACCTCGTGAATAGATATAACGATTGATGAAGTCCGGGTCATTATTTTGGTGGCGAACTCAGCGAGGATATTGAAATTGTGAAGTCTTGCTTTAACCCGTGCGTCGAAAGCCGCAACATTTTCAGGCACGTAAAGTCTGTAATCTTCAGTCGGGGGGACTAAAATGAGCTGTTGTCCCTCGTTCTTGCCGACGTAAGAGAAACCGAGAGAGACTCCATATTTATTTCCGAATGCTGCAGGGAAAGACTCATTGAGAGACCATTCAGCGTCGGCACCCCAAATCCATGCCGGATTATGTTTCCAGAAATATCTTTCTTTACCGGCGAGAGCTGTGATGTAGAGACCATTGACCGGATTGAGTTTCAGACGTCCTCCGCGCAATGCCCCGTCGACGCCGAGTGCACGGTCCTGGTATGTGCGCAGTATCAGTCCGGATCCGAACTGTTCATAGAAGTCACCGGCGGTAATCTGGAAACATTTGTATCTACCTGTAGCCCAGAAGTAAGGTACACCCCAGCCGTTAAATTCAGTCGGATATCCGGGTAGAGGGTATTTGGTCCATTGGAAACGAGCTCCTACAGAAATATACGGAGCGTTGACAGTGAGGTCGAAATATGTATTGTTAAGAACCGGCTTTTCATACTTGGGAGTGTTGAGTGCCTCATCATTCAGCGGCACCATAAACTCAGTCTGAACAGCTCCGGTCGCGCGGACCTTAGACCACCAGCTCCCATCAGGACTCTTGTATGGTATATCGGGAACCATAACGGTAGAGCCCTGGTAAGTGCGCGGTACGAGTTGAACCGAGTCATTGGGGAGTTGATCATCTTGTGCCAAACTCGGGAATGCGATCACAGCGAGGACGAGAGGAACTACTTTTCTCAGATGATGTTGACGCATAGTATCAGATATAGGAAAGTTAAAAAAATGTATTTCAGAAACTTAGTAAAAAGGTGAGGGCTATGAACGGTCTTGATGATGAGGAGATAAATGACTTATTGTAATAAACGCGGAATGTATGACTGCGCATAATACAGTCATACATTACCTGTTATATCATAGCCGATCATGGCTACCGAAGTGCCACATCCAAAAGTGAAATCAGATATTTAAAGAAATAATTATTGTGCGGCCTTTTTGACAGCTTCGAGAATATCTTCTTCACCTCCGTCAATGTAACCTTGGTGATTCCAGACGATATTACCGTTTCCATCAACAACAAAGACGTGTGGGATATCATTGACTCCGAGCTGACGTTTGAATTCCTCACTCGGGTCGAGCAACACTTGATATTCCCATCCTTTGGAAGCGACAAGTGGTTTAACTTTCTGTGCGTCCTGTGCGCCGTCGGTAGAAACAGCGATGACTCTGACCCCTGTTTCATCCTGCCAGTCGGGATAGACCTCGTGTATTGCTTTGAGTTCGCGCATACAGGGTTTGCACCAAGTGGCGAAGAAAGAGATGACCATGGGTTTGCCGTCGTTGTAGAGTTCGGCAGTATTGACCGTATTGCCGTCGATGTCCTGAAGATTGACAGCCGGGAGCTCAGCGAAAGCAGCAGAGGCTCCGCAGAGTAATAACACTGAGATGAAAAACTTCTTAAACATATAAAAAGATTATAATTCAATATAAATGCCTGTTACAC
>CAMWUY010000115.1 GCA_947177615.1 uncultured Porphyromonadaceae bacterium
CTTAAAAATATTCTGATATGAATTTGCCGAAAGATCCGTATATGTTATTGAGTGTTGTCAATATGAAGCTGAGAGATGAATATCCTACACTTTCAGATTTATGTCTCTCATTAGGAATTGATGAGGATGAATTGAAACAGAAGTTGTCAGAAGCGGGATATTCCTATAATCCTGATACCAACAGTTTTATCTAAGGACACTGTAACGATTGCCCGGATGACGCACTACAATGCCATCGAATTCGAGTTCTGATAATAAAGCCATCAAATGAGCGACGGGAATATTGGTGGCATTGTGTATCTCATCAAAATGACAAGGCCTATCGCAAGAATATAAATATTCATACACAGCTTTATTATCACCATCGAGTTCAGGGAAGAGAGAACGTTCTTGAGCGGGTGTCGGTGTCTCAGCGATCCATCCTATAGCATCCGACAACTCTGAAGGTGCAGTTATAATTTCAGCCCGGTGACGCCTGATTAACTGATTACATCCCGAAGACTCTCTATCAGATGGTCTGCCGGGTACTGCCAATACACATCTGTTATATTCGTCTGCGCAACGGGCGGTTGACATGGCTCCACCCTTGACATCACTCTCCATAACTATTGTAACATCGGATATACCGGCAACAATACGATTGCGCTCCAGGAAATGTCCTCTGTATGGTTGTGTTCCGAATGAATATTCCGATAGAATGGCACCTCCCCGACTAAGTATCTGTCTTGCTAAATCTCTGTTAGCTGCCGGATATATCATTTGCAGTCCGTGAGCTAAAACAGCGATGGTAGGAAGTCCGTGATCTAATGCAGAAATATGAGCGGCAGAATCAATACCGTAAGCCAATCCACTGACAATCGTTACACCGGGATATGCTTTACTAAATTCTTCAACAAATTGTTTTGTCATAGCCATACCTCTCGGAGTGGCATCGCGAGTACCGACTATCGAGATGAGCTTATGGTTATTGAGGTTGGCGTTGCCGAGTTTATATAGCATAATCGGCGCATCTGGAATATCATAAAGTCGTACCGGGTATGAGTCGTCAAGTATAAATATTGGCTCTATGCTATGACGCTTCATCACCTCTATCTCTTTACGCGCTTTAAATAGCGCTTCTCCCAAGTCCAGATCTTGTAATAAATTAGGTCTAAGTCCCAAATTTTCGAGACATCTTGAGACTCGTCCGTCAAATAATGTCGCTAAGTCTACATCGCAATCCTCTAAATGCTTGACAAGAGCAGAGGTGACCCCCTTGCACATTGAGAGAGCCACCTTTATCTCTGTATCTTTATCGAATGTCATCGGTAAATAAGGATTGTATTTACTTAAATGCGATTATATTCGATCAACAACCGTCTTAACCAGTTTTGCAACAGATGGTTTATAATCGGTGTTCGCTTTTGTCTCCCGCCGTTCGGCAATAATGCAACATACTGTCATAGCCTTGTGCCCTAATAATGCAGCTAAACCCTGGAGACAAGCTGACTCCATCTCATAGTTGGTAACGGGCTTGCCATTGTATCGGAATGATTCGATCTTCTCATTAAGCTTTGGATCTGCCAATGGTAGCCTAACCATCCGTCCTTGAGGCGCATAGAAACCGACGGCAGCCATTGTGTAGCCGAAGATCATTTCACCTCGTCCAATACGTTCCATAAGCTCGGCATCTGCATTAACAGTATAGGGAGCAGCCCATGTCGGAATCCATCCGGTATGTTTGACAAACGCATTTTCAAACTCCAGGTCGCAAACGGTATTGCGATCAGCATAGAAATTTAGGATACCATCAAATCCTGTTCCTTTTGAGGCCATCACAAAATCTCCAAGGTGTATATCTTCCTGCAGTGAACCACTTGTACCAACGCGTACCATTTCGAGTGTGCGATGCTCCTTACGGACTTTGCGAGTTTCAAAGTCGATATTGGCAAGTGCATCCAATTCTGTTACAACTATTTCAATATTGTCCGGACCTATGCCATGTGAGATGCACATCAGAGGTTTCCCTTTATATGTACCGCCGATAGCATGAAACTCTCTTGAACGGACATCATAGTCAACAGTATCAAAATATGATGCCACCATATCGACCCGGTCGGGATCTCCGACTAATATTATCTTGTCTCGCAATTGATCCGGGCGCAGATGAATGTGAAACACACTGCCGTCGCTATTTATTATCAGCTCTGAGGCCGGAATAATTCTGTCTTTGTCCATGGTAATTTAAGTTAAGGTTAACAGTATATGTTATAACATACGAACTTAAATATTTGTTATCTCCCGGAGTACATCTCCTCATAGTATTTTTCGTAATTGCCCGATGTGATATTGTCCATCCATTCCTGGTTGTCAAGATACCACTTTACTGTTTTTTCGATGCCTTCTTCAAATTGAAGCGAGGGTTCCCATCCGAGTTCTCGTTGTAGTTTACGGGAATCTATTGCATATCTCAAGTCATGACCTGCACGATCTGTAACAAACGTTATAAGTTCATCACTATATCCTTCGGGATTGCCGAGAAGTCGATCTACAGTCTTGATTATCACGTGTATTATGTCAATGTTCTTCCATTCGTTGAATCCTCCGATATTATAAGTGTCTGCCACCTTCCCTTTATGAAAGATTGTATCGATGGCGCGAGCGTGATCCTCAACGAACAACCAGTCGCGCACGTTTTCACCCTTACCGTATACCGGCAACGGTTTACGTTTTCTGATATTGTTAATGAAGAGCGGTATCAACTTTTCAGGAAATTGATACGGGCCGTAATTATTACTGCAATTTGTGACAATGGTAGGCATACCATACGTGTCATGATAGGCGCGTACGAAGTGATCGCTTGCAGCTTTGGATGCAGAGTATGGAGAGTGAGGATTATATTTGGTGGTTTCTACAAAGAAGTCTTCGCCGTACGCCTTATGATGATCAGAAGATGCTGCTGTCGAAAATGGAGATTCTATACCTTCAGGTGAGGTAAGTTCCAGCGCTCCATAAACTTCATCCGTAGAAATATGATAGAAGAGCTTATCATTGTATTTATCGGGAAGACTTTCCCAATATTCACGCGCCGCCTGTAGCAAACTCAAGGTGCCCATTACATTAGTACGGGCAAAGGTGAAAGGATCTTTGATTGAACGATCTACATGACTTTCAGCCGCTAAGTGGATAATACCATCAATTTTGTATTCTTTTATGATGTCGCGCATCTTGTCAAGATCGGCGATGTCAGCTTTAACAAAAGTATAGTTAGGGCATTTCTCAACATCTTTGAGATTTGCCAGATTTCCGGCGTATGTCAGCTTATCAAGATTGACTATGTGATATTCCGGATATTTATTTACAAATAATCTGACTACATGCGAGCCGATAAAACCGGCTCCACCTGTTATAAGTATATTTCGTCTGAACATATTCATTGCATATTATTGTTAGTTAGATTTGTAATACATTCCCTTAACGAATCCATCCAATATGGTATTGTCTGGTCGAAGGTATTCTTAAATTTTGTCTTGTCCAGTACCGAATATGCCGGTCTTGACACTTTAGAGGGGAACTCTGCGGTATGACAAGGATTAATACGACATTCAGTTTGTCCACAATAGCTGGCAGTAAGTTTAGCTAAGTCATACCATGAACACACCCCTTCATTGGTATAGTGATAAACACCTTGAAAACTATGAAGCTGCCTGTTGTCAATTATTTTCACAATCGCTTGAGCCAGATCATGGGCGTAAGTGGGCGTTCCGACTTGATCGAAAACTACTTTCAACTCCGGTTTCTGTTTAGTCAGCCGGATCATTGTCTTAACGAAATTATGACCGTACTCACTGTACAGCCACGCCGTACGAATTATGATGTGATTGACACCGGAGTCAAGTATCTGCAGTTCGCCATGCCATTTAGTTACTGCGTATGCTCCGATAGCATTCTTCGGGTCATTCTCCCCTCTCGGTGTATTGTCAGATGAGGATCCGAAAACATAATCAGTAGATATGTGTATAAGAAATCCATTACGTCTCTTCATCGAAGATGCTAAAAAACCAACAGCTGTGGCATTAAGCATCTCCGCTTTACTATAGTCAGTCTCCGCACTCTCCACGTTCGTGTATCCGGCACAGTTGATAATCAGATCAACGTTATTTTCATCCACAAACCTTTCAATGTCCTGTTGATTGGTAATATCAAGCTGATCGATATCCGTAAAGATATAATTATCCGCAGAATTATTGACAACACTACGTATAGAACTGCCTAACTGGCCATTTGCACCGGTCACCAATATATTCATATAATATCTTTATCAGCGTTATAGATGAAAGGAGAATCGAATTCACTCAACGGCGGATGCTTATGATCCTTCTCGCTCAGAATAGCGTCAGTGATGGCTATTCCCCAATCAATATTTAATGTCGGATCAAACAAGTATATTCCCCCATCAGCTTCCGGATGGTAATAATTATCACACTTGTATTGGAAGACAGCCACGTCGCTGAGGACTGAAAATCCATGTGCAAAGCCATGGGGTATATAGAACTGTAGATGGTTGTGTTCGCTCAATTCAGCTGCAACGTAACGCCCATAAGTCGGAGATCCTTTCCTTATGTCGACTGCGACATCCATAACTCTTCCTTTAACACAACTTACAAGCTTGGCTTGAGTATGGGGCGGACGTTGAAAGTGCAATCCTCTTATAACACCTCGAACCGAACAACTCTGATTGTCCTGTACAAAATGTGTTTGAGCCACTTCCTTATGGAAAATTCGCTGAGAGAAGCTCTCGTAAAAATAACCGCGAGCATCTTCGAATATTTTAGGCCGTAATATTACAACACCTTCAATCCCAGTCTCAATAACCTCCATTATCTAATAAAAATCATCAATTTTTACTATCACAAAATATTGCGTTTCCCCGTACGTTCTACTTCATTTATCACCTTCAACAGGTATTGACCATACTGATTTTTCAACATAGGAGCTGCAATTTCCTTCATACGTTCTTTTGTAATCCAGCCATTGCGATAAGCGATACCTTCAAGACACGCTATTTTCAATCCTTGTCTTTTTTCAAGTACTTCAACATATATGGATGCTTCAGCAAGTGACTCGTGTGTTCCGGTATCAAGCCAGGCAAATCCTCGAGGCAATGTCCTTACCTTCAACTGACCATCTTTTAGAAACTCCTGATTGACAGTTGTAATTTCCAACTCTCCACGGGCAGATGGTTTAATGTGGCTGGCCACGTCTACGACTTTATTTGGATAGAAATATAAGCCGACAACAGCATAGTTGCTCTTTGGATACTGAGGCTTTTCTTCTATGGAGAGACAATTGCCATCCGCATCAAACTCAGCTACACCATATCGTTCCGGATCATCAACCCAGTATCCGAATACTGTAGCATTATTATTATTTTCGGCCTCACGTACCGACTCAATCAATACATCTCTAAATCCTGATCCATGAAAGATATTATCTCCCAACACCAGACAGACATTGTCCTCCCCTATAAAATCACGACCGATGATAAAAGCCTGTGCCAATCCATCGGGAGAAGGTTGTTCGGCATAAGTGAAATTCACGCCATAATCAGATCCATCTCCCAAAAGTCTCTTGAATGCAGGGAGATCCTGTGGGGTAGATATAATTAAAATATCACGAATGCCGGCCAACATCAACGTAGAGATGGGATAATACACCATCGGCTTATCGTAGATAGGCAACAACTGCTTACTGACCCCCTTGGTAATAGGGTATAGTCGAGTGCCGGAGCCTCCGGCAAGTACGATACCTTTCATAATCACAAATTTAACACTCGTACCAAATAATATGATTGGCCGTTAGCGATGTTTATAGAGTTATAGACACAAAGATAAATAAAATTATCAACACGACAAAATAATGTAACTTCTGAAAAGTCCATTAATATTTTTTGAAGGAAGTGTTGATATTTCCAATCTCAAAAATCTATCGCATATATAAAAATTATCTATTTGCAGAATTAAGAAAAGTTATGTAACTTTGCACTCGCTATCAAAAACGACCGAGGAAAGATGCCGGAGTGGTCGAACGGGACGGTCTCGAAAACCGTTGTACCCTTACGGGTACCCAGGGTTCGAATCCCTGTCTTTCCGCAACCTTGTCAGACCCAAGTCGGACAAATCAAGACAAACCTCAGACTTTCAATAAGTTCTGAGGTTTTTTCATGTCCTTTCCTACCAGTTGCCGGATACTAATCAGCTAACCTCAGACACATCTCAGACCATATTTCACTACCCATACGTTACCTTTTTTACTTCAGACACCTTTGGTTAGCTGTTTGGTAGCAAAAACGTCTATAAATCTCTGATTAACATATATATAAATCGCTCCGTTATTCATTGTATCAAATAGATTCTGGAACACTCAATGTCGTTAGAAGCTCTTCTATCTCAATTGTCTTATATCTGTCTGCATTAGTCTTTTATCCGTCTCAACTCAACTTAATCATTAATTGTTTCAATGCCAGACCACCAAATCCAGTGTTGAATTAAAATCATTAAGAAAAAAT
>CAMWUY010000116.1 GCA_947177615.1 uncultured Porphyromonadaceae bacterium
GGTCTGAATTATATAAATAATAGGATGTTGTCACTTTTTGCCAACATCCTATTATTATTTTGTCTTGATTTGTCAATCTTCCGAGTTTTCAGCTTCTTCTGTTTTTTCTTCAGTAAACTTTTCGAAACCGGCATCACGAAGGAGGTTGTACCAGGCAAAAAGCTTTCTGATGTCGCTTGGATAGACTCTGTCCCGATCATAATCAGTGACAATTTCTCCAAATGCTTCACGCAGTCCATCGTTGCCGTTGATAGCTTTAAGATCAATCTTTTCACCATTTTGGGCAGCATATACCGCGTCCAGTATTTCACCTAACGGGCGATCGTCCGATTGGGTATACATAGCGATATCCCCCAGTGAGACAACCTTGTCGCGACTGTGTAACGGAGTGCGTTTGCCTGTGATAAGGTCTTCGACTATCAATAGGTTATTACCCTGTGAAATGAGTTTATACAGGCCCGGTTTGCCTGTAACAGATAGGATGGTACGTAACATAATTTACATTGTACTTAATAGATGATTGACCTGTGATAATACTGAGGTCATATCTTCATTAGTTATATTATGAATTCGGTTCTGATATTGATTTAATAATTCTGATTCGTATTTCTGTGCTCGTATCCTGGCTTGGACTGAGGCTGCATCACAGTTGTTACGTTTGGTGACACGATCTATTCTTTTGCCTTCATCATCAGTCGATACCACCCAGATAGTGTCACAAATCTGAGCGAGTCCGCTCTCTGCAATAATAGCAGACTCGACAAATAGCGGGACATCTCTCAAACGGCGTCTTATATCCAAGATTTCTCTTTTGACTGCTGAATGAACAATATTGTTGAGTCTCAATCGTAAAATTTCATTGTCAAATATTATAGCCGCCAGTGCGGCACGAACAATGTGGCCATCGTCAGTTATGACAGAGGATGATATGTCATCGCGTATTGCTGAAATGATATCCGGATCGTTGTCCATGAGTATTTTTGCCTGATAATCGCAATCATAGACATAATATCCCTTCAGGCGAAGTATTCTGCTAACTATACTCTTGCCACTTCCGATTCCTCCGGTTATGCCTATGAGATTATTGGTGGGCGACAACATATTCTATTTCTGTTTCCTTGACGTTAAGATTGGTAATATCCTTCGGTAGATCGCCGATATGTATCTTCAAAGTCTTGGAGTGAGGTTCAATATCTCTGTAGTCAACCCATAAATCGAGGTCAGGTGAGGGATCGTTATATTTACTCATAGGAGTATAATATTCGACATCCACACGTGCCGGGAATAGAATAAGATCAATATTCTCGGGTGCATTCTCAACCTTGATATTGACAGAAGCCTCTTTCTTGACAAGAGGTTCTACTTCGATTGTTACCTTAGCTCGCGGAGGCTCAATCCGGACGCCCGGAACTCGATGCAGATCTAGACTGAAAGTCACGGACTCTTCCAGATTATGACGTACAATTTTCTGAGTATATACTCTATTGACAGTATCCAAATGGCTTCTATCAGAAAATGCGATAACATAAGATGGTTCGATGGTGACCTTCTTAATGACTTTACCGGGCGCAGGCATGAGTGAAGACGATATATCTATCGGGAGTCTTTTGCCCGGAAGGGTAGTGTATTTCAATCTGAGTGAATCGATACTACATGATAGAATTGTTGCTGACGAGCCAAAGGTATTCTTGATTACCCCGTCGAGTTCTGAACGGCTTACCCTGAATACACCATCCTGATCATATTCTCTGAAATTGAATGTGAGAACAGCATTGTCAGACAAAGTCTTGCGCATCAGGTTAGTGCCTTTGTCCCTGACGGTGATGTGTACTTTATCCGGCGGGAGTTGAATGAAGGTAACAGAGTCCGGGACATTTTCGATATTTATTCTCACCTCTATGTTATCCTGAATATTATCATTCCGCGCCAGAACAAGCCAAAATACAGCTGCAATGGCGACAAAGATCAGAAACGTTATCGTTTTGTGAAATCGGCTGCTCTTATACAGCCTGTTCCATGTCCGTTTAAGATTAACTTTTGTCGCCATTGTACGGATTTGGTTGAAAACCTGATTTATTTTTTCTCCTCTTTGGGTACTTCAGCACCTGCGGGATAGACTGAGTCAACACTCACCTTGATTTGTACATCAGGTGCGATCTCAATCATGATAGTCTTATCCGCCTCATTGATGCTGCGTATTTTGCCATGAATACCTCCGGCAGTTACAACTCTGTCACCTTTGGTCATAGCTTCGCGAGCTTTCTTAATCTCCTTTTGTTTCTTTGACTGCGGTCTGATCATGAAAAAATAGAATATCACAATCATGGCCACAATCATGAGCATGCCGCTCAGACCGCCGCCCTGTGCCTGTTCGTCAGCGGCAAGTATCAGGGCTGAAATAGATGTTAGTGTCATTGATGATTATAGTTAAATGGAATAATTATCAGTTTTTGAAAAGTTTGCCATCCTGACGCAGACGTACACAGATATCAGATAAGAGTCCATGAACAAACTGTGCGCTTTTGGGCGTAGAGTAACTTTTCGCTATTTCTATATATTCATTGATTGTCACGTTAAGTGGTATTTTGGGGAAGTTAAGCATCTCTGCGACAGCTGTCATAAGAATGACAACATCCATATATGCAAGACGCTCAGTCTCCCACGTATTCTTGTCGTTGACTTCATCAATCAAATGACGGTAGTCCTCTTTGTTCTTGACAACTGCTGTGAATAATTCAGCACCAAACCGAGCATCCTCCTCATCCTTATATTTGTCGTAGATTGGATCAGTAACTCCTTCGCCGAAACGTTTAAGTGTCTTAAGCATAAAGGTGCCCATGATCTCCAGATCGTCATTCCAGAATACAGATTTATCTTCAAGTGTTTCAAGAAATACAGGGTTACAGAAAATAACATGCTTGAAGAGGTTGCGCCACAATTCCGTGTCGGTGTGCATATCTGTTACAGGCAGGTTGAGATATTCTTGATATATGTCAGATGCCATGATGGCTTTGAGCAGGGTACGCAACATTGGTTCATCCGCAGGCAACCATTTATTATCGTCCTTCATGTATTGACAGATCTTGGTATTAGTGGCAATAAGCTTCACCAATTCATTATCTACCAATCTCATGTTTGGATTCTTATCTTCATCTGAAAGCACATATTTATGGAGTGCCTCATCGATGTCGTTCTGTCGCAATTGAGTCAATTCGACAGGTAGATAAAGTAATCTGAAATATAGATCTCTGGCAGTCTCCAGACTATTGCTCAATTCATGCAGAGCATCGGGCAGATGATCACCGGAGGCAAAGAAGTTGACAAAAGTTTCTTCTATCATCTTACGCATGCGATCTACGCCTCCAAGCGAATAATTTGGCATCGAGCTTATTATCTTATTGACCTCAGGATGAGTCATTATAATAAGATTAAAGATATCTCGCCAGATAGACTCGGCTGCCATTGACCCTAAATCTTCACGTTTTCGGAAATTCTTATAAAGTCCGGATTCTTTCAAAAGATCGGATAAGGGTGAAATGACAGATACGAATGGAAATCCTCCTGCAGCATACTTATAATCGAGGCTGCGGATATGTTCATCCGAAGTTAATCGTTTTATAAAACGAGTGTCAGTTAATGGTCCCGGCTTACCTTTGATGGTCATATTGCCGGCGATTCGAGTCATGAGATACAGCACATCAAGATATAGAGAGTATGCGAAACGTTTCTCCTTGGTGGGAGATGCCGGTTGAGACTCTAATTTAAACTTATCTTCTACCAATAGGTATGAATACAGCAATTGTACTACCTTTGTTCTTATCAAGACGCGATTTATCATAACTCTTTATGAATCTTATGTGTTCAGGAGAATACACTCCTCACAAAATGCTATCTGAAAAGATATTTAAATATATCTATGTGAGAAGTAATCCGAAATTTGAATACAAATATACGAAAAATATTGTGAATATTGACATGGTCAACTACTATTATTTCTGCCTGCGCTGACGGATAGCTTCATATAGCATAATTCCTGCTGCTACAGAGACGTTGAGAGATCCGATATGACCACATATAGGAATTGCTCCCAGGGAGTCGCATTGCCTTAATACATCATCGGAAATCCCGGTATCCTCAGCTCCCATAACAATAGCCACGGGTATGGTATAATCGATAGATGTATAATCGGATGCCCCCTTTTCAGATGCTCCAACTATATGATATCCATTATCATGTAGCATCCGAACAGCATCCTTGACAGACGTTTCGCGACATACCGGTATATGTAGCAGCGCACCGGCTGATGTTTTGACTGCATCGGGTGTCACACTCGCCGAGTTGCGCTCGGGAATAATGATCGCATCAGCACCGGCGCATTCAGCAGTTCGGGCAATAGCTCCAAAATTGCGAGTATCAGTCACTCCATCCAATATCATTAATAATGGAGTTCTCCCCTCCTCATAAAATAAGGGTATCAAATCCTCGAGGTGTTGATATTCGATGGGGGAAAGCAAAGCAATAACACCTTGATGATTTTTCATCGTAATTCTGTTTAGCTTTTCAGCAGGCACTCGTTGCATGACAATACCATGGTGCTTGATAAGGCTGAACAGTTCCCGTGACAGATCTCCATTCAGATCTTTACGCACCAGTACTTTGTCAATATTTTTGTTGGCTTCTATCGCTTCAATTACGGCTCTTATACCGAATATATAATCAGAATTACGTATCATCTTATTTATTATTATCTTTGTTCTTCAGCAATTCGTCAGCAGTTCTCAGAGCACTGTCAGTAATCTTCTCTCCGCTGATCATGGATGCTATTTCCTGTCGTCTTTCATCCCGATCTAACAGGCGGATATGGCTGACGGTTCGATCCTCCTTATCTTCCTTGAATACCTTATAGTGGCGATCCCCTCTTGATGCGACTTGCGGGAGGTGAGTTATTGCAAGTATTTGGGTAGTGGAAGACATCTCCCCCATCATTTTGCCCATCTTGTCAGCAATCTCTCCACTGACACCGGTATCTATTTCATCAAATATGACAGTGGGCATATCCATTTTTTCTGCCATGATAGATTTGATAGCCAGTGTAAGACGTGATAATTCTCCACCGGAGGCAGTTTTGCTCATAGGCAGGAGAGATCCGTTCTTATTGAACGAACATTGGAATTCCACATTGTCAGCTCCATCTGATGTGAGTTTTCCGGGCTGAATATCAATAGTAAATTTCAGATTATTCAGTCCGAGTGGTCGTGCCCGATGTTGCAGCAATTCTGCAAATCTGATTGCCGCCAGACGGCGGCTCTCAGTAAGTTGTGATGCCTTTTCCTTAAGTTGCGATGCCAGAGAACGAGCCTGCAATTCAAGATCAGAGATATCACTGTCTGCGTTATTAATCTTTACGAGTTTATTGACGAGTTCTTCACGCAGAGAGACAAGTTGATCAGCATCACTGACTTTAAACTGTCGTTTAGCTTCGTGAAGTGCATTCATACGGTTTGTAATCTTAGCAAGCGCCACGGGGTCGGATTCAACTTCGGAAGCCATAGATGACAATGACTCCGCGATGTCTTTTAATTCAATGTAGATGTTGTGAAGTCGGAATTCAATGCCATTTTCATTTTGTGAGTCCTTGTCTATTAATGACAGATTGATTTGTGATAAGGCATTTCGTGCCTCCAGTATATTGTTGAGAGCACCATTTTCACTATCTATAAGGGTATGGCTTTGTGATAGGGAACTGCGTATCTGATCCGCTTCGCTCAGCAGATCATATTGATGTTCGATATGTTCCAATTCACCGAGTTTCGGATTTAATTTGTTAAGGATTTCGAGACGATATTCCAATAGACTTCTCATCTCTTGGTTGCGTGCATTCTCTTCCTTAAGTTCTTTGATTCTGTTGCGTGCTGTCACAAAACGATGGAATATATCTCTGTATTGCTCCAATATCAGAGCATTATCGGCAAATGTATCAATTATCCCAAGCTGTCCGGTACGGGAATTAAGCAACAATGTCGCATGTTGGCTATGGATATCTATCAGGGATGATGTAGTGGCTACGAGTTGTTGGAGTGTGACGGGGCTATCATCTACAAAAGCCCTGGAACGCCCCCCCGGAGACAGCTCTCTTCTTACAATAAGTCCATCACTGAATTGAGCCTCAATGATAGTCTTCCGGTCATTATGATTTATCGCCTTGGTGTCTGCACGTCCACCGAGCAAAAGTGACAATGCTCCGAGCATGATGGATTTGCCGGCACCGGTCTGTCCGGTGATAATTGACATTCCCGATCCTAACTCAAGCTCCAGATCATCTATCAGAGCATAATTCTTTATTATAAGTCGTGATAACATCTATAGTCAACATTAATTTTCCGCACCCTTCTTAATCTTCTCAAGTCGTTCTGAGTCGGTAGGATAAATTGGTTGCAGAATGTCGTAAGCGGCTTCACGTTCAGATGATGGAGCTTTAGAGTAGATATTTAACAGTTAATAAAGTTTGTCGACCCGGAATATTGAGAGTGCGAATTA
>CAMWUY010000117.1 GCA_947177615.1 uncultured Porphyromonadaceae bacterium
CGCCTCTCAGCACTCGCACCTGAAACGAGCGCGTCTACCATTCCGCCACCTGGGCCGGTTGCTTCGTTTGTTTCACAAAGGTAGTGCTTTTTTATTTCTTTTGCAAGTTTTTTTTGTGTTTTTTTGCCGTGGATTGTGCCGATTGTTGCTGATGTTGGTTTCGGTGTTGGTTTTGATGTTGGTTTCGGTGCTGGTTTTGATGTGGGTTTCGGGGTTGGTGTTGATGCTTGTTTCTGTGAATTGGATGGGTAATTGCCGGGGGAGGAGGAGTGAAGTTCTTGTTTCATGAAGGCGATACTTAGAAGACAGCACTTGATTACTATATATCGTGAAGATGATACTATGGTCGTGATGATTCTATGGTCGTATGGAGTATAATAATGCGATTGCGACAACCTTCGCAGGCTGTCGCAATCTTGTTTTCCATAATACTTTTCAAACTAACCTAACATCATGAAACGATTTCTTACTTTCTTTGATATTATAACATCGGTGGGTCGGAAATTGTTTGATGGTTCTTAGTGCGCGCTCTTAATTTTTTATCAGACTTATCACCGGTTTGCTTGGCCGGATGTGGTTTTTCTTCCGGTGAAATGTCTTAATCCGCAACCGTACTGATTACTTCTTCAGGGGGAAACGGTGGGAGGCCAGACGATTTCCTTCACAGAATATCTCGACGAGATATTCGCCGGGGGTCAGCGTGGCGTTGGTCTGATAATAGATTGAGACGGGTAGTTCACTGTTGTCGTATGTGATCTCACGTGCTCCGGAGGCGGTGAGGGTCTGACCGTCGTATGTGAAACTGCCACCTCCTGTCAGCACATTGCCGTCCGGAGCCACGATGCGCATATACACGGTCTTATGGCCGGGAGCGGCCGTGGCGTTGGGGCTGATGACAAATGATGCGCCGAGCGATTTAGCCTTGGTGACGTTTTTCTCGACTTTCCCTTTCTTGTTGTATGCATTGAATGAGAGTCCGGTGATATTGAGTCGCTTGGCCTGTGCTACGGTCTGTGTCAGCTGCTCGTTGTCTCTCTGTGCGGTGGCGGCGGTGGCGGCGAGCTGCTGGTTTTTTTCATTGACCTGCTGTATCTCCTGGCGCAGACCTTCATTCTCCTCACCGAGGCGCTTGATCTCCTCAAGATAGTGCTTGACGATACCTTTGAGTGTGGCGATCTCGCCTTCGAGCTGCTTGATGCGTGCGCGGTTGGAGGCATTGCTTTTTTTCTCAGCGTTAAGTTCCTTGAGCAGACCTTCCACCTTCATGCGAGCGGCGTTATATTGCTGTACGAGCGAGTCGTTCTTCAGATATATCTGTTGATCCTCATATTGTGAGAAGTCGGCATTGAGCTGATTGAATTCATTGGTGAGCAAAAGCTGATCATTCGCCAGAGCCAGACTGTCTGCGCGAGCGAGTGCCTCGTTGGCGGTATTGACCTGGTTGGAATTGCTGATTATCAGGGCAATCACCAGTCCGATAAGAGCGACAAAAACTCCAATGCCTGAGAAGAGTATGATTTTCTGATTTTTATTCATGGTCAGTATTGCGTTTGACTATTGATAATGAATGTCGGTTGTTCATCTGCGACGTTTGGAAGATGACTTTTTGGATGAAGATGATCCTGTTGATTTCTTGGAGGCAGGTATCTTCAAGGAACCTCCGGCGCGGATTGCATCACCCTTTAAGCCGTTGGCCCTGCGGAGCTCATCGACACTGACACCATATTTCTTGGCGATAACGGTGAGGTTCTCTCCATTCTTGATGTTGTGAGTGGTGGGTTTGGCTTGAGCGGTCTCAGTCTTTTTCCTGGTCTGTGTCGACTTGGTTGAAGACTTTGATGCTGATGAGCTGTTGCCGGTGGTATTGGCTGCCGTCTGTGTCGACTTATTGTTGGTCTTTGTGGCCGTGTCTCTGATATCTGTCTCAGCCATATCGTCCGACACCTGAATGCGCAGTTGCTGTCCTGCACGCACAGCATTGCGGCGCAATGAGTTCCACGAGCGGATGTCAGCCACGGTGACGCGATATTTTTGTGCTATCTCGGAGAGGGTTTCACCGGCAGCTACTGTATGTGTTATGGCGTGAGTCTGTTTAGCAGATGAGAAGTTGCGCTGTTCGACAGCCGGATGGGCCGGTTCTTCAGCTGTCTGATCCTCATTCTCCGGATGAGCCGCTGTGAGTGAGCCTTCATCATCGGAGATGGTATTGTCGGCCACATCACGATTACGATCGGATACGGGCTCTACCTCCGTGCGCTGAGCGTACTGGTCAGCCTTGTATTGCACGATATTGTCTTCGCTCATGACGTATGCCAATGCCTGCTGGGAGGGGAGGATAAGGGTATAGGGACGGTCCGGGGTGCCCGGCACGACGTCGGCGCGAAATTGTGGATTGAGAATGCGCAGCTCGTCTATAGGTATGGAGAGGACGTTGGAGACCTGGTCGAGGTGTACGCGGCGTGACACATGTACAGTGTCGGTGACCAGCGGCTTGGTGGGGAGTACGGGCGAGATATTGTGCTCGGGATAGTAGGTCATGATATAGTTGGCCGCGATGAAGAGCGGTACATATCCGCGAGTCTCAGCCGGCAGATAATTGTATATACTCCAGAAGTCGTGGCTCTTAGGATCACCGCCGGCGCGACGTATTGCCTTATTGACGGTGCCGGGACCACAGTTGTATGCGGCTATGGCCAATGACCAGTCGCCATACGAGTCGTAGAGGTCGTGCAGATATTTTGCGGCCTTCTGTGATGAGGCGTAAGGATCGCGGCGTTCATCCACTAATGAGTTGACCTCAAGACCGATTCCCTTGGCAGTGGCGAGCATAAATTGCCATAGTCCGGTAGCACCGTGGCGGGAGACGGCGTTAGGATTTAGCGATGACTCAATGACGGGGAGGTTGCGGAGTTCGAGCGGGAGTCCCTCCTCCTCGAGTGCCTGCTCGAATATCGGCATATAATATATGCTGAGTCCCAGCAGCATTGCGACTTGCTGTCTGGATCTCTTGGTGTAGCGGTCGATGTAGCTGCGCACGATCGAGTTGTAGGGCATCTCGATGACAGTCGGCATATTGGCCAGGCGCTCTTTGATTACTTCGTCAGATGCCTCCACATCCGGCATTGTGCGATATCTGTCGTCGGTAGCCGTATAGTTGTTGAGATACCATGACTCCATACGTTTCTGAGCGTCAATCTCGAAACTCTCGGGGAATATGATGGCATCATCAGTGATGGTGTGTTTGATGTCGAGCACGTTAGGTGCCGACTTACGAGCCTCTATGGTCAGCGATGAGGCTGCCGTGGCTGCTATGGCTATGATGACAGGTATTATCTTCATATATTATTATGGATATATAATATCGGTGAGTATATTTTTGGCGGTTAGAATGTTAGCGCCCAATGCATCGCCAGTTTGGGCTTAGCGTCGAGCGGATCGCTGATGATGGCCGGAGCCACATCCATCGAGAGATTGGGAGAGATGTCAAAGTGTGTGAGATGAGCATCCACGTATGCGTCAACCATGCATAGCAGATATACACCGACACAGCATATTATGCATAGGTCGCGATTACGGCGGTAATAGTCCTTCCGGCTCTTGAAGGTCTGGGCGAGCCATGACTTGTCAAGTGAGTCTTCGGAGACGGTGGGCGGAAAGAAGTCCATATACGACTTTGTGTCCGGATCATCGTCCATGATATCCTGATAGGCGAGACTATAGTCGGAGAACATACGGGCATTCCACGCTGTGCCGTATCCGAGGCCCATAAATCCGGCCACAATGATGGGGAGTTTCCAGAAGCGGCGGTTGTATATCTGTCCGAGTCCCGGGAAGAGTGCCGAGAGCCACACGGCTCGTGAGGGATCCGGATTAAACTCCTTGAGTCCTTCGAGAGTATATCCCGGTGCGGTGACAACTGTTGGTGCCAGTGTGTCCGTCTCCTCGACTATAATACGTTCATGCACCATGATGTCATCACCGGCTATGCTGTCATTGAGAGTGACTATTGTGCCGTCATCACTTAGCGTGAGTTCAGTCTGTTGCGCAGAGAGTCGTGCCGACATCGTGGTCAGAGCGATGACGGTGGCTATCAGCAGTATGACTCTTGGCGACAGTTGCATTTACTGTTTGAGGCGTTCGAAGAGTGAGACGAGCTGTTGCAGCTCATCATCGGAATTAAACTTGAGAGTAATCTGTCCGCTGCCGTCCTCTTTGCGCGAGAATTTGACCGGAGTGGGGAGGTAGTTGGAGAGTTGCTGAGCGAAGATCTTATCCTCGTCAGAAGCGGTGCGGTTCGTGGTTCCGGGCTTTTTACCGTTGTCAGGCAGCAGGCCCTCCTTTGTGTCGCGGGCCATCTGCTCGACCTGGCGGACCGAGAGTCCATCCTTAAGTATAAGTTTATATAGCTTGACCTGTTGTTCGGGGCTCTCGACAGCCAATAGCGCGCGAGCATGTCCCATGTCCAGCTTGCGATCGCGCAGAGCCAGTTGTATCACAGCCGGGAGTTTCAGCAGTCGCAGGTGGTTAGCTATTGTAGCACGCTTCTTGCCGAGGCGCTCCGACAGACGTTCCTGAGTCAGGTTATAATTGTCGATGAGTTTCTTGAATGCCAGAGCAACCTCAATCGAGCTGAGGTCTTCGCGCTGTATATTCTCGATGAGGGCCATCTCGGTGATCTCCGAGTCAGTGACGGTGCGCACGTATGCAGGGACGGAGGTGAGGCCGGCCAGCTTGGCCGCGCGCCAGCGTCTTTCACCGGCAATGATCTGATAGTTGCCGCTCTCGGTCAGTCGCAGAGACAATGGTTGTATGATGCCAAGTTCGCGGATGGAGATAGCCAGTTCCTCGAGGCTCTCCTCATCAAAAGAGGTACGTGGCTGGTCGGGATTTGGCTCGATGCGGTCTATCTGTATCTCGTTGATGGCTGACGAACCGTCAGTGCGTATCTCTCCCATTGACGATATCAGAGAGTCCAGGCCTCGTCCGAGTGCATTGCGTCTGTTGTGTATCATTGCTTAACGGTAGATTTTTTACGGTTTTTAGCGATCAACTCTTTGGATAGCTGGCAATAAGCTATTGATCCCCGGCTGTCCGGATCATAAAGTATCACGGGGAGTCCGTGGCTCGGAGACTCAGAGAGTTTGATATTACGCGGTATTACGCTGGTGAAGACCATGTCGCCGAAGTGTCCCTTGAGCTCCTCAAATATCTGGTTGGCCAACCGGAGTCGCGCATCATACATTGTCAGCAGAAATCCTTCGATCTCAAGGCTCGGTTTGAGACGGCTCTTGATGATACGTATAGTGTTGAGAAGTTGGGAGATACCCTCAAGTGCAAAGTATTCTGCCTGCACCGGTATGATGACAGAGTCGGCTGCGGTCAGCGCATTGACTGTGATGACTCCGAGTGACGGAGAGCAGTCGATGAGTATGAAGTCATAATTGTCCTTGACCCGGCTGAGCACCGAAGAGAGCCGGCGATCCCGATCGGGACGGTTCATTAGTTCTACCTCAGCTCCGACCAGATCTATGCGTGACGGTATGATCTGAAGTCCGTCGATACAAGTATCGGTGACAGCCTCGCCGGCGGGGTAATCATCCACGAGACATTCATATATGGAGACGTCCGACTTTTGCGGATCAAGTCCGAGTCCGGAAGTGGCATTAGCCTGCGGATCAGCGTCCACAAGCAGTACTTTCTTGCCGTCCAGCGCCAGACAGGCACCCAAGTTGAAGGCAGTGGTGGTCTTGCCGACACCGCCTTTTTGGTTTGCTATTGCTATTATTTTACCCATAATCAGGTGATATAGTATTTTCCAAATTGCAAAGTAATAAAATTTGGGTGAATTATCGGTTGTAAAAGTCTTAAAATCTCTTAAAATCCCTCAAAAAGTCTGCGTCATGATATGCGTCGTCAGCTGCGTACGATGGTCTTCATGTCGGGCGGGAGTATGATGGAGAGCTCGACCATACCGGCGATTTTGCCATCTATGCGCCACGGAGTCTGATGTATCAGTTTTGATATGCCGTTCTTGACCACTTTGTATGTGTTGTCCTCCCCGGTGGCCAGCATGTGACGTATCTTGGCCTGTGACTCGGGGCGGTGGTAATCAAAGAGATTTTTGCCGATCAGGTCACCGTGGTGACCGAACGTGGCGCGTGACTTTTCGTTCATAAATATGATTTTGCCGTCGGCATCGCATATAGTGACGGCGCATGTCAGGGCTTCTGCCCATTCAGGTATCAATTGTGTCATGATATCGATAACAATCCGGGCCATGTCATGTCATGGCTCTAATTAAAAAAATGGAATAATGTGATAAAAACGAAATCGATGCAAGTCCCCTGAGGGGAGATGCATCGATTCTGTAATCGTGAGATTATCTCTCGACTATGCTATTACTCAGCAACGGGGCTGTCAACAACGGGGCTGTCAGCAACAGGGCTGTCAGCAACGGGGCTATCA
>CAMWUY010000118.1 GCA_947177615.1 uncultured Porphyromonadaceae bacterium
GTACCGATCTTACCCGCCTCATCAGGTATGACGATAGGCGGCTGAGCCAGGTCACCACAACCCGAGAGTCCGACGCCCGACATCACCAGCGTCACGAGACTAATTATTATATTTAACTTTTTCATTGGATTTTACACTTTATGATTAGAATCTGATACCGAAGTTGAAGAATATACGTATGCCCTGTGCGTAGAAGTAACGGTTCGGGAACTTATTCAGATTATAGTTGGTATAGTCGATCTTGGACTCCTGGAAGCCGCCGGTCTGGATATTACGGTTGTTGAGCAGGTTGTTGACACTCAGATTGAAGTTGAGTGAGCCGAACTTGGTGTATATCATCTTGCCGATAGACAGGTTCATCACAAAGGCCTCTTTGAGTTTCTCCTGATTGGTAAACTCGGCCAGACGCTGCTCATACTCCTCGACTGTAGTACAGAATTTCCAGAGACCCGGTTGCTCCTCATGACGGGTCGGGGCGAGCTCGATATATGCGTCACGGAAGTAGTTGGCATTGATTTCGAAGAACCACTGCTTGGGGGCTGCATAGTTGAGAGCCAGAGCGAATACCTGTTGGGGAGAGCCGCCGATGTGATAGTTTTTCAGGTATGTGCGTCTCACCACGTCCTCCATAGCACCATTCTGAGCCGAACGCACACCTATAGGATTATTGTGATAAGTGTAGTTGTTGATCGTGGCTGTCACAGATGCGCTCAGGCCGTCGATGATCTTGTACTGCATACCGAGTTCGACACCCATATAGCGGGAGTTGATCCCCTTGAGGGTGTAAGCCATCATTGTAGCCAGATCATAGTCATAGAAGTAGAGCTGACGCATACCCTGCCAGGTCTCGTTCCAGTATCCGGAGATAGATCCGCGGAAACGGCTGTAATTCCATGTATAGCTGAGGTCTGCACCGAGGAACTGTTCGGAGCGGAGATTGCCGACGGCGGTATCCTTGATACGGGCATTGACGTATGCGTTGCTGATCATCGGAGCACGGTTGCCGTATCCGAGGTGAGCGGTGATATAGTTGCGGCCGTTGATCTTGTATGTAGCGCCGGCCTTGAGTGCACCGTTGGTGAATACATGTGTCAGACCCTTGCCGTATGAATTTTCAGGAGCACGGCCATTCTGCATCTGACCGTCACGGTAGAAGTCAGTGTGCGACACCTCGGCCGCATAGTTGACATTCCAGTGAGCGGTGTTGATCTCATTCTGTGCCCAGAGACGGCTGGTGGTGACATGTATATTATAATTGTATCCGTAGATGTCTCCTACAGTGACACGGCGGTTGGGATTGCGCATATCATTCTGCAGCTTGTCCTGATCACCGGCGAAGTCGCGCTCGGAGAAATTGTCCACATCTCTCCAGAACTCACCGCCGAGCAGATCCTTGACAGTCTGGAAGTAGTGTGCATTGGTATAGTTGAAGCTTGCTCCGGCCTGGAGTGTCAGAATATCGTTAAATCTGTGATTGAGATATGTATTGACAATAAAGCTGGTCTGATTCTGGTGCTCATCCTTGAGGATATAGCTGCTCTGTCCGCGCAACTCGGGGTCGCGGTCATAATATATATTGTTGCGCAGGTTGGTCTGATAGATACCATCCCAGTCTATCTGGCGGACGCTCTCGTCATTTTTCCACAGATCGACCATATATTCATATTGCTGCTGCTGAGCGAGATATTCGAGAGAAGCATCGCTTGTTGGATTTTCGGGATCGTACTTTGCAGTCGGCAGATAGAATGACGGCAGATTTTTGTAGTAGTTCGGACGCGGGTCGTTGGCCTGATACCAGTCGAAGCTGGAACGCTGATAGGCATTGTGACGGAATGCGACTGCCGTATTGAGTGTCGTACCGATACGGGGAGTCCACAGCCAGTTGATCATCACCGAGGGATCGAAGGTCTTGTAGACACGGTCTGAGATCTTCTTGCCGTTAAGATAGCCCCAGTCAGGGTTATAGAGATTGGATCCGGCCAGATCGTATGCCTCCTGGGTGGCGGCGTTGTTGCCGGCACGTTCAGTCGGAGCGCCCCAGGTGGTGAGGTTCAGGCTGTGCTGAGCGTTGAATACCTTCTGCAGCGAGAGAGAGTATCCGATGGAGTTATACCATGTACCCTTGATGACACCCTCGGGAGAGTAACGTCCTATGATACTGGCTGAGAATGCCCATCCGTGCTTATTGAGACCGGTGCTGTACTGCAGCATGGCACGCAGGATGTAGTTGGAGTTGGTGTATGACAGGTTACCGCGGAAACCGGGAGCGTACTGTGAGGCGTATGTGGTATAATTCTGTGTGCCGCCTATAGCACCGAAACCGTAACTCGAAGATGCCAGACCGATATCGGTAGTCTTCTGACGGAATGCGCTCGAGGTCATACCGCCGAGGCCTGAATAGTTGAATACTCCGCGCATGGCATCATTGTAGAGCACACCGTTGATGTACCCCTGTTGCCAGCTGTTATTGAGACCGCGGAAACGGTAACGGGCCACGCTGTATTGATATGAGGCCGCCTGATAGAATATATCATCGGAGGCTCCCTGGATCGTACCGACACTTTGCATGGCTGACTCATCGTCGGCTATCTGATCTTCATCAAAGATGAAGGAGTCGGAATTGAGCTGACTACCCTCGAAGCCGGATAGAGTCAGCTTGATATCGCCGATATTACGGACTATGTCGCGTACCAACTCGACGTCCACATAGATGTCGTCATATCCGAAGGCTATGATCTGCAGCATATCCGGTCCGGGAGCCGCATTGCTGATCTGGAAGACACCCTGATCATCAGAGACAGCGGATAGTTGCTGGTCACTGAGCAGAATGTCGGCATCGGCTACAGGTTGACCGGTCCGGGAGTCTACGAGACGACCCTTGACGCCGGTCGGAGCCGCAAGAGCACTTGCAGCGATACCCGCCGATAACAGTAAGGTTAGAAAAAGTCGCATATTCAGTTAGTTAGTTTATTTTTTCAAATCTTTTACGAGGAATATCTCTGTCGGAAGGTGGTCACTGTAGCCGTTGATCCACGCACCGCCGCTGAATGTACGGTGCGGATATCCTTTATACTGACCGTCGGCCTGCATCAGGAAGGGGAAGTTGAGCACCTTGGCATTCTTAAACTGTACACCGCATCGTCCGTCATAGAGATTGGAGTTTATGATGATCTGGTCAAAGAGGTCCCATGATCCACGATAGATGTACGAACCGATACCATCATCGAGAAGTTTCCAGAATGGATTGTAGAAGCCCCCGGCCTGTATATCCTTGGGATTGCGGACGGCACCGAGCACCTCGGCACAGCTTTTGTTGCTCGGATCATCATTGAGGTCACCCATCACGACAATACCGATGTCGGGATACTTGCGTGTGAGTGAGTCGGCGATATGTCTGGTGAGTTCGGCGGCAGCCTCGCGCAGCCAGCTGCTCTGTGCGCTGCCACCACGGCGTGACGGCCAGTGGTTGACGATCACTGCGATACGTGCGTTGCCATACTCGGGATGTTTCACGTCACCGAGACGACCTACGACACACATCTGGTCACGGGTCTTGAAGTGTGGGAGCGAGTCTACATAGAGAGTATGATTGGTCACATTGGTCACCTTGAAGAGACGGGGGTTGTACAGCAGACTGACATCGACACCACGGCGGTCGGGACTGTCATGATGCACTACCTGCAGGTTCAGATCCTTGATGGATTCCTGCTTGACGAGATCCTCAAGCACACTACGGTTCTCGATCTCACTACATCCGATGATGGCCGGACCGAGCGGAGTGGTCTGCGTCGGCATCTGCGATATGGCATAGGCCAGATTGCGCAGCTTGGAGCGATACTTGTTACCATCCCATTTGTTCTTGCCCTGCGGTGAGAACTCCTTGTCATACTTACCATTATTGTTGATCGTGTCAAAGAGGTTCTCGAGGTTGTAGAATGCCACACCGAACATCATACGGTCACTGCCGGCAGCGGGAGCGCTCTGTTCGGTGGCCGTCAGACTGACTGCCCCGGCGCATACAGCGGCGGTCAGCACTCCGGCTACGAATAGTTTAGTTAGTTTCATATTGTGAGGTTATAGCGGTTTAAAAATACTTGGTCTCCTCACCGGTCATCTTGCTCAGCAGGGCATTGGCCAGTGATGAGGCACCGATACGGAAGTAGTCCTGATTGAGCCACTCATCACCGAGCACCTCCTTGACGATGGCATAATATCCCAGGGCGTCCTCAGCGGTACGGATACCGCCCGAAGCCTTAAATCCCACCTTACGGCCGGTCTTGTCATAATACTCCTTGATACACTGACACATGATATACGCGGCTTCGAGCGATGCACCGGGGTATATCTTGCCTGTCGAGGTCTTGAGAAAGTCCGCCTCGCTGTATAATGACAGGATGGAGGCGTTGCGGATATTCTTTGCTGTCTTGAGAGCACCGGTCTCCAGGATTACCTTCAGACGGGCATTCTTGGCCGTATGGCGCATCTCGATGATCTCGTCGCAGAGGTCTTCGTAATTTTCCTCAAGGTACATACCTACGGGGAAGACTATATCCACCTCATTGGCTCCGGCCTCGCATGCTAAAGCCACATCGGCGACCTTGACAGCGGTGAATGTCTGAGATGAAGGGAAACAACCGGCCACAACAGCGATATCCACTCCCGGCACCTCGAGGTGAGCCTTTACAACCTCGGCAAAGTTGGAATAGACGCAGATGGCGGCTACGTTACGATACTGAGGATAGTCATTGTCAAAGTCATTGACACGTTGTGTGAACTTGGCTACGCTGCTCACATTGTCCTCGGTAGAGAGTGTCGTCAGATCAATCGAGCTGAAGAGAAACTGATATACTTCGGGAGAAGCCAGCTCAGGGGCTTTCTCCATAATCTTGGCAACTGCCGCAGCTACGACAGCATCATCGGTCGTCACTGTGCTTGACGCCAATACCTCGTTATATTTATCCATGGCATTTAAATATTGTACAATATAGATGCAAAGATATTTAATCCTCGCGACTTATTCAATAAAATCAGTTATTTTTTGAGGCGTTGGGCGATACGTTCGGGATGCCGGCGCAAATATTGCTCCCAGGAACCGGCGCCTTTGGCTATCGAGGGCTTCTGAGTCTCGTACAGGTGAGTGAGGGCGGCGGCCAGTGCATCGGTGGCATCGAGGACGGCCGGCATTCTCTCATCAGGGATTTTTAATATATGTTTCAGCATATTGGCCACCTGCTCCTTGCTTGCGGCACCGTTGCCGGTCACGGCCTGCTTGATACTGAGCGGTGCATACTCGGCGATAGGGATGTCGCGGGTCAGCACGGCTGCCATGGCTACCCCCTGCGCACGGCCGAGTTTGAGCATCGATTGTACGTTCTTGCCGAAAAACGGCGCCTCGATAGCAAGTTCGTCGGGCAGATACTGCTCCACAAGCCCCGTCACACGCTCAAAGATACGACGCAGACGGAGATAATGACTCTCGTATCTGGAGAGTTGTATTATGCCCATGACAACGACCTCAGCCGATTTGCCATTGACACCTAATACACCATAGCCCATGACATTGGTACCGGGATCGATACCCATGATGATGCGCTCATATTTCCTGACCTCCGCTTCCATTACAACTCTATCTCCTCGAGTATGGTGGTGAAGATGGCGGCGCGCTCGATGCCGAATTTCGCAGTATAGTCCGCGATGAGAGGCATGAGTCGCGCATCGCCCCATGCGTGTGCATCCTCGATGGTACGAAATTCGATCTGCAAGGCAAATGAGCGGGCGTGAGATGCGAAGTCCGGATCACCGGGCACCTCGACGAGAGTCGACAGCCGGGGATTAGAGTCTGTAAGACCTTCGGTGAGTCGGGACACGGTTCCTCCACGGAGCCAGCGCAACAACGACTCGGCCTGATCCTCATCTACCATAAAAGTACAATTATATATCAACATGGTGCAAAATTAATCAAAAAAATGAAATTAGTTATGGGAGTGATGTAGTTATCCAAATTTTATTAACTTTGCAAAACAAGAGGCTCGGATATGTGTGATTGCACAGAGGGGCTTCACTATATACTATATCATAATCGTATGAATTATAGCATTATTGACTTTATCTGCCTGTTGGCTGCCGTATGTCTCTTCCTCTACGGCATGAAAGTGATGAGTGAGGGGCTTCAGAAGGTAGCCGGCGATCGTCTCCGCAACATTCTGGGCATCATGACCCGCAACCGGTTCACCGGCGTGCTGACCGGTCTGCTGATCACAGCATTGATCCAGTCATCGTCGGCCTCGACAGTAATGGTGGTCAGCTTTGTGAATGCCGGTTTGATGAGTCTCGCACAGGCTATGGCCGTAATCTTCGGCGCCAATGTCGGCACGACCGTCACCACCTGGATCCTGTATCGTATACACATCTGACGCTGCCGACGAACTCTAGCGTGTAGATCTCGGTGGTCGCCG
>CAMWUY010000119.1 GCA_947177615.1 uncultured Porphyromonadaceae bacterium
AGAAAACTCTTATTCATATTCCGCACCCCAACAGCAAGACCGGGGCGTTTATGAATAAGCATGACCAAGTGGCTGAGATTCTCAAACATATCGGCGAGATTGTAGACCGCGACTATACCAACTATTTATACAAAGTAAAAACCGCTGACGGTCGTATTCTCACTGTAGGCGATCTCGTCGAGGATAGCAAGGAACAACGAGATGCGTTGCAGTCCTATCTCCAACGTATGAACAGCCGCGACTCGCTCGATATTCTTATCGCTCTCGGCACAGCTAAGGAGGGCTTCGATTGGGAATGGTGCGAACATTGTATCACAATCGGTATCCGCGCTTCGCTTACCGAAGTGGTTCAGATTATCGGTCGTTGCACTCGTGACTGTGAGGCTAAAACTCATGCGCAGTTTACCAATCTCATTCCTTGCCCTGATGCGGCGCAGGATGATGTTTCTATGGCGGTCAACGACTTCTTGAAAGCCATATCAGCCTCATTGCTCATGGAGCAAGTTATGGCTCCCAAGTGGAATTTCAAGACTAAGGTCGATGATGAGGATAAAACCGAAAAGCCCAATACACCAGATGAAGAAGACCACGTTATCCAGGTTAAGGGTTTGCCCACTCTAAATGAAAAGACCAAGGCTATTGTTGAAAATGATCTTGACACTTTGGTCGCCACCACACTCTCTGATAAAAATATCCGAGAGGCTATCATCGGCGAGGGTATGGCAGAGATGATAACCGAAGTTTACATACCCAAGATTATCCGTGAAACTTATCCCGATCTAAACGAGGATGAGGTTGATGCTGTTGCAAAACATACAATTCTGACTATTGCCACACAGGGCGAGCAAGTCATCGGCCCTGACGATTCCGGTAATAAATTCATTAAGATTGCCAACAAATTTGTCAATCTCAATGACCTTAACATCAACCTAATTGCAGAAATAAATCCCTTCCAACGCGCATACGAAGTAGTCAGCAAATCGCTGACTCCCGAAGTGCTACGCACAATACAGTATGCTATCGAGGATAAACGCTCTGAAAAGCTGACTGATGAGGAAGCAATTTTGCTCTTTACTAAATATCTCCCCAAGTGGCGCGAGGAAAATCCGGGAAAAACAAAGCCGGAGATTACAGATGGCGACCCGCTGGCTCGTCGGATTGCTATGGCAATAGAACACCTCCGAAATCTTAAACGTCAAAAACTCGCACTGCAACAATGATCAACTGGGAAAAGGAACTCGAATTAATTTTTAACGACCCTCTCTTGGCTGATGTTACCGCTCCTCGTAAGCGTACAACATCAAGCGACCGACTGATTGCCGGTTTCCAAGAGATACTGGCCTTCTACGAAACCAATGGCAGACTGCCTGAAGATACGCCCGAAGAAGCCTCACTTTTTCATAAATGGTCCGGTCTTCTGAAAAGTGAGAAAAAGATTGAGCGTTGCCGCCCGTATGATGATCACGGTATTCTTCCTCAGCATGTTCATACAGTAGATGAACCGCAAGCGGATTATCACAGAGAGCTAACTGAGGAAGAACAGCTTGAAACTATTCTGAATGACCCGTTGCTTGCTGATATTGAAGATGGTGTTGACCTCAGTCTCTTTGACGTGCCTGAATATATGCGCCAACGTCTTGAAGCAAGAAAAGAAGTCGAATATATTGGGAAACGTAGACCCTGCGAAGACTTCGAAAAATATGCCGGCCTTTTTAAAGAGATCAAGAAGGGTTTGAAGTCAGGGAAGTACAAACTCACTAAGTTCAGTGTTAAGAATCTTAAAGTTGGCAGCTACTTTGTCGAAGATGGAATTTTAGGGTATCTGGCAGCTTTTGATGATGATGGGGTTAATAAGCATGGCGACCGCGACGGACGTACAAGAGTAGTATATGAGAATGGCTCTGAAGCTGATATTAAATATAAAACTATAACTAAGAATCTTTACGTAACAGGGTATTCGGTTATTGATAGCTCGGACATTATCCCGGAAGAATTTGAGAAGTATTTCACTCCCAATGTTAATGATGTTGAAAGCGGCACTATCTATGTGCTTAGGTCAAAATCCACTCGGCCTGAAATAGCAACTATAAAAGACCTCTACAAAATCGGTTTTACAGTTACTTCTGTCGAAAGCCGTATCGCCAATGCCAAGAATGAACCGACCTATCTTTGTGCTGATGTCGAGGTTGTGGCTACATGGAAAGTTTATAATGTAAAGTCTTCGACTTTCGAGGCTCTTATACATAAGTTCTTTGCACCGGTACAATTACAAGTTACAGTCGACGGACACCGACCCAAGGAATGGTTTATCGTTCCGTTTAACGTCATTGAGGAGGCTATAAAATTTATAATTGTCCGTAAACCTATCGCTTATGATTCGGATATACGACAAATTATACTCCTAAATAATGATGATTAAGCAGATATTATAAGTGAATACGAGCTGAATTTATAATTTTATCGCAACAATAATATTAAGTAGAGATACGATCTTGTATCAGGATTTATATTTGGCGCATTTGGGGGAGTAGGCCAGGGTTATTATGTGGCCCTCCGAAAGATAACTGTAGAGCGACATTTCGTGTTTCTTGCCGTCCGGAGTTGTAATGACTGCTGCTCCGAATGGTGTGTCATCACCCTTCTTCAACGGCCCGGGATGAGGACATATACGGGGCATCCGCACAATCTCAATAGCGGCGCGAAAGTCCAGTCCCGGGGTTAGAGCTGCCTTATATAGAGCCTCCTTGCAGGTCCAGGCCAGGATATTCTGTTCCACATCCTCTGAGGGGATCATCTCAAGCTCATGTTCCGACAGAAAGCGTTCCCGCACTTTAAGCACCTGCTCGCGATCCGTGCGTTCACAATCTATCCCCATGGCCGAGCGCGGGGAGTACCGGTGCATATCTGCTTCGGGTGTCCGTGGCAACTGGGCTACACAGAGGAAACGACCCGTATGACTCACACTGATTCGCTGATCCATATCCTCGAGCAGGGGAGCACCGGTCTCGGTATGATCGATGACGCGAAAACGGTCTTTCCCATTTTCACCATATACTTGCAGTGCCAACTCTTTCCATACACTCAGAGCCTTATCCTCGGCACCGCATATCTCTTCAACCTGTATTCCGGCCGGAGTCTTATGATTCCAATATATGAATTCTCTCTCCATATTATCCTGCTTTTTCTGTCACGGTGACCTTAACCTTAACAATACGCCTCCGCTCCATTTTCAGAACTTGGAGGCGGAGATTATCACACATCAGCACTTCGCCTTGAGTCGGGAAGTCACCCTTGATGGCCAGTATCAGACCCGCAAGAGTCTCTGCCTGATCAGTGTCACCGAGATCCGACTCCTCTATATCCAGAATTTTACAAAAATCAGTCAGCGAGATTTTTGCCTCAAAAATATATGTATCGGGTGCAACACGACGATATAATGATGACTTGTCGTCATATTCATCATCTATCTCTCCTACGATCTCCTCGATAAGATCTTCAAGTGTGACGATGCCGGAAGTGCCGCCATATTCATCTACAACGATGGCTATATGGATACGTTTCACACGAAATTCCTCCAACAGTGAGTCTATCATCATCGATTCCGGTACGAAGAATGCCGGACGTATCAAGGTCTGCCATCGAAACGAATTGTCACGTTTCCCTATATAGGGGAGCAGATCTTTAGCGTATAGTATACCGCGGATCGTATCTTGTGACGTGTCATATACAGGTATACGGCTGTATCCCGATTCGATGACCGTACGCATAGCCTCATTCCAGTCCGCATGATATTCGAGAGCCGTAACATCCACACGTGATATCATGACATCGCTTACCTCTTTCTCACCAAAGCTCAGAATACCCTCCAGCATCTCCTTATCAGTCCCTTCCTGCAGATCTGAAATCTCAAGAGCCTTCTCAAGATCATCCGTAGAAATCTCAGGCTGACGTTTCACCACGATACGGTTCATCACCTTGGAACTGCGCACCATGACACGCGCCAGCGGTCCGCAGAGTTTATATAGAAACATCACGTATGGTGAGGTCTTGAGCACCCATTGCATTGTGCGTCCACGCGCCACAAGTTTCGGAAATATCTCACCGAACAACAAGAGCAGGAAGGTCAGGAAGACTGTCTGTATCAGAAAGTTGACTGCTGTTGAGTGAAATTCCACAACCTGATTGATGGCAAAAGTCAGCATTATGACCATCGTGATGTTTACCAGATTGTTCATTATCAGTACCGTTGCCAACAGACGTTCGCTGTGCGAAAGCAGCTCAAACGCTTTGCGGCTCTCCGGCCGTTCATCCTCCTCGAGATCATCTATCTGACCCGGGTCAATGCTGAAATATGCTATCTCACTCCCTGATACAAAGGCTGATACCAGCAGGCAACATAGAGCTATGATGATGATGACACACCATGCCGGCCATCCGCTGCCGGGCTGATGAAATGTAATCTGCCCGGCCATATTGAGGATAAGATTTGGAATACTTAATAATATATGAGCCGCATCACACGGCAAAGGATCTATGTCCATTAAATTCTTTATTGGTTACGACTGCAAATTTAATATAATCCCACCGATTTTCCAAACTTCTCACTTCCCGCTCTTTACTCCCCGCTGTTTGACTTCCTCAATCTTACCCTCCTTGACATACCACAGCCATCCCTCTACTTCAGAGAATTGGCCTGTCTGCATCATCAGTTCCATGTACCGTCTTACCTGGCGGTGGTGCCCCGAGTTATGCTCCGAAGTGCCGGTCTTGTAGTCGACGATGATGCACTTCCCTTCAGGTGTGATCAGTAGCCTGTCTGCCCGGTATGTATGATAATCGGGAGCGCCTAATTCACGCTCATTGATCACGCGGAGTGTCCCGTCAAACCAGTGAGTCCCCCGTGTGGATTCAAGGGCTTGTGTCAGCATCGCCTGCATTTCGTCAGCTTCAGCTGATGTCAGCAGACCCCGCATTCGCATGCGTGCTACAGCGCCCGGGAGGTCTTCATATCGTCGGGTATGCTCCAGAATATTATGGATCAGAGTACCTTCCGAGCGAGGATCCGCTGTATCATCATCCCCCTCTTTACCGATCATTTCATCCTCTTCTACAAATTTAAGCAACGATTGGTCAGCATTTATGTAATATCCTTTCACCTCGGATGTGACCACATCACGTGCCTCCTTTGCCACAAGCTTTCTCACACGCTTGCCGACCTCTTCGGCAGACGGCTTTTCACCATAAGTGATGCCTTCGAATTCCGACGGCTCATAAATCTCAGAGGCTTGCAGAAAAAACTCCCCGGGGTCACTCCCGATTGCTTCGTGTATCCCTTCGAGATCCCCTTTCAGGTACTTGGCCAGCTTATTGAGGATATGATCCTTATCCTTTATCAGTACTTTCTCCCCCTTCTCTTTGCCATTATAGTTGCTTGTCAGTATATACAGTTCACTCACCGCACGAGTGAAGGCGACATACGCCTTATTGAGATTGTCCGCCAATACCATGGTGCGTTCATGTTCCCACAGCTTGGCGTACGGGCCGAGATGAAAGACCTCCGGATTATCGATATCCTCATATCCTGCCAGTTCGGCATTAACCTCCACCGGGAGATGAGTGGGTAAGAGGGATGCATACTCATAATCTTCGGGGATCTTTGCCCAGCTCCATGTCGGATGATTACCCGATGGCTCCAACGAGATATCTATATCGGGGAGTATCACGCATTCAAACTCCAGTCCCTTTGACTTGTGAACAGTCATAATATTTATAGCATCAGTGTCTTCAGGTGAGGAGATGCTTATATTGCACCCCTTCTTATCCCACCATTCCAGGAAAGACGCTATATCGGATACATAAATATTGCTATAGTCAATCACCGCGTCTTGCAAAGCTGCCAGGAAGGATGTATCCTCCTCCTTGCCGCCACCGGCCACACTCCCATGCAGAAACATATCTATGATAGCCTCTACAAGTGCCGGTAAGGTCGTGGCCTGCATACGAGACACCATTTCAGAGAGCGTGTCATCGTGGCGCGCGTTGTTGAGGAAGTTGCTGACGCGATCCCCTAAAGGAATGTCCGGGTGAGCATTGGAGTATAGTATAAATTGAGTGGATATATTGCGCCAGTCTACCTTCTCATCACCTTTCTCCTGAACTTTATCATCTTCAGTGGCAAAATATATCCCGTCTGCCAGTGAACGCAAAGCTGATATTACGACACGGACAGAGGCATTAGAGTCGAGACGCAAAGACTGTTCACTCACAAAGCGCAGGCGATCCATATCCTCACCGAGAGTATTGTTATACTCCATCAGGCATGCGATGATCTTCTCCCCGGTGGTATTCCTGTTGCAAAG
>CAMWUY010000120.1 GCA_947177615.1 uncultured Porphyromonadaceae bacterium
CCATGCATATCATGATAACTCGTCGCGGGACATATTTCCTTGCCGACACGGCCATCAATCCTGTCAGTGATTCTCATGCTCTTGTGGATATTGCCCGACTGGCAAATGATGCGGTCAAGCACTTCAATCAAGAGGCGGTAATGGCGATGTTGTCATTCAGCAATTTCGGTTCCAACAGCAAGGAGTGTGAGCCGGCACGTGTCGCCGAGGCTGTCAGGATTCTTCATGAGAAATATCCCGAACTGCAGGTTGACGGTGAGATGCAAGCGGATTATGCGCTCAATACCAAGCTTAGAGACAAGGCTTTCCCATTCAATACTCTGAAAGGCAAAGAGGTGAATACTCTGATATTCCCAAATCTAAGCGCCTCCAACATAGCGTATAAATTATTGGTAGGGATGGGTGTCGGTAATGTTATCGGTCCTATCCAGGTAGGATTGAACAAGCCGATATACTTTACCGGTGTCAATTCCAAGGTCGATGAGATAATAAATATCGCCGAGATTGCCGCTCTTGATTATGTTATTTCTTCCAGAAAGCAGGAGTAAATATCAGCAGTACGGTGTAAATCTCAAGACGGCCGGTCAGCATGAGGAATGAGAGCAACCATTTGGCTCCGTCACTGACAGCGTTATAATTGCCTGAAACTCCTGTCATGTCTGTTCCGAGTCCGGTATTGCTTACAGCAGATAGGCAGCAGAAGAAAGCGTCTTTGAGCTGTAATCCGCATACCAAAAGGCCGACAGAGCAGACCAGGATGAATATAACATTGAGAAAAAGGAATGCTAAAGGCTTCAACAGTATAGGCTGAGGCGTTCCTTTTCCGTTGATTACAACGGTACGGATTGCCGAGGGATGCATCATTCGGTAGAACTCGTTGCCGAGAAATTTTACAAGAATAATAAACCGATCAATCTTGGCACCACCGGAAGTTGAGCCGGCACATGCTCCCATTATCATCATGATTACCATTATAATGACAGCAATAGGTCCCCAGTCATTGAAGTCTGGTTCGGTAATACCGGTAGATGAGAGAATTGATATTGCCTGAAAGAGTGGGTCAATAGTGACATCCTCGATTTCAGTGACCATACCACGATATATGATATTGAGAGTAAAGACTATGTATGCTACGGCAAAGATGATGAGATAAGCTTTGAGAGCATCATTTCTGAGCAATCCCTTGAACTGGCCATGAGCGACCTTGTAAAGTAATGCAAAGTTAACACCCCCCAGGAACATAAACACGACCATAACACTCTTGATATAGGTGCTATCCCATTCATTTAGAGCCATATCGCTTGTTGCAAATCCCCCTGTAGACATAGTGCTGAGTCCGTAGCATATTGACTCAAATAGATTCATGTCAGAGAAGGTGAGGAGAACCATCAATATGATAGTCAGAAAAATATACACCATCCATAGACCTTTGGCTGTCGAAGAGATCCGAGGTCGCAATTTATCATGTGTTATTCCGGTGACTTCTGCATTGAACAATTGCATGCCACCTGCATAGTTGAGCATAGGGATGATGGCAAGAGTAAAGATAATGATACCAAGTCCCCCAATCCACTGGCAGATACATCGCCACAGTATTATAGAGTGGGGTACATTATCCAATGTGTTCAGGACAGAGGCCCCGGTTGTGGTAAAGCCACTCATTGTCTCAAAAAAGGCATCTGTGATAGTAAAATGAGTATGGCAGATAAGGAATGGTAACATTCCGAAAAGTGACAATATGACCCAGGTCATGCCTGTCAGTAAGATAGCCTCCCGTTTACCCATCTCTCTCGACTTGGGGCGCAGGCTCATCAATCCGAATGCAACACCGGTGGTAATACCTATACAAATCAGGAATTGCAATGTGGATCGTTCTCCATACAATAGTCCGGCTATACAGGGTATAATCATAATGCAAGCCTCAACCAGCAGAAGCCAGCCGATGACTCTGAGCAGCATGCGAATGTTGATATAGCTTTTATGTCTAAAGAAGTTCGTTACTGAATTTCTTCTCATTAGTTAAACCATTTTTCGAGTTTGTTGAATGTGCCCGTAAGACAGAAAACCACGACGCTGTCACCCGGTTGTATCTCGGTATTACCGGATATAAGCATTACCTCGTCATTGCGTGTCAGTGCCGCCAATGTCATTCCAAAGGGGAGTTTGAGATCCCTAACCGGATGACGGGTTATTTTGGCTCCGGGTTTCACCAACACCTCCGCTACATCAGCATCTGCAAGCGACAGAAACTTTGCGCTGCTCTCATCAGCATCCAGCAGCAACTTGAATATATGAGAAGACGCAAGCAATTTTTTGTTGATGATTGTTCCGATATTAAGATTTTCAGCTTGTGAGAAGAATTGTAGATTTTCTACATCCGCCAATGTTTTGCAAACACCAAAATCTTTTGCTGTCAGACAAGAAAGGATGTTTGACTCGGATGACTCAGTCATTGCGAGAAATGCATCGTATTGATATATGTTATTCTGTCTGAGTACCTCTATATCCAAACCATCCCCGTGAACTATTTCGCATTCCGGAAATTCGGTTGCCATATATTCGCAATGATCACGATTGGTGTCTATGATGCGTATATTATAGTTATTGCTGAATAGGCGCGCGAACCTTAATGCGATGCGAGAGCCTCCCATTATCATTATTTTCTTGATAACGCGTTTTTTCTTGCCACACAAGGTCATAACCTCATTGACATACTTGGATGTTGTTATAAAGTACAGTATGTCATCATGCAGTATCTCGTCGTTTCCGGTCGGAATGATAGTCTCATTATTTCGCTTGATAGCAGCTATGTGAAAGTCGTGGGACTTGACCGGCAGATCCTTAATCTTGAGATTGAGTAAATCTGAATCCTGATGTAGTTTCACGCCAATCAGCAATAGTTTACCATCATGGAGTTCACCCCAATACCTTGCCCAGTTGTGAGATAAGGCCGTATTAATCTCTAACGCAGCAAGATTTTCAGGATATATCAGATAGTCTACACCAATACTTTTTAGAATCTGCTTGTTCTTATCCCGGAGGAATTCGGAGTTGTCAATGCGACCGACAGTCTTTTTTGCTCCCAGTTTTTTTGCAATGGCACAAGAAGTGATATTTCTTGTCTCGAAGGGGGTCACCGCAATATAAAGATCGCACTCTTCCACACCTATATCTCTAAGCGTCTGAAACGAAGAGGTGGAGCCCTGACAGGTCATCAGATTATAATTGCTATCCAGATCATCAAGTCGCGCCTGATCACTATCGACCAGTATAATATCCTGATTTTCGGTAGAGAGCATTTTGGCCAAGTGCGTTCCCACCTCACCGGCTCCGGCTATTATAATCTTCATAACTTATTGGCAACTATTTGTTTGACTGTGTTTATGATAGCCTCGCTATCTATATTCTCCTGCTTTCTCAACTCAGAGACAGTGCCGTGATGCACCCAATGGTCAGCTATACCCAGCTTTATAATCTGAGGATATCTTTTCAGTGTATGCATATACTCGCTTACAGAAGATCCCATACCTCCGCTGACGATGCCATCTTCTATTGTGATAAGGTACTTGTATCTGTTTGCAACCGCAGACAACATTTCTGTATCCAACGGTTTCAAATAGACAAGATCATAGTGGTGTACATTAATGTTCTCTTCACGGAGATATTTTACGGCTTTGACTGCTTCATTGCCGATTTCTCCAATACTGATTACAGCTATATCCGAGTCTCCCTGAGTATATATCGGGCGCGACTTGCCTTGTGGCAGAAAAATCTCTTGCTCTTCGGGTTCCTCAGGCGCATTGCCACGTGGGTATCTGATGGCCATTGGAGCTTTCAGTTGCTCGGCTTCTCTCATCAAGGCTCTTAGAGAAGGCGCATCCATGGGAGATGCAACAGTCATGTTGGGAATAGCACGCAAATATACAAGGTCAAACAACCCATGATGAGTCACTCCATCCTCACCTACGAGGCCTGCCCGGTCAATACATATTGTTACCGGAAGTCCTTGTATAGCTATGTCGTTGATGATATTGTCATACGAACGTTGTAGGAATGAAGAATAAATAGCGACAAATGGATGTTTGCCACCTGCCGCCAGGCCACCTGCAAAGGTTACGGCATGACCTTCGGAGATACCGACATCAAATGTACGATCCGGAAATTTCTCCATCATTTTGATGACAGATGTTCCACTGGGCATTCCTGCAGTGATGGCACATATATCAGGATTTTTATCAGCCATTTTGACTAATGTATTACCAAAAATATCTTGCCATTTCATGCATTTACGCTTGCTTGCGGATACAATCTTTTCACCGGTCTCTGGATCGAATTTGCCCGGAGCATGCCAGGCCGCCGGATTATTTTCCGCTGCTTCGAAACCGTATCCTTTGATCGTATTCAGATGTAGAAGTCTGGGACCCTTCATATCCTTTATCTCCTGCAATATTCTTACCAGTTTATGTACGTCATGACCGTCGAATGGTCCGAAGTATCTGATATTCAGACCCTCGAATATATTTTGACGCCTTGATATGAGAGCTTTAAGGGAGTTATTAAACCGCAGTATTCTACCTTTGCCCGTATCTGATATTATACCTTTACGCTTAAATAACCGGTATACTCTGTCACGCAGGCGATTATAACGTGAAGATACCGTCATCTCCGTCAGATAGCGGTGCAGGGCACCGACATTATCGTCGATGCTCATCTCGTTATCATTGAGTATTATCAGCAGGTCATTGGGATTGTTTGATGCATTATTAAGTCCCTCAAACGCCAATCCTCCGGATATTGAGGCATCGCCAATGACAGCCACGGTTTTACGATTTTGATTTTGAGGAGTGTTTTTATCAGCGATTGCCATGCCGAGAGCTGCTGAAATAGAATTAGAGGCATGGCCTGCCATAAATGTATCATACTGACTCTCTAAGGGATTTGGGAAACCGGAAATGCCATTTAGAGTACGTTGAGAAGCGAATGCCTCACGCCGGCCGGTTAAAATCTTATGGGAATATGCCTGATGTCCCACATCCCATACGAGACGATCCGTCGGTGTGTCATATACGTAGTGTAATGCGACTGTCAGTTCAACAGCGCCCATTGAAGATCCGAAGTGTCCGGGATTGCTGGCTAAGTGGTGGATAAGATATTGTCGTATCTCTGCGCACAGTTGCGGAAGTTGATCCACCGAAAGACGTTTTAGATCATCGGGGGAATTGATAGTTGTGAGGAGCTGACCGTCAGTATTTAAGTCTACCCGTTTCATCTGTCTTTGGCTTTGCTCTTGTCCGCTTTGATGTATTTCTTCCATATCGGTACAAATATAATAATCCCCGAAAATCCGACTACCAACAGGTTATGAAGATTAAAACCGGCATTGACAAATGTATATGCTGCCAATGCTATCCAAGCTATCAATAATACAAGAATGCCGATAATAACTGAAATCTTCATTTTTCTAACCCTAATTACGCTTGAAATGCGGTGTCGTGTTTGTGGCCGGACACCCACATTAGTGCGAAATTAATAAAAAAATGGGAATTATCAGTTATTCATTACCCTTTCCCACAACAAATGTCGCAACAATAGATCTTTACTTTTGATTATTGGTCTATAGCGAAGGTATTGTATCCGTATGTGAAGTTGACTGTACGGAATCTCTCCTTACTACTGTATCGGTTACCGTATCAGTTGGAGTTTCAGAATTTTGAATATCTGTCATCGTACTCTCGCTTGACGGGTGATAGGTATATCTCGCACGAGGTTTACCGGGAATTACAGGTACCGTTGGAATATCGTACCCCTCTTCGCTATTGACCATGAAATCTTTTCGACCCGGAGAGACAATCACCGGCCATCCAACCTGTACTATGTCGAATAATCTCAAAATATTTTCATTTGTCACACGAATACACCCGTGGCTGCGTCTGCCTCCGATACTCCAGGGTGCACACGTGCCATGAATGCCTATTTGTGAGGTGTTCGGAATTTTCAGGCGCATAAATCTCGGGCCGAACTGCCCCTTGACATCCGAAGTATTTCCGTCATCATCTGTATACAACCAGTCTGTTGAGTCGTATTTGCCCTCTATTGAGAAAAAGCCTTCAGGAGTCCTATTATCTCTTCGGGCATGTTTAGTGCCAAAATTTTTACTGCAAGCCATTCCTACCGACTCCTGTAGCACTCCATATCTGTTGTATCGGTAGATCTTCATCGTTGCTTTGTCAACTATCAGAAAGCCATCGTGCCTGCTCATCAGCAATCTGACAGCATATTCCGGCACCTCTTTTATCATATCCGGTAAGATGCCCTTATGATATTCAGCTGAATTCTCTGACTCAGCTATGTAT
>CAMWUY010000121.1 GCA_947177615.1 uncultured Porphyromonadaceae bacterium
CCCCCCCCCCCCCCCCCCCCCCGCCCCACATTTTTTTAAATCATCCGCCCACCACCGACACCTACACCCTCTACTTCGCCGCCCGCGCCAGTGCTTAATATGCCGAAGGGGTTTATTCTTCGGGGGGGATGTAGGTACGTTCTCGCATTTCGGTGTATTCCTCCCAGTCGGGGTCCTCGGTGGCTTCGATGACAAGGGGCATAAGCTCCAGGTCTTCGAGAGCGCGGTTGAAAATCTTCTGGAAGATGAAGAGCGAGAGGGTGTAGAAGACCCAATCGCGACGGCCGTCTCCGGTATATATCCCCGTCATCACGGCAGCCTTGTCCTTGGCCAACGCCTCCTCGAAAGCGACTGTAGCCTTGTCCATCATCTCAGACTCCTCCGGCTCCGGCATACCGTCAGGGAGAGCATGATAGTCCCAATATACATTGATGCGATATTTATATTTGCCGGAGTCCTTGTAACTATCTATACCGTCGCGCCCCGTGACGATGATAGTCTTGCCCGACTCCGCCTCGGCCGGATATGACCAGTATTCAGGTGTCTTTGCCATGCGTGATTATTTTTTTGCAGATGAGGGTCTGTTGTCATTATGGATTGTGACGAGTGTCGCGCCAAACCCATACTCACGGAATGAAGCATCCTGCAGAGTAGCCGAGGGATATTCCTTTTTGAGCAGTGAGATGACAGCCTTGCGGAGCACGCCCTCACCCTTGCCGTGAATAAAGACTATCTTCTGGCCAATACGTCGGCTGTGGGCAGCCATAGTCCGACGCACGACATCCAGCTGCATCTCCAGCATGGCACTGTTGTTCATCCCGGCAGTAGTATCCACAAGCTCGTTGATATGGAGGTCCACCTCAATCAGCGGTAGCAACTTGTTAGGGTTGTCGGCAGGATTGTCCTGACGTTTGACAGGCTTTTGATTCTTACCACCGAACTTATTCTGTAGCTTGGCAATAGACTCGTCGTAAGTCTCCGTGACATCGAGTCTGTCGGACAAATCCTCAGTGGTACGGTTGGCAGCCTGCGCCTTTGCACCATCCGTGAGCAGAGGAAACTCCAATACCGGATAATCGAAATAGCGTCCCGGTCGGAAACAATGCGTCTTATAAAACTTCTTCAGGTCAATGCGTCGTGAGGCGTCGATAGGGGAGCGGAGTTCAAAGGGTTTGTCAACTTTATAGGCAATCGCCTGTATGGCAATACGCTCGATCTCCTGCAACGTAGAGTGGGAGTAAGTCGCCAGATCAATAAGCTCATTAGGCTCAACAACTCCCTGATAAATGATGTTCCACTTGGTATCGTCACTCTTGCAGCCGACAAAAATGAATTGGAGCGTATAGTTGGAGTCATTGACCAGGACAGCGTTAAACTGACTCTCCGACAGGCGCTTCACATCCGAGGGCTCAAAAGCCAGCGAGATGGAGATTTTGTCACCGTACGCGGTCTCTACGACAGGTTGCGGAGCAGGACGCGGGGTCGTATCCTTAGATGCAACCGGGGTATCCACTGATTTTTTCGTGTCTGCAGATGTTCGCCCGGTATCGAATGCTTTCTGGTCAAACATCAGTTTGGCCCCGTTTTGAGAGGGTTGATGGCCGGCCGGGAGCACTACGACCAATTCCTTAATCAGAACCGGAGTTTCAAATCCATCCTCCTCCACGTATGCTATTTTCCCATCTATCCGTGTGATGATGCCGCCACCTGTCGAACTCAGATAGCGGACAGTATCTCCAACTTGTGCCATTTTATTTCTCGTTATTCTTATTCATTACTTTATCCTCAAACTCCCTGTCGACCTCCTGTTCGCGGGCTTCGTACGCATCCACGATACGCTGTACAAGTGGATGACGCACGATATCCTTCTTCTGATATTCGATAATACCGATACCCTTGACACCACGCAAGATCTTGAGCGCCTGCATCAGACCGCTCTGAGTCGTACGGGGTAGGTCAATCTGAGTGGCATCACCGGTGATAATCATCTTGGCGTTAACACCTAAACGTGTCAGAAACATCTTCATCTGATGTTTGGTCGTGTTCTGAGCCTCGTCGAGAATGATGATGGCATCGTTGAGCGTACGTCCGCGCATGAATGCTAATGGAGCAATCTGTATTGTGTCAGACTCCATGTATTCCTTGAGTTTGACGGCCGGAATCATGTCTTCAAGCGCGTCATACAGAGGTCTGAGATATGGATCAATCTTATCCTTCATGTCTCCCGGCAGAAAACCTAATTTCTCACCGGCCTCGACGGCAGGACGCGAGAGTATGATACGCTTGCACTCACGGTTCTTGAGCGCGGCGACAGCCAGGGCAATTGCGATATAGGTCTTGCCCGTACCGGCGGGTCCCAACGCGAAGGTCAGATCATTGTCTGCAAACGAGCGGACCATCTTCACCTGATTGGCATTACGCGGAGCGATAGGACGGCCCGACTGTCCGAAGATTATGACGCCCTCCGAATTGACAGCCTTGGGCGCATCACCCTTGACGATATCTATGATATCCTCGTCGGTAAGTTTGTTGTATTTAGCGGCATATTGCTCAATCTTCTTGATTTTCTTTTCAAATTCAGCCGTTTCGGAGTCTTCTCCGATGACCTTTATGACGCTGCCGCGAGCTGCCATACGCAGCTTTGGAAATAGGTTTCTAATCAGATTTATATTTGAATTGTTGACACCATAGAATGTCTGAGGATCAATGCCGTCAACAATGACTGTGCGTTCTATCATTAAAGTATTCAAATTTATTATCCGATACTGCCCTCGAGTGTGATCTGCAAAAGCTTCTGTGCTTCAACGGCAAATTCCATCGGGAGTTTGTTCATCACATCCTTGGCATATCCGTTGACGATAAGACCCACGGCCTCTTCGGTCGGGATGCCTCTCTGCAGGCAGTAGAATAGTTGTTCTTCATTAATTTTTGATGTTGTGGCCTCATGTTCCACTACAGACTCATCGTTTCTGACATCAATGTAGGGGAATGTGTGAGCGCCACAGGTGTCACCCATCAGCAGAGAGTCGCACTGGGTGAAGTTGCGACATCCGAGAGCATCCTTGCCAACGCGAACCAACCCACGGTATGAATTCTGTGACTTTCCGGCACTGATACCCTTGCTGACAATAGTGGAGCGTGAATTGCGTCCGAGATGTATCATCTTGGTGCCCGTGTCAGCCTGTTGGCAATTGTTGGTGACAGCGACAGAATAAAACTCGCCGACGGATTCGTCACCCTTCAGAATGCATGAAGGGTATTTCCAGGTGATGGCCGAGCCCGTCTCGACCTGTGTCCAGGAGACCTTGGAACGGTCACCACGGCATAAAGCACGTTTGGTCACAAAATTATATATTCCGCCACGACCATCCTTGTCGCCGGCATACCAGTTTTGAACGGTAGAATATTTGACCTCGGCACGTTCCTCGACAATGATCTCCACGATAGCCGCGTGAAGCTGGTTCTCATCGCGCATAGGTGCCGTGCAACCCTCGAGATATGATACGTAGGCATCATCGTCCGCCACAATCAGTGTGCGCTCAAACTGTCCTGTCCCCGAAGCGTTGATGCGGAAATATGTAGACAATTCCATAGGACATCTTACCCCCTTTGGGATGTAAACGAATGACCCGTCGGAGAAGACGGCGGAATTGAGGGCGGCATAGAAATTATCTCGATATGGCACAACGGAGCCGAGATATTTCCGTACCAGATCCGGATAGTTTCTGACGGCCTCGGAAAATGAGCAGAATATAATGCCGAGTTCAGCCAGCTTTTCGCGGTGAGTAGTCTTGACGCTGACCGAGTCCATGACAGCATCGACAGCGACGCCGGCCAATTGTTTCTGTTCCTCGAGCGATATGCCAAGCTTGTTGAATGTATCAATGAGCTCCGGATCGACCTCATCGAGACTCTTCTTCAATTCCTTCTTTTTGGGAGCGGCATAGTAGGAAATGGCCTGAAAATCAATTTCCGGAATGTTAAGATGGGCCCAGTGAGGGGGAGTGAGTGTCTCCCAATATCTAAAGGCCTCAAGCCGGAATTGCAACAGCCATTCCGGTTCCTCCTTAAGACGCGATATGAGCCGGACGGTCTCCTCGGTCAGTCCCGGTGGAACAACCTCCGTTTCAATATCAGAAGTAAACCCATATTTATATTCAGAACCTGTAGCCGCGTTTATCACGGCTGCGTCATCGCTTGGAGCGTTTATTTCAGGGGTGGATTGTATGCTACTCATTATAATATAAAGGGTAAATTTGCTACCTGCTATATATATTACACAAAGATACTGAAAAATGTTGAGATGATTTTCCGAGTAAGAGGATAATCATCTAAATCCGCGTGCGGTTCATCCTTTGGTCGGGAGGAAAGTGAAGCAAACGGCCGCTACAAGACAGATGAATGCCGCTACATGATTCCAATGGAGTTTCTCGCCGCTGAACATGAACATGGCCACGATGGTAAACACGACCAGAGTGATAGCTTCCTGAATGATTTTGAGCTGGAAGAGCGAGAAGGGGCCTCCGTTGCCGACAAATCCCATCTTGTTGGCCGGTATCATAAAACAGTACTCGATGAGAGCAATGCCCCATGAGAAGAGTATGACCGCGAAGAGCGGCCAATTTTTAGAAATACCGGTCTCCTCCAGTTTCAGATGTCCATACCATGCCAGAGTCATAAAGACATTGGATATGACCAGCAGGGCAGTCGTGGCAATGATTGATTTCCACATAAGTACAGATAGTAATTACGACTAAAACAGTGGCAAATTTAGTACATTTTATGGAGAGTTGCAAACAAAGCCTACGTCCACAAATAATGGAATTGACATTTGGTGTGCGAAAAGGTCTAAGCGAGATGGGACAGATACTGTATGCGTTTGACCAGAGCCGAGGTGATATGTCTGAATCGTCGGCAGTATATTATCTTCTCAATGACATTAATCATCTGAGTCCCGAGCCCTAACTCAGCGGCAAGTCCGTCAGCGCGTTCCTCAGCATCGTAGGCCCAAGGATGAGTATGATAGAGTATATGTCCCAATTCATGTGCTATGGCCGCGAAGAGTTCCGGATCGGTGAGTCCTAACGCTCCAATCTCTTTATCAGAGAGATAGATGGTCTTGTTGAGACGGACGATAATATCACGATATTGATTATCCTGCTCAGTGAGAGGGGAGAATGTAATTGTAGTGTCGCAATCAGGGAAAAGCTCGTTCAGGGGCTTGGCGTAACATCTGATAAAAGCGTCGACAACAGGTAATCTGCAGGGATTTAGTAATTGCATATAGTGCTAACGTAAAAATTAGTGTTCAAAGTGCGGAGACCGCCACTCTTTAACATTTTTTGTGAGTGTGAGTCTTGAGCGCGTTCCTTAATAGAGTGTGTAAACTGAATAGGGGGCAGAGAGGAGATAGTGCCGGCATGTCGGTGAGGCGTAGAGAGCGAAAGCCGCCGCATCTCGGTGTCTCCCGGCTACGGACTCGGGATCATCAGCCAGCTCATAGTGCATAGGGAGAAAGTTGTCAATCTTAAATCGTCGCAGGAAGATAGCTGCGCCGGTGAAGTAGTCAGTGCCTATCCTCGAGTCAACCGGGAAGAAGCATATATCGAATCGGTTGTAATGTTGGGCTATTTTATTGAGAATGACGTTGAAATCTCCTAAAGCTTTGTTTATCTCCTGTTGTGTAGACTCATCTTTCCAGATCCATGCGTTAAGATCTCCGGCATGGAAAATATTTCTACCGGCTATGTTCACAGCGTAAGAGTTGCCTATATCAGTGGAGGGGAAAGAGCGAACTTCAATTATGTCATCGGAATAATGATCATCGTGATGGAGTACAGTGAGTTGATCATCTTTAATCTTAGGGCCGGAATATATTGAATCGGGATTTAAGATATGGTTGATACGCTTGCGGACATCCTTGCTCACAATGTAGTGTATATTTTTGAAGTGTTCAGCCCAGCTGAATATCTCCGGATTATAATGATCCTTGTGCGAATGACTTACAAAGACATATATCGGAGTGTCAGGGTCGACATTCTGCAATGGATTGGGCAGCGGACCCTTTTGGTAAGGATCTTTCCAGAAGTCAAAGATCAATACTGCATCTTCAGTTTTGACAGCGAAACAATCGTGATAAATGTAAATAACTGATACAAAGGACATAACTGAATGTGAAGAGCATTGAGCGGTAAACGGGGTTCGAACCCGCGACCCTCAGCTTGGGAAGCTGATGCTCTACCGACTGAGCTATTACCGCATTTGTGAATGCAAATATA
>CAMWUY010000122.1 GCA_947177615.1 uncultured Porphyromonadaceae bacterium
AATTAATATAACAACTTAACGACTGCGACACATACTCTCCCTATCTGCAGCCCCAACCAAGATACAGATGACTGAAACTATCTATCTAACCAAACTCCTGCATCGCGCATTGCCCCTATGCCTTTGCGCGGCATCCGTCATATCCTCAGCAGCACAAGACAACGTCGTCTCACTCGACTCCTGCCGCCGGATGGCTCTGCGCAACAATAAGACCATCAAGATGGCTGAGGAGGCAGTCAAAGGTGCCGGATATGATCGTAAAGCCGCCTTTGCCGCATATCTGCCGGGTATTGACTTCACCGGAGGATATATGCACAATCAGCAACGCATCGAATTGCTCGGAGAGGACGCCAAGCTTCCGACCATGAGTTTTGATCCGGCCACACAGCAATTCAAATATAATATTCTCACCGCACCCGACGGTTCGCCGGTCATGGATCCCTCTACCGGCTCATACATCCCCACGGAGGTCGCTGTCATTCCCAAGGAGGCTATGACATACGACACACGCAACGTATTTGCCGGAACGTTTACACTCACCCAGCCTATCTTCATGGGCGGGACCATCAAGGCGCTCAATGACATCTCCAAATATGCCGAGGGGATGGCCGTCGCGATGAAAAACTCCGCCGTCGAAAATGTCATCTATGGTATCGACCAGGCATACTGGACCGTCGTCTCGCTCAAGGAAAAGAAAAGACTCGCACAGAGCTTTGTCACTCTCCTGGACTCGCTGACATACAGTGTGAACGCCCTTTTCGACGAGGGAATGTGCACCCGATCGGATGTCCTCGCTGTCGAAGTCAAAAGCAATGAGGCCAACATCGCCCTGACCAAGGTGGACAACGGATTGACACTCGCCCGGATGGCGCTCGCACAGCTCTGCGGACTTCCGGTACACGAGCAGATGACACTCGCCGATGAGGATATACAGGGCAATGGTTACACTCCCACTACCGTACCATACAATATGGATGACGTCTACGCACGACGCTCCGATCTCGAGACTCTCCGGCAGGGCATCAACGTCCTCGCAGGGAGAGAGAAACTGACTATGGGCGCAATGCTCCCCAAACTCGCTGCCGTCGGTATGTACTCATTCTCCAATCCTAACGTCAATCACGGATTCCAAAAGAAATTCGGCGGTGGCTTCTCCGTTGGAGCCATGCTAACTATTCCATTGTGGCACTGGGGTGGAAATTATTATCATTACCGCGCCGCAAAGTCCGCCACAAACGCGCAGAGACTTTTGCTCCAGGATCTCGAAGAGAAGGTTTCACTACAGGTCAATCAGGCAAACTTCTCTCTGCAGGAGGCAAAAAAGACATACGACATGACTGTCACGAATATGAACAAAGCCAACGAGAACCTCCGTATGGCAAATCTCTCATTTCACGAAGGGATGATGACCACTAATGACGTCCTTGTCGCATACACCGCATGGGTACAAGCCAACTCGGAGAAGATTGACGCCGAGATCGGACTTAGACTCTGCGACGTATACCTCTCAAAAGTGTTGGGACAATTAAATTAAGCCAAACCACATAACTGCGATAACTCAGATTATTCCGATAATTACGATAAATTATGAATACTCAGATAACCCCCGTAGACGACTCCACACAAGTATCCGGAAAGGATAAAATGCTCATTGCGACTATCGTCGTCATATTAGTAATAGTAGCGGCATTCGCCATCGTCGGCTTCCTGTTCCTCAAACAGGGACCGGATACCATTCAGGGTATGGGCGACGCTACCGAAATCAGAATATCAGGCAAGTTGCCGGGACGCGTCGTCGAGATATACGTCGAAGAGGGGACACACGTCAAGGCCGGAGACACTCTGGTCAAGATACACTCTTCTCTGGCTGAGGCCAGACTCGATCAAGCCAAAGCTATGGAAACTGTCGCGTCGGCTACAAGCGCAAAGGTCGATGCGGGCACCCGCATACAGATAATTAATGCCGCACGCGATCTCTGGACACAAGCACAGGCCGCTTCCAATATAGCACAGAAGACCTACCAACGCGTTGAAAATCTTTTTGCCAAGGGTGTGGTGTCCGCACAGAAGCGTGACGAGGCGAAAGCCGCTTACGACGCAGCCAAAGCCGGTGAAGATGCAGCAAAAAGTCAGTACGAACTCGCCCGCGCCGGTGCCCAGCAAGAGGACAAAGAGGCTGCCGGAGCTATGGTCAATGCAGCCCGGTCGGGAGTCAAGGAGGTTGACGCTCTGCTCGAAGACCAGTATCTACTCGCTCCGTGCGATGGTGAGATCACTGTCATTTATCCCAACGTCTCCGAACTCGTAGCCACCGGGGCTCCCATAATGCAGCTGCAGAAAGATGATCATTGGGCTGTGTTCAATGTCCGCGAGACACTCCTCAAGGATATCACGCTCGGCTCCACTTTGCGCGTCAGAATACCCGCTCTTGATACTACAACAACTGTCAAGGTATTCTATATCAAGGATCTCGGCACATACGCCAACTGGCAGGCGACCAAGTCTACAGGCGATTTTGACGCCCGTACTTTCCAGATCAAGGCACGTCCGGACAAACCCATCAAGAACTTCCGCCCCGGAATGTCTGTGATCTACGAAGGTGTGGAGCACAAATAAATATGTAATTCGTAACAGACCAATTACTATGGCACTTTCATTTAAGAAATAATATTTATATAATCAAGTGCCATCAGATACAATCATAATGAACGATAACGTCCAACATAACACCGGATTTTGGGCCGTCGCCCGGCGCAGTCTGTTGCAGATAGTACGCAGACCCATATATTGGGTGGGATTTTTCGTACTGCCGCTGTTCTGCTTCATATTGCTCTCCACACTTATGTCGGAGGGACTGCCGGTCAAGGTTCCTGCTGCCATTGTGGATAAGGATGGAACAGCTCTGTCGCGCAATCTCTCCAACACGCTGGCCGGCATGCAGATGGTGGATGTACAATATACCCCCGATTCATATACGGAGGCACGTCACCTCATGCAGGAGGGAAAAATCTTCGGCTACTTCCTCATTCCGGAAAATTACGAGTCTGAACTGCTTGGCGGCCGCGCTCCGGAGATTACATTCTACACCAATATGACGTACTTCGTGCCGGCCTCGCTGCTCTTCAAGACCTTTAAGGCAACCGCACTTTACACCAAGGCCGGTATCGCTGTCAATGTCATCAATTCGGTAGGCGTCAATGCTGATCCTACAGCTATGCTCCAACCGGTCAGCATCACTACACGTGGCATCGGAAATCCGGAGCTCAATTACGCCATATACCTGTGCAACTCGTTCGCTCCGTGCGTTTTGCAGCTTATGATACTTCTGGTTACCTGTTTCTCGCTCGGACAGGAGATCAAATATCACACTTCGACTCGCCTGCTCTCCATGGCACGCGGATCGATATATCGTGCCATCGCGGCAAAACTATTGCCTCAGACCATTATATGGTGGGTCATGGCATTATTTCTTGAGTCCTGGCTCTTCAAGTGGCAGGGCTACCCGGTATACGGCTCATGGTTCTGGATTACCATGTCCGAATTGATGTTCGTGCTTGCTTGTCAGGGATTTGCCATCTTTATCTTCGGCATACTCCCCAATTTGCGACTCTCACTCTCCGTCTCGGCACTTTTCGGTATCCTCTCATTCTCCATCGCAGCCTTCTCGTTCCCGGCACAGAGCATGTATCCCGCCATCGGTATCTTCTCATGGCTTATGCCTATCAGATATAACTTCCTGATATACGGAAATATTGCGCTCAACGGACTGCCGCTATACTATTCGCGCGTCTGGTTCGCGATATATATTGTCTACATGTTGCTCCCACTCACAGTCCTATGGCGTATACGCCGTGAGATGGCACAACCCGTATACGCACCCTAAGAGACCTCGACAATGAAAAAGATATTCTCACAATTCATTGATGTATATCTGCGCGAGTTCAGACTCGTCAGCAAGGATATGGGACTCATACTGTTTTTCGTGTTCCTCCCCCTCGCTTACCCTATCATTTACTCGCTGATATACAACACGGAAGTGGTCCGCGACGTCCCGCTCGTAGTCATCGACCATGATCGCACCGCACGCTCGCGTGAGATGACACGTATGCTCGATGCCACACAGGAGGCCTGGGTCATCGGATATGCCAACGACCTCCCCGAGGCCCGGCGCGCAATGGCGCAACAGGATGCCTTTGCCATCCTCGAGATACCCGAAGGTTTCGAACGCAACATCGGACGGGAGGAACAGGCTAAGGCTGTCATGTATTGTGACATGACACTCCTGCTCAGATACCGAGGATTTCTCGTTGCCGCCACCAATGTCATGCAGAACATGAGCAGCGACATCACCATCGAACGTATTGATAATATCGCTCCACTGGCTACTACTGTCGCACAGGGTGACCCGATGCCCATCAGCAATATCAGTATGGGTAATATCGAGAATGGTTTCGACTCATTTATCATGCCGGGTGTCATTGTCCTTATATTGCAACAGGCCGTCATCCTGGCTATCGGTATGGCCGGCGGTGCAAAGCGCGAACGTCCCGAACTCATAGGATACAATCCTGTCAATGACACTAAATCTGTCGCTGTCACCATGCTCGCGCAGATGGGATGTTACATAACCATACTTATCGTACCCGTCATATTCCTGCTGCATTACGTTCCGCTCATATTTGCATTCCCGATGGCCGGCAACAATCTTGAGATTTTCGCCTTCATTATGCCTATGATACTGGCATCCTGCGGTGTCGGTTTTATGTTGCAAGGTGTCGTCCGCGAACGCGAGTCGGTATTTGTCATTTGGGTCGTGACATCCGTCATCTTCCTGTTCCTCTCAGGACTCACCTGGCCACGGTACGCCATGGGACCCGTCTGGACACTGATCAGTGATCTCGTCCCGGCGACATGGGGAGTCGAAGGGTTCATACGCATGAATACCAACGGAGCTTCACTCGCACAGGTACAACCATGCTACATAGCTCTTTGGATTCAGGCTGTGGTATATCTCGCACTCGGATATGCCGTGCAGAGATGGGTCGTGCGCCCGGCCATCAGACGCACAGCCGCAGCCCGCAATTCAATCAATGCCGCCACTCAGACTCAACAGAGTGGAGAGACTGTACTGAATGACAACGCATGATATCATTCCTGTTTAAAATTCTCGGCCATCTCCCGCTCCGGCTTGGATATATATTAGCCGATATCCTCGCATTTCTGGCACGCGATGTCGTCAGATACCGACGAAAAGTCATCATGCAGAATCTGCGTTCATCCTTCCCGGACAAGTCAGCGAAGGAGCTGAACTCCATCTGTCGCCGGTTCTATTCCTTCCTGGCCGATTACTTTATAGAAACAATACGCCTCGGAGCCATCTCAGAGAGTGAGATACGCCGGCGTATGACCTTCGAGAATACCGAACTGATTGAACATCTGACAGAACAAGGACATATCGTGGCGCTCCTGCTCGGACACTATGGCAACTGGGAATGGATATCGACACTCACGCTGCATCTGAACGCCGATATCGTACCCTCACAGATATACCATCCACTCGAAAATGCTGATGCCGACAGGGCATTCGCGCGCATACGCTCACGCTTCGGGGCAGAGAATGTCGCTATGCGCGACACTCTGCGCTATCTCACCTCTCACCTGCAGAAGGGGGAGACTACCGTCACCGGATTTATCGCTGACCAGTCTCCATTATACTCCTCAACTCACATGTGGCTCGACTTTCTCAATCATGACACCGGTGTCTACACCGGTCCGGAGAAGATCATGAGACGTTATCACGGTGCGATGGTGTATGCTCACATCACACGCCCTCGACGCGGATACTATCACTGCCGGTTTGAACTGATATGCGAAGACACGGCTAACCAACCGGAGTTTGAGCCTACACGATACTACTTCCGGCTCCTCGAGCAACAGATCCGCGAAGTCCCTCACCTATGGCTGTGGTCACACCGCCGATGGAAACGTCCGAGACAGAACCGGACCGTCTGACTTGGAAAATTAACATGCCTTGTGAGACAGGGTCTGAGTTTTTTTATTAAATTTGTAATCGGATGAAGGAGATTTACAGATTTATACGTCGTTTCGCTTGGCCATACAGGAAGACTCTCGCACTGAGCGTCATCTTCAATATACTCACGGCCTTCTTCACCATCTTCTCCTTCGCTTTTCTAATCCCCATCCTCCAGATGTTGTTCGGTATCGAGACCGGGCAATCCCCTGGGTCTTATGCACATCTGACGCTGCCG
>CAMWUY010000123.1 GCA_947177615.1 uncultured Porphyromonadaceae bacterium
CCCCTACACACGCGGACGCGAACGTTCGCTTCATACGGAGAGCATCCTAAACGCGCTGGCTGACCTGCGTGCCCGCGGATTAAATGAGGCAACGCTGTTTGGGCAGAATGTCGACAGCTACCGATATACAGACGATGATGGCAATGTCACCGAATTTCCGGCTCTCCTCGAGATGGTAGCCGAGGCAGCTCCGGATATGAGAATACGGTTTACGACCTCCCACCCCAAGGATATGAGCGATGAGACACTGCGTGCTATGGCTGCACATGACAACATCGCCCGGCATATACACCTCCCTGTGCAGAGCGGCTCAGACTCCGTACTCAAGGATATGAACCGCAAGTATACCCGCGAATGGTACCTCGACCGCATCAAGGCCATACGCACCATACTCCCCGGAGCCGGCATCACTACAGATATGTTCACCGGATTCCACAACGAGTCGGAGGAGGATTTTCAACAGACTCTGTCGCTGATGGAGGAAGTCGGATTTGACTCCGCCTTTATGTTCAAATACTCTGAACGACCCGGCACATTCGCCTCGAAACATCTCCCCGACAATGTCCCGGAGGAGGTCAAGATCGAACGTCTCAACCGTATGATAGCTCTGCAGAATGATCTCTCGTTACGCTCCAACAAGGGTGATATCGGCAAGGAGTTTGAAGTGCTCGTCGAGGGTCGCTCCAAGAAGAGCGCCGACGAATTCTTCGGCCGTACCTCTCAGAACAAGGTTGTGGTCTTCCCTCGTGGCAACGCCCGTCCCGGCGACTTCGTACGCGTTCGCGTCACCGACGCCACCTCCGCTACCCTTTTGGGCACGCTATGCTAGACCCCATCTCGTAAAAATGGAGCCTAAAAAAGGGTCTTGACGCGCTGATGATGGCGTCAAGACCCTTTTTAGTCAATATCTGTAAATGATTGATTTATTTTGCCGGGGCTGCGGGTGCACTCGGAGTAGCTGTCGGAGCAGGAGCCGCTGTTGTCTGCTGGGCAGGAGCATCGCTGATAGAGGAGCGATTGATCGGAGCCTTGATAGCGAAAGATGACAGGATCGCTACTACGCAGATAAACACTGCGAGACCCCAAGTCGCCTTTTCTATAAAATCTGTTGTCTTACGATAACCCATAAACTGGTTGCCGCTGGAATAATCGGAGGCAAGACCACCACCCTTGGACTTCTGAATCAGCACTACGCATATCAACAATACACATGCGAGAACTATTAGAATGCTTAAAAATACGTACATATCTGTTTGATGTTTTGAATTTACTATATTATCTCCTGAGGATGCAAATACTCTTACCGGCGTACCGATTCGAGAGCGATAACCTTCTTCAAGAAACGTATTTGGTCTGCAAAGTAAACACTTTTTTCGCTATTTTTCAAATTTAATCCGCTAATTATCTCTAACGCTTTCTTATAATTGCCGTTTTTTATCAATATTCGCGCAAAACTCTCCGTCAGCGGTGACGCCTCTGTCGGCTCCGTTCCGGCGACATCGCTCTCTTCTGCTATATCTCCGGTCACCTCATCTGCGATCACTGACTCCCGGGACTCCGGCGCAGGCACACTGCCGGAAGATATGACCTGCGGCTCAAGGTTCTCGATCGAGGCCAGATAGTCGGACACCGGAGCTCCGGCCGGAGTGAATTTATCTATAAAGGTCGAGATCGTATCCTCCGTAGACAGCCGGACGGGCACCCCCTCCTGATAGAAGTCTACCAACGATTGGGAATCCACACCCAAGAGTTCGCGCAGATCATCCTGACTACCTATCATAGCCGACAGACGCACACGCAGGCGCTCACGTTCGGACTCATCTGTCGATGTGCGATACATACACAGAGCAGCGTATGCGAATGTCGGATGTACTCGCAACAGTTCCCGAGCCTCGTCGTATGTAAGATTTTCGATATTCATCACTCAATATATTAAAAAAACACCATTCCTGTCCCTGCATCCTACCAGTTACCCAAAGTCGAGTTAAATATCAGATCCACAAGCTCCTCCGATATCTGCTGACACAATTCATCCTGAACATCAATCAGCAATAGATCAGCCGAAAACTGCCTGTAGGCCGAGAAGGTCTGGTCTACATTGTTCGCAGGGTTGATATTATCCGTATACTTGACATGGACGGTGATCGTCAGTCGGGTCTCCGTCGCATACGCATTCTCGCCGACAGCCTGCGGTGTCAGGGCATAACCCGTTATCTCACCGCTCATCTCCAGATCGGCATGTCCGTCGATCTCCTGCAGACGCGTCTGGCGCGTGACGGTGTTGAGCAACTGATTCTCAAATGTCGACTGCAAGGGGGGATACACCAGTGCGGCGCGTATCGGAAAGTCACTGATATCTATAGTCTTGTACACATCGTAGTTGAGAGCCGATCCATTAAACTTGAATGAAGGCACACATCCCGACAAGAGTATCACGGGGAGCATCAGAATCATCGCCCACAGACCCCTCGACCACCGTAGCATATTAACTTTCGATACCATAATCACGTATTTTACGGTATAATGTCCTGACCGATATGTTCAATTGTTCGGCTGACTTCTTTTTATCACCCCCATTGCGATGCAATGTCTCTTCGATGACCTTGCGCTCGGCATCCTCAAGTGTCTCACCGCGTGAGGGCAATTGCTCGGGGATAATGTGTACGCCGCCATGATCGCCGGCATCTATGAGATCCTTGGCCGAGGGGAGCAATCCCTTATTGCGATGTATACCATCACTGATCTCCGACCCCACTCCTAACAACGCCTTCAACTCGGATATCTCCGCGCGCATACTGAATAGCGTCTGCCACAGCAGTTCACGGTCCTGCTCATAGGTGTGGCCTGTCGACGAGGGGAGGTCACGACCGGCCGACGTGCCGCCGAGGGGCAACAATTCTATCAAGGCCGAGCGATCTATCTCCTTGCCGGCATCAAAGAGAGCCAGCTGTTCCACTACATTCTTCAACTGGCGCACATTGCCCGGCCAACGATAGAGCAACATCGCGCGTCGCGCCTCTTCCGAGAAGGTTATGGGAGCCGTCATATATTTCTCGGCAAAGTCGGACGCAAACTTTCTCGCTAACAGCAGTACATCCTCACCACGGTCGTGTAGCGACGGCACCTGAATCTGAATCGTTGAGAGACGATAATACAGATCCTCACGAAACCGGCCACGCGCCACGGCCTTCAACAGATCGACGTTGGTGGCCGCCACGATCCGCACATTAGTCTTCTGCACCTCGGAGGAGCCGACCTTCAGAAACTCGCCGGTCTCCAGCACACGCAGCAGGCGGGCCTGGGTCGTCATCGGCAATTCGGCCACCTCGTCAAGAAAGATTGTACCTCCGTCAGCCTCCTCAAAGTATCCTTTGCGCGTCGATATAGCTCCGGTGAAGGCTCCCTTCTCATGTCCGAAGAGTTCACTGTCGATCGTACCCTCGGGGATGGCACCGCAATTGACGGCTATATATTTCTTATGTTTACGCGATCCGGAGGCATGGATGATACGGGGGAAAAACTCCTTTCCCGAGCCAGACTCACCGGTCACCAGTACCGACAGATCTACCGGAGCGACCTTGACGGCACGCTCGATCGCGTTGATAAGCTCCGGCGAATTACCTATTATCGAAAACCGTTGTTTCACCTGCATCACCGATGCCGGTATATTCTTATTCTCACTCATTGTTAACTACCTTTGATCACTGACCATCAGCGACACCAATACGTCGGCCGTCATACCCGGCAGCACTGCCGGCAGATTTACTCCGCTCAGTGCTGACATCAGGCTCTCCTCTGCCGCGACTACACCCTCCAGACGGGCGCATATCTCACTCTCGACATCTCCGGCCATAAAGAAATCTCCGGAGATCGTCATATTTTCTATCCTTCTATCCTCTCCCGCCAAATCGTATTCGATACAGTATTCACCCATGCCGGGTAAGATACTGTTGCGGCTCACATGCTCCTTATCACGACACAAAGCGACAGACGATGTGCGCCCCGCCCCATTGATACGCAAAAATGACGGATCGTAATATCCCTGCTCGATAGCCTCAACCTCCCGGATATCCGCATCGGTGAGGATATACGGTTCACCATCGGTGATACTATCGATGATATAACGCTCAAACTCTGACGGTGTGAGCCCGATACCCTCCCGGCTCAGACACGTCACGCGCATTGGCACCGACTTGACACCCTTTGACTCCAGTTTAGCCTTGGATGGAGTCAGAGCATTGGCAAGATGTCGGGGATCGAAGTTATACAGCATCGTCCCATGGGCAATACACTTCCCCGGCAGATGATAGAAAGCATTGCCCGACACCTTCTTGCCCCCTATCGTTATATCGTTGCGCCCGGTTGCCTCGGCGGCAATACCCAGCTCCCGCAGAGCCCCCGCTATCATTGACGTATAGCGTGCAAATTCACCCTGCACATCATCACCATCCGTGATATAGGAGAACATGAAATTCTCACGGTCGGCGAAGACACTCCCCCCGCCGCTGCGTCGGCGCACCACGTCTATACCGTTCTCCCGACAGTAAGGGAGGTTCACCTCCTTGTCGATCTCCTGATTACGCCCGCATATCACAGTCGGAGACACCTGCCACGAAAAGAAATAGTCACCGGCGGGCATACGACGGGCCACCCACTCCTCAAGAGCCAGGAAAAAGGGCAATCGTCTATGCCACACGTCAGTATTCTCGCTAAATGCTATATGTCTCATCTCGATCCTTCACCTTACAACACCGTAAATATTATGATCCCCTTCATCCCTTAACATTAACACAGAGCCGGCCCGATGTCCTGACTACAAAGTCGTTATCGCAGGCATAATCAACCCACTGCGCCATAAACCGACATTCTAAATATAATATTGCAAATTTAATAAATAACTCAGATATACCAAGAAGACCCCACCAACTATTTATTACGTATGTCGAACCAAAATAGATTAATGATACAGTGCTCGCGGCTTTGAGATGATGTTATTTCTTTGAGTAATGAAGCATATCTGGCTATGCGATTGAGCCAAAGGAATAAAAGTACTCAAAAATGTGGGACGGTAGAATTTAACATTTATTATTAGGTAGGCTCTTATTCTTCATCAAAAATAAAGCAAAATAAATTGAAATGGGGGACTGATAATAAAAAAAATATTATATTTGCGTGCTGACTTGAAAACGCAGAGGCCTCATGAGGGTTTAAGCGGGTGGGAGTCAGCAGACATATATTTTAATGCGTTTACTCGGCGCTCTTCTTGGCCTATAGAAATCTGGTAAATTTCAATCGTAACCAAGACTGTAGCAACGGTAGATGTCTGTGGATGTGTGAGTATCCCTTCTGTTGTCGTGAAGAGAAGACAATGGAATATTGTGATATTACATTTCTGCGTGAGGCTTCTGCACGTTGCTCATTCTGTTACGATGGGCATACCAGAGCCTCTATAGGCAGAATGAGCAATCAGTATTGGCTCTCACGCATTTTTTTATAAATTTCATCAAGTGAGCCTGATGAAAGAAGGTGGAAATTGATGAAAAAACTGATTCTCTTTCTTGGATGCATCCTTATAAACATAGGATGCTTGTCAGCAGCAGTGGTACCCGAATATGAATTAGAGGGTTCCGGAACGGGTTCTCAAGGGACATATCTATTGACAGTCTCTGTACTAACAAAAAATAAGAACATAGACAGTAAGCAACTTGGTAAGGCGGCTGTACATGGTGTATTATTCAAGGGATTTTCTAATAAAGACTTACGCCAACATCAGAAACCATTGGCGGGGAGTGCGGCGGTGGAAGCATCGCATCCCGAGTATTTCGAAGGATTTTTCAGTGATAACGGAGCTTATAAAAACTATGTGGAGAGTGTCGGCGGCTCACGTGCGGTAGTCAAATCGGGCAAACAATACAAAGTATCCGCCAAGGTTATCGTCAATAAGGAGCAATTACGTAAGGATCTCGAGCAAGCCGGCGTGATAAAAGGTTTTAATTCAATTTTTTGATATGGCAAAGATATTAATGCTCTCAGCAATGCTGACGTGCGGCATTGCATCGTTATATGCGGACTATGGGTATGTGACACTCAATAACGGAAATGTAATTGAAGGTCAGATAATAGAGAATGAG
>CAMWUY010000124.1 GCA_947177615.1 uncultured Porphyromonadaceae bacterium
GCCTCGGGTGGTGCCATCCTGCAGCAAGCCTGGGCCGATATCCGTCCTCTACCTGAGGTCGGCGTGCGCATTGGTAAGTTCAAGACTCCGTTTTCACATGCTTATCTCACGACATTAGGCGAGACACTCTTCCCCGTTATGCCGACCTCGCTGACCTCCTCAGTCATACTCCCGTACTCCCTCAATGCCGTCACTCCGCATATCGGTACAGGCTTTGATCTCGGTGTGGAGGTGCATGGTATGATCAAAGATAAATTCGGGTATCAGGCAGGAGTGTTCAACGGTACCGGACCGAATGTCAATCTGGCATCCAAGACTATAAGCGATGACTGGCATATACCGTCGCTGTTGTATGCCGGCAGATTGACATATCAGCCGTTTGGAGTCATGCCGGCTTCACAGGGTGATCCGGGACGTCTGAACAGCAATAAGATGCTGGCCGGCATATCCGGCTCGATCAATGTGGAGAGTGAAAATGAGAGTACCAATGATCTGCGTCTCGGAGTCGAATGGTCATGGATCAAGAACAGATGGTATTTCGGACTGGAGGCTTACTATATGAGGGTAAGTTTCACCAAACGTCAGAAAATAGATAAGGTCTACAATTATTTCGGAGGATATGGACAGGTCGGATATTTTGTAACCCCCAAGCTGCAGGCTGCACTCCGTTACGACATCTTCGAGCGTAACTCAACGACCAAAGGGGGATTATTGAATATGCCGTCTGTCGGAGCCAACTATTTCTTTGACAAAATCAATCTGAAACTGCAAGCCATGTATCAGTACACCGGACGCACGGGACATGAACGTCAGATGGATCGTGATGAGGACAACCTCGGATTGGCGACAAGTTCAGTCGTGGTGATGGCTCAATATACATTCTAAGATGAAGATAAAAACAGGTTTAATCGTATCGGCGGTGATGCTGCTCACAGGCTGTGATGAGGGTAGATTGTATGATGACACCCCGACCGTGGCGGATCAGGAGGGTGGCAGGGTGACGGTAGACGTATGTGTGAGAAACGAGGATACATGGAGTGACAGTTACACATTGTCAATTGCCGGATTTGAGGATGGCAATGATTTCGCGCTTATCTCCAAGAATATATCACCGTCACTTTCAGATGGGACAGCCCATATAGAAGTCACCGGTATTCCTGCCGAGGTCAGCACGATCGCACTCTGTGCGCTGGACCGATTGCGTCGATGTGTCACGACCTTCGCGACTGTGGAATATAATGCCGCGCAAGGGCAGACAGCCGGATATGATATTGACTTCGGCCTGTGTGATATGTCTATGGCAGCTACCATACAGCGTGATATTTTCAATACTACATGTGTACAGTGTCATGGCGGATCCAACCATTCAGCCGCCGGACTCAATCTGACCGCCGGCAATAGTTTCAGCGAGCTGATAGGTATAGCGAGTGTCAGGGATCCGGAGAGGATGCGGGTTGTTGCCGGAGATAGTGGAGAGAGTCTGTTATACGATATGTTAAGCGGTGATCTCTCCTCCGGCTGGCGTTATGATCATTCCGTCGAAGTGGTCAGGAGTGAGCGTCTGGAGCTGATACGCAACTGGATTGACGACGGAGCCAATCCCCGTTGAGTGGTTGTCAATAAAATAGTGGTTTTCCAACTGACGACATTAAAATTATTTGCAGACATAACAGACATAATATGAGATACTACACACTTGACATATCAAATGTGATCGCCCGGGTGGCACATTTCGATAATAATAGAGAGGAAGCCTACATTATATTACATCACCGTGATCCCCGGAACACAGATATCCGCAGGCTGCTTGAGGATATCGGTGCGGCAACCGGAGTGATTGCCGAGCGGCTTAATATGAAACCGGTATTCAAGCGGTTTCTGATGAGTGATGTGACCAATCAGAGTTCGCTACTTCCCGAGCATGATGACTGTGCCCGCTCGGTGATACAGCAGCCGCCGTTGGATGGTAGCAAGGTCGTGTTGATGGTGATAATGCAACAGCATTCATCCTTTAAGGATAATGGCGACGGTGTATGGGTTGATGATCTGGGCCGTATATGGATTGGTGATAATGAAAACATTACCTCATCCTATTCACTCAGCATGACTATGGAATATCTTGAGACGATGAGTCGCGACATTGCCGCGAGGGGAGGACGTATGGCCGATCACTGTCTGCGTACATGGTTTTATGTGCGTGATGTGGACAATAACTATGCCGGTGTGGTCAAGGGTCGCAACGAGGTCTTCGCACGCGAAGGTTTGACCGCGGAGACTCATTATATAGCCTCTACCGGTATCGCCGGGCAGTCTGCAGACCCTTCGAGGATCGTAGCATTCAATGCATTTGCCGATACCGGTCTGCGTCCGGAACAGATCAGGTATCTTTATGGCAGGTCTCATCTCAATCCGACGTATGAATATGGGGTTGCCTTTGAGCGTGGTACTGCCGTTGACTATGGCGATCGTCGGCATATATACATTTCCGGAACGGCAAGTATAAATAATAGGGGAGAGATAGTGGCGCCGGGTGATATAGTTGCTCAGACTGAACGTATGCTGGAGAATATCGGGGTACTGCTGGCCGAAGGTGAATGTGCCTGGGATGAGGTGACCAATATGATAATCTATCTGCGTGATATGGCGGATTATCACACTGTCGAACGGATAGTCTCACAACGTTTTCCGGATGTGCCGCACGTCATACTTCTCGCGCCGGTATGTCGTCCCGGATGGCTGATCGAGACCGAATGTATGGCTGTAAAACGTATTGACCGACCCGAATATGCTCCGTTCTGACAGGATATCTCTCTTTATTGTCGTCAGCATGGTATTGGCTATAGGTGCCACATCCTTTATGCCTGTCAGTATTTACTCCTCGGGATGGTGGACGGCCTTCGGGTGCCTGACTCTGATAGTTCTGATTTATGCTATCGTAGTCAAACGATTGTATTCGCGTATTACCGTTTTTATGATCCACATATCATTGGTATGTATGATCGCAGGGGGGATAGTGACCGCGCTGACCTCTTATCGAGGGATGTTGCATCTTGTGCCCGGCGTGCCGGCCGATACATTTACGGATATGGATGGTCGTTCTCGCCAATTGCCGGCGACTGTCACTCTGCTATCCTTCCGCCAACAGATGTATCCCGGGATGAGGATGCCTAATGATTTTATCTCAGAAGTGATGGTTGATGGAGACGAGCGGAGCGATACGTTGCGTATATCGATTAACAAAATAGGGAGAATAGGTGCTTACCGTCTTTATCAGACCTCGTATGATGATAAAGGGGGTAGTATATTGACGGTCAGCCATGATCCGTGGGGCATCGGTTTTGTATATCTCGGTTTTCTGCTCTTTGCAATATCGGGATTGATACTTATATGTCGGAAATTGATTACAGCCCGAGGGTCACGTAAACTCGGCAAATTGACAGGTATTCTTTTGGTTTCCATTATTTTCGGTACAAATAATGGCGAGGCTTCTCGCGCAGTACCACAATGCGTTGCCGACTCTCTGGCGCGTGAACAGGTATTGTTCGGCGGAAAGGCAGTACCCTTTGCGACAGCGGCTACGCTCCTCACCAACAAACTTACCGGCACGGATCGTGTCGGTGGTCTTTCGGCTGAAACATTTGTAGCCTCATTATTATATTTCCCTGAAGACTGGGCCTCCGAGCGGGTGATCAAGGTTCCTAAATCTTTGCGCATACCTTTAGGTGTCAAGGGTCAGTATGTGTCAGTCAAAGATTTATACTGTCAGGGACGTTACCGTCCGCAACTTCTGTATCAGGGAGGAGAAGGGAGATTGGATCGTGACATCCTGCAGCTCGACGAGAGGGTGATGCTATTGGCCGATCTGTGGAATGGAGAATTAATACAGCCGGTTATGGATCCGCAACTTGATATGAGACCAAGCCTCTCTGTTGAGGCGGAGATACTCTTTTATCATCTCAAACCGGTCAGATTGCTGTTTATATTCTGTATCATTGTCGCGTTCACGGCGTTTCTCTCCATCTTCGTTCATATTGAAAGATTGGTAAAGGTCTGTGTTGTAGTAACATTGTTGGGGGGCGTGGTGATATTCTGCTGGAGATGGTGGCTCGAGGGTATGATGCCGCTTGTCGCCATGTATGATATTATGGCTTTTATCGGCTATGTTATTATGCTGATTACGACTGTTATAGCACTTAGGGAGTATTCCGGATTACTGATTGGAATACTGATGTTATGTAGCGGGTTCATGCTCATAGTCGCATGGATAGGTATGAAGGATCCTGTTATCACACCTGTTTTGCCGGTTCTGGCGACACCCTGGTTGTCAATACATGTCTCTCTGGTGATGATATCCTATACACTGCTTGGACTGACCATGCCATTTTCACTGATAGGATTGTTCGTCAGATCGCTCAGGACGAAAATGATGTCGTTATCCGATATGTTGTTGTTGCCGGGAGTCTATCTGCTCGGTATGGGGATAATCGCAGGTGCTATGTGGGCAAATGTATCATGGGGGCGTTACTGGGCCTGGGATCCTAAGGAGACCTGGGCGTTAGTGACCATGCTGCTATACGCCATCCCGTTGCATAAATCATTCAAGATGCAAAATAGTCCACGCCTTCTCTTGATATATCTCATCTTCGCATTTCTCTCGATCCTTATGACATACATCGGTGTCAATCATCTCCCCTCCCTTCACACATACCAATAAATATCGTAGATATGGCTATTCATGAGCCTGAGATCCGGAATACTTGTGTATGAGATGGGGCTAAACGGAAGGAGAGACTTCGTGGATATCGATGATATTATGCAGTATGGCAAAGATCGTCAGACCGGCTGCTGAATGTATCTGCAATTTTGCAGAAATATTGCGACGATAGGTCGTGACAGTATGTATGGAGAGACACAGCTCCGCTGCTATCTCCTTGTTGGACATTCCCTTGGCAACACATCTCAGCACGTCACGCTCCCGGTCTGTCATCATGTCAATCAGCTGACGCTCGGGTGAGGGCGCATTGGTAGTGTCTTCGCGAAGTTCTGTTTCAATTTTCAGCTGTTTCTCAAGGCGTTCCACAGCCGGGATGAAGAGCCGGTTCTCAATGTTGCAATGATTGTTGAGTTCCACTCCGCAATCGATAATATCCATCAGCGCCGATGTTAAAATCTCATTGTCGCGTACATGATAATGTCGGATGAAGATATCCTTCAGTTTATCGAGTTTCTCGGACATGCTGCCATGATTGAGCGAATAGTCGGTGATGCGGAAATCAGCCGTCACGATACCCTCCAGAAGTTTAGATACGTAGGTGTATATCTCATTATTCTCATGATACATGTGATTGCGTACCTCAGCGACATAATCATCGAAAAACTTTAGAAGCAGGAATGCTATATCATTGATATCGGTGCAGTTGATGGCCTCTATAAGTTTGCGGCGGATAGCCGGCAGCAGAAAGTCCAGGAAGTGGGTATGTGCCTTACGAAGATATCCCATCAACGCCGGGAGCGAGAGATCGTAATTGTTGTAAGGACGCTCAGTCAGAAAATTGCACACGGCCAGAAATGTATCTGCATCTACATTGTCAAGCGCACAAGCCTCGCGCACGGTCATATCTCCAAAACCGAATGAGATGCCAAACCGACTGATAACACCTAACAACCGGGGGTACTCCTCAATGAGAGTGCGCAACCGGTCATTTTCATGATATGAATTTCTATTCCTGGCCATAAGAAGAGCAATCTTCTGTCTTACTGCGACAATTTAATGATTCTTTCGACAAAGTTACATATCATTTCCGAGGTAAGCAATACCCCTGAATTAGGGTATATCTGCGGGTTTTCACCCGATTGAAACAAAATATTCTCCAAAACATCCCATTAATGAGTATTGCCGGTCGATAATTTCAGAGGTAACCGATAGAGTCAGAGACAAATTGACAGAGTGAGAAACGCTCTCGGTCAAAAAATACATTCCGACGTGCGCACGGTTATCGGATTTTTATTATATTTGCGTACTGATGCGCGGTGTGAGCCGATGTGTCGATATCTGATTGAAATACTTATAGTATAAATTAATATATTTTTATAGAATTATGAGCGAA
>CAMWUY010000125.1 GCA_947177615.1 uncultured Porphyromonadaceae bacterium
TGGTTATTGAGATCGACAAGGGTTACCGTCTTCTGTCACTGGGTCACAAGCAGCTTGAAGCTAATCCCTGGGAGGAGATGGAAGACACCTTCACCGTTGGTTCAATCCACGAAGGCACTATCACAGAGGTTATGGACAAGGGGGCAGTAATCGCTCTGGATGGTGGTGTAGAGGGCTTTGCCACTCCCAAACACCTCGTCAAGGAGGATGGCTCACAGGCTCAACTCGGTGAGAAGCTCAGCTTCAAGGTTATCGAATTCAATAAGGACAGCAAGCGTATCATCCTGTCTCACAGCCGTATCGCAGAGGACGCTCAGAAGGGCGAACAGGCACCGCGTGCCAAGGCTCCCCGCAAGCAGGCTCGTCGTGAGGAGGAGGTAGCAGCTCCCTCTATCGAGAAGACAACTCTCGGTGACCTCTCAGCACTTCAGGCTCTCAAAGAGCAGCTCGCCAAGGGTGAGAAATAAGAACGTATAACTAACAAACAAATAACAAATCAAACAATCATGAAGAAAGTATTTCTTGGCGTTGCAGCCGTAGCTATGCTCGGTCTCGCCGCTTGCGCAAACAAGGAGAAAGAGGCAGTTGATTCTGCTATTGATTCTGCAGACTTCGACACTGTAGTAGTTGTTGCTGACTCAATCAATGTTGAGTCTATCGCTCCCGATTCAGCTCTCGTATCCGAGACTGTTGAGGCTGCCGCTGCAGTAGTTCCCGCAGGCAACTAATAAACACGCGACAAGCCGGGTCACACTCTCTGAGTGAGACTCAAATAATAAAAAGCGTTCGAAAATTAATTTTTTCGGACGCTTTTTTTATTCTCTCTATAATTTTTATTATTTTTACGTCTTGAAACGGGCACGAACCCGTCTCATCCTCATTACAGGTTCACATAACGCAGATTAATGAGACGAATAACGCGACATATCATGGTACTTCTCAGCGCGCTGACCCTTATGTCAGCACCGCTGCGTAGCGTTGCGGCGTCTCCCAAGTGGGAGACACCCAAGACGGAACGTACCGAGATCCCTGTAGCGGCCCGTGACACGGATGTCACTATCCGTGCAACCAAAGGAACAATCATCGTCACTACCAACAAGCCTGTGCAGATCAAAGTCTTCACAATCCTCGGCCAGCTCATATCCAGTGAGACACTCCCGGCGGGTACATCCCAGCTGAATGTCAGCACTCACGGAGTCTTTATTGTAAAGACCGGCGAACTGACTTGTAAGGTAGCGCTTTAGAAACATGAATTAAGAATTAAAATAACCATAAATCTATAACCGTAATATGAATCAACCAGATTTGGATTGGAAAAATCTGACTTTTTCCTACACAAAGACCGATTACAACGTACGTTGCACTTACAAGGATGGCAAATGGGGTGAGATCGAGGTCTCAGACTCAGAGTATGTACCTTTGCACATAGCTGCTACTTGCCTGCATTATGGTCAGGAGTCATTTGAGGGTCTTAAGGCTTATCGTGGCAAGGATGGCAAAATCCGCATCTTCCGTATGGAGGAGAACGCCAAGCGTTTCATCCGCTCTGCCGAGGGTATCAAGATGCAACCGATGCCCGTAGAGCTCTTCTGCGAAATGGTACGCAAGGTCGTTAAACTCAATGAGCGCTTTATCCCGCCCTACGGCACAGGTGCATCTCTCTACATCCGCCCTCTCGAGATCGGTATCTCTGCACGCGTAGGTGTCAAGCCTGCCGACGAATATATGGTCATCATGCTGGTATCTCCGGTAGGTCCATACTTCAAGGAGGGCTTCAAACCGACCAAGGTGTGCATGTCAAGAGAATATGACCGCGTAGCTCCCAAGGGTACGGGTTCTATCAAGATCGGTGGCAACTATGCCGCATCACTTGTAGCCGGTGAGAAGGCTCACGATCTCGGATACTCCGTAATGCTCTATATCGACCCGAAAGAGAAGAAATACCTTGATGAGTGTGGCGCTGCCAACTTCTTCGGTATCAAGAATAACACATACATCACTCCGGCATCAGAGTCTATCCTTCCCTCTATCACCAACAAGTCTCTGACTCAGCTGGCCGAAGACCTTGGTCTGAAGGTAGAGCGTCGCCAGATACCGGTAGAGGAGCTTGATACATTTGAGGAGGTATCTGCCTGCGGCACAGCAGCAGTGTGCTCACCCATCGCCGAGATCCATGACCTCGACAACGGCAAGAAATATGTATTCTCAACCAACAATGAGGCCGGCCCGCTGACCACCAAGCTGTATAACACGCTGACCGGCATACAGTTTGGCGAAGTGGAGGACACTCACGGCTGGTGTGAGATCCTTGACTGACAATACTGATCATCAAATTGGATCATAGCAATATCGTCGGGGTGTGTCAATATGCAAGACACACCCCGTACTCTTATGAAGATGGCAGAATTACAATAAGATAACAATCATAGAAAAATGGTAGATATATATCGCTTTTATCCGTCGGATACAGATCTGCGTAAGCTGTTGGAGACTCATTCCCGAATGGTGGCGGAAATGGCTCTGGAGGTCGCGCGCAAGCATCCTGAGCTGAGAGCGGATGAGGAGTTTATCTACGAAGCGTCGATGCTTCATGATATCGGTGTGTCGGAATGTAACGCTCCCGATATACACTGTCATGGCACAGAGCCGTATATCTGTCACGGGGTTATCGGCAGCCGACGACTGAGGGAGGCCGGATTGCCACGTCATGCCGCTGTATGTGAGCGTCACACCGGTTCGGGGCTGACGTGTGAAGAGATCGTGTCTCACCACCTTCCTCTCCCCCGGCGCGATATGTTGCCGGTCAGTATTGAGGAGAAAATAATCTGCTATGCAGACAAATTTTACTCAAAATCCGGTGATATCACACATCGAAAATCCCTCAGTTCCGTCATCAAGGGGATGGCTCGTCATGGACGTAAGCCCCTGGAACGCTTTCTGGCCCTGCACAGAGAGTTGTGTTGAATTGTCTGCAAATCGGCTGCAGATCGAGTGTATATCGCGAGATAAAGCGTACGATTTTAACATATTTTGTAAAATAGGGTATGATATTTTTTGTACTTTTGTAGGATTATTCAGACATTGTGAGACGATTGTATCTATACCTGCTGCTGATAGGCGTGGTGGCATACGCTGTCGCCACACACTCCGGTGGTCCGCAAATGGCGGATACCGGTGCTGTCGCGCCGATAGATACTCTTCGTCAGATATCTGAAATCCTGACAGATACGTTGCGGGTTTCTGAATATATCCCCAACGGATTGACGGGTGATGACTCCGTCACAATCGATGAGACCATAACCGATACAATCATCGGTGAAAATAGAGATCTGGACTCACTGAGAAATCTGAACGCCGAGCGAACACGCGTATCGCGCATCAACCGTGGCAACAACGATCTTAAGTCAACGGTAGAATTTTCCGCCAAAGACTCACTGTTGCTCATTGGCAGCAATAATGCCTACCTGTATGGTGACTCACAGGTGGAATATGGTGAATTCAAGCTTAATTCGGCCAATATAGAATTGGAGCTCGACTCTGCGACTGTCGCAGCTACCGGAGTGCTTGACTCTCTTGGACATCCGACAGGCAATCCTGTCTTTACCGAAAACAAGACGACGTATGAGTCTAAGACCATGCGCTATAACTTCAAGACTGAGCGCGGATTTATCACAGACGTCATCACCGAACAGGGTGAAGGATTTCTGATGGCCGACCGCACCAAAAAGAATGACGACGGCTCCTTCTATATTGAGAATGGTCGGTATACTACATGTGATGACCATGAGCACCCTCACTTCTATTTCAAGATCACGAAGGGAAAGATGCGACCTCAGAAAGATGTCGTGACCGGTCCCGGCTATATGGTGCTTGCCGATGTGCCGTTGCCGTTGGCACTCCCTTTCGGTTTCTTCCCCTTCAACAAGGAGTATTCTTCCGGCATCATATTCCCATCTTTTGGTGAGGATTACAACCGTGGTTTCTACATGCGCGACGGCGGTTACTACTTTGCCTTCAGCGACTATGTCGATCTGGCCCTGCGCGGTGAGATATATACTAAGGGATCATGGGGCATCACCGGACGTTCATCGTATGTGAAACGTTATAAGTTTCGCGGCACATTTGACATATCGTTTATCACTACTATCGTGGGAGACAAGGGTATGCCCGATTATTCCAAGCAGAATAACTTTCAGCTGATATGGAATCACTCGATGGATCCGAAGGCTAATCCGAATATGAATTTCTCGGCGTCGGTCAATTTCACGACCTCCGGATATACCCGCAATGACTTGAATTCATACTATAACAGTTCGTTTACCGAAAATACCAAATCATCATCCGTCAATATGACGTACCGGTTCCCGGGAACGAAGTGGAGTCTGTCGACGACGGCGAGTCTGTCGCAGCGCACACAGGACAGCACTCTCTCCGTATCGTTTCCCAACGTGACGGTCAATCTGTCGCAGGTAGCCCCCTTCAAACGCAAACGCGCTGTCGGCGGCGAGAGATGGTATGAGAAGATCAAACTGTCGTATTCCGGACAGTTTCAAAACTCGCTGACCGCCAATCAGAATGAGTTCTTCCGCAAATCATTGCTCAAAGACTGGCGTAACGGCATGAAACACAACGTCCCGATCAGTGCCACATTCTCGATGCTGAAATATATCAATGTGTCACCGGCCATCAACATAAATGACCGTATGTACACATCCAAGATAGAGCGTCAATGGAATCCCAATGCCTCTGCCGAAGTGTGTGACACGACTTACGGCTTCTACAACCTGCTTGATTTCAACGCCTCTATTTCTCTCGACACTAAGATATACGGCTTCTACAAGCCTATGAAGTTTCTTGGCGACAAGATACAGATGATCCGTCATGTCATGACTCCTACGCTCACCTTCTCGGGAGCTCCGGACTTCAGTTCTCCGTTCTGGGGCGTGTTCGGACAATACGAATACACTGATGCCGGAGGCAATCAGAATGTAAGAAAATATAATAAGTTCTCACACGGCATATTCGGCGCGCCGTCTGCCGGCACTTCAGCGATCATGACCTTCAATCTTGCCAATAACCTTGAGATGAAGGTCAAGTCGGATAAGGACTCTACAGGCGTTAGGAAGATATCGCTGATCGAAAATTTCACTATCGGTCAGAGCTACAACTTCGCAGCCGACTCGCTCAACTGGAGTAATCTCAATACGTCACTCATGTTGCGTCTGGTGAAGAACTTCAACCTCAATCTGTCGGCCACATGGGATCCGTACACGTATCAGCTTAGTCCGTCGGGGGGACCGGTCAAGGTAAACGTCCCCCGCTGGAAGGCCGGCAAGGGGTGGGTAAAGCTGGCATCGACAGGTACATCATTCTCGTACACATTCAATAACGATACATTCCGCAAGAAGAAAAACAATAACAACAACGATAACGACGCTAAGGACGAGAGTGATCCCAACGATGCGTCATACGACGATATGGATATGGTGGTCGATGAGAAACAACGACGTCGGGAGGAGCGCCAGCGGGCTCGTGAAGAGATGCAGGCTCAGGATGTCGATGGTTATGCTCAGTGGGAGTGTCCGTGGAGTCTGACGGTCAATTATTCAGTCAATTACGGCTACGGCGAATTTGATCCGGTCAAGCTGGACTACCGAGGGAAGTTTAACCAGAATCTTTCCTTCTCGGGAAACATCCGTCCTACCAAAAACTGGAACATCTCGATGTCATGCTCATACGACTTTAACGCTCACAAGATAGCGTATATGAACTGCTCCGTATCGCGCGATCTGCACTGCTTCACGATGACAGCGTCGTTTGTACCGGTAGGTCCGTACAAGTCGTATAACTTTACCATTGCGGTCAAGTCGTCACTGCTCAAGGATCTGAAGTATGACAAGCGCTCCTCAAATCAGAATGGTGTCAGCTGGTATTGATTGAGAATTATCTCAATTTCCGGGAAGTTTAAAATATTCCGAAATTTTAAGGAACGCGCTCTAAAAAAAGAGGGATTGTATTGTCGTGTGAGGTTTTTTTGTTACCTTCCCGAGTTTGGGAGTTATAGTATATAACAATCGGACACTCAGTGATTTACGA
>CAMWUY010000126.1 GCA_947177615.1 uncultured Porphyromonadaceae bacterium
GCATGAGCTAATCATGGCAGGGAGCAAAAGTACGCTCATCGTTGTCAATAATTTGTTCATTTAGTTTATTTTGATTTATGGTTAGATTTATGGTTAAAGTTTTGTCTTTTATCATGTTTGTCAGGATTGTTCCTGCGGCTTCCATAATACAATCTTTTTGTATCTGAAGCTCCGGTATAGCCATCTCTGCTGACTCCACCGGGATATAACGCCGTAATCAAATCGGGGCGATGCAGATGCCTTAGAGTATCGACAATCTCACGTTTTGCTTCCGGCTTATACCAGAAAAAGAATTCTCTCTGTTTCTTTTTCTCGGTTTCGGTTCGGGCCGTATATAGTCGTTCCCCGGTATATGGATGTATTCCTGAGTAATATATCTCTGTTGCAAGGGTCATCGGAGTCGGAGTGAAATCCTGCACCTGCTCAAGATGAAAATCCAATCCCTTTGTGATCACTGCAAGTTCTGCCATATCCACTTCACGACATCCGGGATGTGATGATATGAAATAGGGGATAAGTTGCTGATTCAGATTGTTGCGATGATTGACCGAATCGAATACCCGCTTGAATTGCTTAAATAATTCAAACGACGGTTTGCGCATGACGTTAAGGACTACATCCGATGTATGCTCCGGAGCAACTTTCAGACGTCCGCTGACATGACAGGAGATCAGATTTTCTATATACTTCCTATTAACTTCATTAATGTCAGCCGACCGGTTAGGAGCCATTGCAAGATCATAGCGGACCCCAGACCCGACAAATGATTTCTTGATACCGGGCAGACTGTCCACGCTTTTATATATATCGAGTAAAGCACTATGATTGTTGTTAAGGTTCGGACATACATTAGGATGCAGGCACGATGGGCGGATACACTTCTCGCATATTTTCTTATCATATCCACCCATATTGTACATATTGGCTGACGGACCACCCAAGTCAGATATATACCCCTTAAAATCATCCATCTGCGTAACTTGTTTCACTTCACACAATATAGACTCTTTTGACCGGGAAGCGATAAATTTCCCCTGATGCGCGGATATGGTACAGAATGCGCATCCTCCGAAACAACCTCTGTGCATATTGACCGAATGACGTATCATATCATACGCCGGTATAACCTTGTTTTTATACCGGGGATGCGGATAACGGGTATAGGGCAAATCAAATGAAGCGTCTATCTCATCACTTGTCATCGGGGGATACATCGGATTGATGCAAACCCATTGGCTGCCGCTCTGTTGCCATATTCTATGACCCTGCATCCGGTTACTTTCGATCTCTACTGTCTTGAAATTCTCCGATTGTTTTCTCTTTTCACGAGCGCACTCTTCGTAACTGTTGAGTACAATCTCATTCTCCTTTATGTCGGGCTGACTGACAAGGTATGCTGTCTGCGGCACATCGGTAATATCCTCTATCCGTTCACCGTTATTCAGTCTGTCTGCTATTTCAACAACCGAACGTTCTCCCATACCGTAGATTAACATATCCATTGGCGCACTCAGCAGGATTGACGGGCGTAACTGATCCTGCCAGTAATCGTAATGGGAGACTCTGCGGAGTGAGGCTTCAATACCTCCGACAACAACCGGAATATCCGGATATAACTCCTTTAGAATTTTGGTATATACTACTGACGGATAATCGGGACGGGCTCCATGTTTGCCTCCGGGGGTATATGCATCGTCATGCCTCAGACGTCGAGCGGCTGTATAATGATTGACCATAGAATCCATGGCACCGGGTGAGACACCAAAAAATAATCTGGGCTTACCTAATTTCTTGAAATCCCTGAGATCGTCACGCCAATTCGGCTGCGGCACGATTGCCACCTTATATCCATGCGCCTGAAGAACCCTGCCGATAACAGCAACTCCAAACGATGGATGATCAACGTAAGCATCGCCTGAAAATAATATGATATCAGGCTGATCCCATCCCAGACGGTTGATCTCGTCCTTTGTAGTGGGAAGGAATAACGAAGTGTCGAATCGGGGTGTCATTGTGTCAGACTTTCTAATTTTTCAGTCAGAGCCATGATTTCATCGCGCAATTGTGCAGCCTCGATAAATTCGGTTTTGCGGGCGGCGGTAAGCATCTGCTCACGAAGCACGGAGATACGATGTTGCAGTTCCTGAGGACTCATATATTCAGTGACCGGATCAGCAACGAGTTCCACACGGGATTTCTCTTCGATATATGCCTGCTGTTCGGGATATAATTTACTTGATTTTGATGAGTGGGAGCTCTTGTTGTCTGATGAGAACGGACGCTTGTCCGGAGTGTTATAATTATCAGACAAAAGATCTGTAGAAGTTGATTTCACAATAGGTCTCGGGACTATACCGTGTTCCTCGTTGTATCTCTTCTGCTTAGCTCGACGACGTTCGGTCTCATCAATAGTCATACGCATCGAATCGGTTATCTTGTCCGCATACATTATGACCTTGCCGTTTACATTGCGGGCCGCTCTTCCTGCTGTCTGTGTCAATGATCGGTGATTGCGCAGGAAACCCTCTTTGTCCGCATCCAGAATAGCGACCAATCCTACTTGCGGCAGATCAAGTCCCTCTCTTAAAAGATTGACACCGATCAAGACATCGTAGACACCATTGCGCAAGTCTTCAAGTATGGCAATCCTATCCAATGTATGTACATCACTGTGTATGTAAGCACTCCGCACACCCCATTTACGCAAATGTTCATCCAATTCCTCAGCCATACGTTTGGTCAGTGTCGTGACAAGTGTGCGTTCACCGGCCTCAATACGTTGTTGTATCTCTTCCATCAGATCATCTATCTGATTCATGGTGGGACGGACTTCAATCTCCGGATCAAGCAACCCTGTGGGTCTAATTACTTGTTCCGTAAAAATTCCATCGGATTTCTGCAACTCATAGTCACCGGGGGTAGCGGAGACGTATAGTACCTGAGGAGTCAGTCTTTCAAATTCATCGAACTTTAACGGGCGATTATCTATAGCCGCAGGAAGTCTGAATCCATATTCGACGAGATTGGTCTTGCGCGAAAAGTCTCCTCCGTACATACCTCTGATTTGAGGCAATGTGACATGACTCTCATCTATAATAGTGAGAAAATCTTTTGGGAAATAATCTAATAGGCAGAATGGTCTCGCTCCGGGCTCGCGGCCATCAAAATAGCGTGAATAGTTTTCAATACCGCTGCAATGCCCTAATTCCTTGATCATTTCGAGATCATAAGTTACCCTCTCGTGAAGTCGCTCGGCCTCCAATGGTTTCCCTTCATTTCTAAAGAATTCGACCTGTTTGCCGAGATCTATGGATATCTGATCAACTGCATGAGCGGTACGTTCTTTGGATGCTACAAATATATTGGCCGGATATATCCTGAAACCATCCAACGAACTCAATACTATACCGGAATCCGGATCTATAGTCTGTATTTTTTCAATCTCATCTCCCCAAAATATAACACGCAACTGTATATTTTCAAATGAGAGCATAATATCGACAGTGTCTCCTTTTACTCTGAACTGACCGCTTCTCAGGTCAATCTCACTACGGGAATATAGTGATTCCACCAACTTTCTGAGAAAGGCTCGCTGACTGATAGACTGTCCCGTCTTTATTTCAATAACGGTCTGGGAAAAATCCTCGGGATTACCCATACCATATATACAACTTACTGAGGAGACGACAATTACATCACGTCGGCCGGAAAGCAGTGCCGCTACAGTGGAGAGTCTGAGTTTCTCAATCTGATCATTGATCATCAGATCCTTCTCAATATACTTGTCAGAAGAGGGGATATATGCTTCGGGCTGATAATAGTCATAGTAACTCACAAAGTATTGAACTGAATTTTCCGGAAAGAACGTCTTGAATTCAGCATACAGTTGAGCCGCGAGTGTTTTGTTATGGGAGAGTATCAATGTCGGACGTTTCACCTCCTGGATGACGTTGGCCATAGTGAATGTCTTTCCACTACCGGTGACACCTAAAAGCGTCTGGTATGGAAGTCCGGCATTAATGCCGGCCGACAATTCCGCGATTGCGTCCGGTTGATCACCTGTCGGTTTGTATTTTGATGTAAGTTTAAAATCCATAACAAGCAAAGATAATAAAAATCCGGCAATCATAATCCGTCCCTGCGGTGATAACTGATAATTAGTGATTATAAACTATCAAAATCAAGTTCAAAAATCGCACCAATAATCTTTTTCTTCACCTTACCATCTATCTAAACGACGTGGACTCTTTTATTAATATACAATTTTATTCTATTTTATTCCTTTGCAGTAACATTATATAACAATAACGGCAGCCTTCACAGACTGCCGATATTGTTGTTTTCCATAATACTTTTTTAACTAACCTAACATCATGAAACGATTTCTTACTTTCTGAAATTAAAACATCATCACCCTCCAAAAAGTTCATTCCACATAAATTTTTTCTGAACCATTATTCCCAAATCACCCTTGATACGACAATTTCGCCACATCACCATTTATGTAAGATAACTGAATTAGCTGGCTATCTTTTCCAATCCGACAAGGAGCAGCCGCTCCGCGACATATACCGCTGCTATTGAATTGTAAGATTTTACCCGAGACCCGGGAGATCTCGGGTAAATTAACCAAAGAAATAAATGAATTAAACACGCTTCGCTTTATTCTGAGACCGGCCGCACGCTATAGCCGTAAGGACGATTTGACCATTGCACGGATATGCCTAATCCGTCGAAGTGAACGTCAAACTCCAATCTATCCCCGTCATAATCTGTATGATCTGGCGTAGAACTCCAATAGTTGCCTTCAAAGCCACAATTGTAGAGCGACTCACCAGAGAACTCACCGGTCGCAGGCAGGAATATTTCATTCCCATTTGGTCCTTTTACTAAACATCCCTTGACTCCGCTTTTAGAAGTCCATACCCACGTACATTTGTTTACCAATTCTCTCATTTCTGTATCTGATGGCATTCTCCATGTACCTCCCCAATTGGCACGGGCAGCATCATAATTTACATTTCCGGAGAAATCACCTATACTTTTATTCGCGGTAATAGAGGTTGAAACAGTGTAGTTAGATTTGGGCTTTATCTCACCCCACGCGAAGTAATCGCCATAATCTGTTGGAGAGGACGCCCCAACATTACAAGTCGCCCATTTAAGACCGCTTGGCAGACCCAAATCCACATATTCGTGACCGTTGATGTTATTTGACAGAGTCGGGTCTGGACCCGGAGTCGGTATTTCACTTCCGATTATGGCTTTATACAATACATTTATAAAGTTTTTGGCACTTGTCTGCACAGTAGAGAAATCATTTTTCAACGAGCTTGAACAGTCAAGGACAAGCATGATGGCAGCAGAACTGCGGGTCACTTCAACTTCAGCACCATTTTCCGTGTCAAATTCGGAGTTAATCTGCCACTTTGAACTTGATGACACATATTCCCATTCACGTATATTTGCGGGTTTTAACAACACATTGTTATTCGTACGTATATTAGAGAAGTCGAATGTAACGAATATTCCCTCCTGAACTCCATACACTTTTTCGCCACTACCACAATCCATTCCACCATATACTATATTCTCAAGTGCTCTCTCACGGTAATTATATGTGCCCTCTATATAAAATTTAGCTGAATTAACATTATTTGAGGCAGACGTCCCATCGAGTGTAAATCTGATTTTTGCACCGTTTGAAACAACAGGGCATTTTAGTGTGAGTTTCTGTACATAATTGCTCTCTGAAAGAGTCTTTGCGATAGCTTCAAATTCAGCATTGACAGCAGACATTGCTGAAACTTCCTTACCGTTGGACGAGGGATTTGAAAGTTTTTTTAGATTGTCGGTAAACAGCGCGTTGTCACTAACATCGCTACCTCGCAGACCGATGGTGTAAGCTACTATCTTTTTACCGGCAACTGTACTTGACGATATACGATCACTGACATCATTCAGGTAGTCGAGTTTATCCTCATATTTATCGGTCATGGCCAACGAGCCTTGGTCAAGACCGTCTGTAAATGTAACCAATTCTACTGTATC
>CAMWUY010000127.1 GCA_947177615.1 uncultured Porphyromonadaceae bacterium
CCATGCCTTTTCGTAGGCCTTTCGCACACGTGAGGATGAGGTATCAATCCAACGGGTCCGACCTGTCTCAAGATCCTCTACATGCATCAGACCGACATCAGGCAACTTACTGTCACGCTCATCGTAGACCTGCAGGGCTGTCAATTCGTGCTTCTTGCTCACCATCAACATATTGAACTCATAATCGTGAGTATCAATAAAATCACTCATAAGAAAGACGGTGGCACGTTTCTTTATAACCGTGAGCATAAACTCGAGCGCGCAGTTGATATCAGTGCCACGCGATTCGGGCTTAAAGTCCATAATCTCCCGAATAATGAGCAGAATATGTTTCTTACCCTTCTTGGGCGGGATATATTTCTCTATTTTGTCGGAGAAGAAAATCACACCGACCTTATCATTATTCTGCAGAGATGAAAAAGCGAGAGTAGCTGCGATCTCAGCCATCATCTCCTTCTTCTGAACACCGACGGCTCCGAAATCGCCACTTCCGCTGACGTCAATAAGCAGCATAAGGGTGAGTTCGCGCTCCTCCTCATAGACCTTGACGTAGACATCATTTTGCCTGGCGGTGACATTCCAGTCGATATCGCGCACGTCATCACCCGGCTGATACTTGCGTACCTCCGAGAAGATGACACCGCGACCCTTAAAGGCAGAATGATATTCACCTGCAAAAATATTCTGGCTAAGACCTCGCGTCTTAATTTCAATTTTCCTAACTTTCTTCAGAAGCTCTTTGGCATCCATATAAGATAAATTATAACGGACAGCAGACTATCAAGGCACCTGAACCTTATCCAAAATATTGGTGATAATATCGTCTGTAGTGATATTGTTAGCCTCCGCCTCGTATGTGAGACCTATACGATGGCGCATGACATCGTGACATACGGCTCTGACATCCTCCGGGATGACATATCCGCGTCCCTGGAGAAAGGCGTATGACTTGGCTGCCTTGGCAAGAGAAATAGAAGCACGCGGAGATGCGCCATATTCTATCATATCCTCTATATCGTTGAGGCCGCATTTGCCGGGCTCACGAGTGGCAAACACTATATCGACTATGTAGTTTTCTATCTTCTCGTCAATATATATCTGAGTTACAACTTTCTGAAGATCCAGGATCTCCTCTTTGGACACCACAGCATTCAGTTCGTCAAGAGCATCAGCGACATTTTGTCTGATAATCTCACGTTCCTCCTCCTTGGTGGGATAGCCGATGATAACCTTGAGCAGGAAACGGTCAGTCTGTGCCTCCGGCAGCGGATAAGTACCCTCCTGTTCTATCGGGTTCTGAGTCGCCATTACAAGGAAGGGCCGATCCAACGGGAAAGTCTCGTCACCGATAGTCACCTGTCGCTCCTGCATGGCCTCCAGCAATGCGCTCTGCACCTTGGCCGGAGCACGGTTGATCTCGTCAGCGAGAACAAAGTTGGCAAAAACAGGACCCTTCTTGACCTCGAAAGTCTCACGCTTTATACTGTATATCAGTGTGCCGATGACATCCGCAGGCAATAAGTCAGGTGTAAACTGGATACGATTATACTTGGCGCTGACCAGAGTTGCAAGAGTTTTGATGGCAAGGGTCTTGGCAAGACCGGGTACACCCTCGAGGAGTACATGACCATTGGCTAACAAAGCGATCAGCAGAGAGTCAACAAGATGTTTCTGACCAATAATACGACGGCTCATGCCGTTACGGATAAGGTTCAAAAATCCGCTCTTGGATGCTATTACATCATTAAGCTCACGAATATTAACTATTTCGCTCATGAATAAATCTTTTTAGACGTCATCCGACTTCATGTACCAATTTGATATGATAATCCGGTCGGATGACGGTATATTATAGTTTTTGATTACGGTTAAAATGCAGATATGAGTATATAGTCTATATTTTGTATGCAAAAATAACACATAATCACCTAAGCAAATAATTCTTAGTGTTAAACAAATTTAAAATATCAAAGTCATCAAGCTGACTTGTCAAAAGAAATGTTAAAAGAGATGATTCCATCCTTGTGCCTTGATGGGTATTTCGCCACCGTCGCGAGTCACCATATAAGCTCCCAGACCGGGCTTGGTGATATATCCTATCAGCCGTACACCCTCTATCTTCTCAACCTTCTCCTTATCCACCAATGGTACAGTGAAGAGTAATTCATAGTCCTCACCTCCATTCATGGCAGCTGTCACAAGATTTATATTAAATTCCTCGGCCATAACCGCGGTCTGGTAGTCAATCGGTATTCTATCTTCATAGACACGACATCCGCAGTCAGAGGCCTTACATATATGAAGCAGCTCACTGCTGAGGCCATCACTGATATCCATCATGGATGTCGGCACAATATCGTGCCGGGCAAGTTGCTCTATTATATCCTTGCGGGCTTCAGGACGCAACTGACGTTGCAGTATATATTCTTTACCGGCAAAATCAGGGCGGAAATCAGGGTCACCGCTTTGAGCAGCTACACTGTTCTCACGTTCCAACAACTGGAGTCCCATGAAGGCTGCACCTAAATCACCAGTTACACAAATAAGATCGGTATCGTGTGCGCCGCTCCGTCTTACGACCTTATCAGCATCAGCCTCACCGATACAAGTAATGGAAATGACCAATCCGGAAGCCGATCCCGATGTGTCACCTCCGACCAGATCAACACCGTACGTCTCACAAGCCAATCTGATACCTTCGTAAATCTGCTCCAGATGCTCGACAGTAAATCTGCTTGACACACCGATACTGACTGTAATCTGTCGAGGCGTGCCGTTCATGGCATATATATCGCTGAAATTGACAACCGCAGCTTTATATCCAAGATGCTTCAGTGGTACATATCTGACATCGAAGTGGATGCCTTCAAGCAATAAATCTGTGGTGACAAGCATATCCTTGTCGCCACAGGTTATAATGGCAGCATCATCACCTACACCTAATTTAGTACCGGCATTTTTCATCCGGAAATCCTTGGTCAGCCTCTCTATAAGACCAAATTCTCCCAAAGATGATATTTCTGTCTCGACGGGAGTATTATTATCAGAGGTATTCTCGCTCATACTTTTAAATATAATTATATAATATAAAATGCAGAAACATCTCCCGAAGTTCATTCTTATATTCTTCGGGAGATGTCATATCTGGTGAACCAGGGTCAAAATTTATCTTTTTATCAAAATATTAAAGTGACTGTCCTGTCGGACTTAGACTCCTATCCACAAAAAATGTTAATGCAGGGGAAAGGAGTCATAGGATCACATTTGAGCGAGCATCTCCTTGATGATATGTGTCATGACAGGCTGAGCCTTGACAGCGGCCTTCTGTACCTCCTCGTGGGTCGGAACCTCCTTGATATCCTTGCCACCCAGATCGGTAATGACAGAGACACCAAACACCTTCATTCCGGCATGATTTGCCACGATAACCTCCGGTACTGTAGACATACCGACAGCATCGCCTCCGATAACGCGGAAATACTCATACTCGGCGGGAGTCTCAAATGTCGGACCGGCTGTGCCGACATACACACCATGCATCAGACGGATGTCTCCGTCAGCGGCAATCTTATCGGCCAACTTGATCAATTCTGCTGAATAAGCTTCTGTCATTGCCGGGAAACGTGGTCCGAGTTCATTATAATTTCTGCCACGCAGAGGATTTTCAGGGAAGAGATTGATATGATCGGTAATGACCATAACATCACCAACCCGGAATTCCTTGTTCATACCGCCTGCAGCATTGCTGACAAAGAGTGTCTCCACACCGAGCTCGCGCATAACACGGACAGGGAATGTGACCTGCTTCATGTCATAGCCTTCATAGTAATGGAAACGGCCCTGCATAGCCATGATGTACCTACCGCCGAGAGTGCCGAATATCAGTTTGCCACTGTGACCTTCAACTGTAGAAACGGGGAAATTGGGAATGGTATGATAATCCAATTCCTTACGGATATCGATATGGTTGACCAGATCACCGAGTCCTGTGCCAAGTATGACACCTACCTTGGGCATCTCACCCACCTCGGCACGAATATAATCCGCAGTCTGACGGATGATGTCGAGCATTGATTTTTCCATTGTATATTAAATTTAAGATGATTTATCTTTATGTAATTTTATTATAAGAGATAAGAGCTGCCGAATATCCAATATTTGCGGTGATTAATATGCATTATATCGATATATATAGTCTATGAAGGCAAATTATTTCGCGACTGACTGATAGCCTCCTTAATATCCGGAATCAGATCATTGTCGTGATCGAAGAGTCCCTCAATCATCTGAACACTTATGGGTTGATAAAAGATAAAGGGCTTCAATTCGCTTGGGAAATAAGGATTATGTGACAGGCGGACTGCATCCTTTTCAGTAGTGATAATCATCTTGCGTTCACCCTTCATATCACGAAAACGTTGCTCTATATCGGCGATATCCCTCCGGGAGAAATTATGATGATCGGCATAATGCATCACCCGCTTGTTGAAAGGGAATTCCCTGAAATGGCGTACAAAATATCGTGGATGCGCAATCCCGGTGAGAAGAAGAACGGAGTCGTTGCTGCCCAGATGCAGCAACGATCCGGAATATGGATTTTCATCCGGGAAGATAGGCTTGAGTTCCTCATAATTATATCGTGAGAAATATAATTTCTGGAACTTCATGAGGTTCAATTCATTGGCCACTATCCTCAACTCTATTTGCGTGGCATTGTCCGGACACTTGGTGACAATCACCATGTCTGCCCTGTTGAGTTCAAAAGTACTTTCGCGCAGACGTCCTAACGGAAGAAGCTTATCCTGATATACCGGTCGTCCATATTCCATAAGACAAATCGATGCCGTCGGCTTGACCCATCGATGCTGGAACGAGTCATCCAGGATTATCATATCGAGATCGGGGAAGAGTCGGGTCAGTTCCTCAATACCTTTACGACGGTTTTCGCATACGGCAACCTTGATATTGGGTGAAAACTTATTGTATATCTGCCACGGCTCGTCTCCTATACTCTCGGGAGTGCTACGATGATTGGCTAATATAAATCCGCGGGTCTTACGTTTATAACCTCTACTCAGCATCGCAATCTTATAATCATGGCATAGAGAACCAATGATGTATTCGACGTGTGGTGTCTTGCCGGTACCACCGATGGTGAGGTTGCCGACACCGATGACCGGTATGTCGTATTCGACCTCGCTGAGGATACCTGCATCAAACAACTTATTGCGTCCCCACATCACAACACCATATAGCCATGACATCGGGGTCAATATTGCAGTGAGTATTTTATCAACAGTAGACTTCACTATATTTATATTATTTTATCATAACAGATAAATATTATCTATATTCGGACATCATCTGTATACAAACCTGATGTCAATCATCCGGGCTTGCGCAGGTTTCTGTTTCAATATATCAGCAGCCTTCTGACCGAAAACTGCATCCGGAGCCATCTGCATTATATTATCGGTCATAACCCTCATCACTGCTGACTGTCCGGCGGATTGTATCATATCCCAGAAACCGGGTGTATAATTGGGATAGGCGACAATATCATACTTTTGGTCAGCATCCAGTTTGCCCTTGACCCAATCACAGGCATCCTGCAATTGACCAAGTTCATCCACCAGTCCTATTTTCTTTGCCGTCGGAGCAGCCCATACACGTCCTTCAGCTATGAGACGCACCTTCGCGGGAGACATCTTGCGACCTTTGGCCACGCGGTTGATAAACTTGTCATATCCCTTCTCGATATAGGTCTGCATTGCGGCATGTTGTTCCGGGGTCATTTTCTTGAACAATGAGGGGAAATCGGACTCCGGATTAGTTGATACGGTCTGAGGATTAACACCAATCTTATGCGCCAACCCCTCTACATTCGGCAAGAGACCATAAATGCCGATTGAGCCGGTAATGGTCAATGGATCAGCAAATATTCTATCGGCGCCACAAGATATCCAGTAGCCTCCTGAGGCGGCATAATCTCCCATTGATACGGCAA
>CAMWUY010000128.1 GCA_947177615.1 uncultured Porphyromonadaceae bacterium
AGAATGAACTATTTATCTCAAAAATAGTCCGCCCTGGATTTTAACATTTTTTGTGTAATGGGGTCTTAGTTTTTGACATCCGTATGTGTGGGAAAGAAAAAAAGTATTATCATCGATGTTGATGAGAGTGGATAATAGAATTGTTGAAGATAAGCGGAATATTTCGGAAGTCATTCGTATGGATTGGAACCGCCTGATAAATGACAAACGGCTTGGTATGGAGGAGTATCACGATCCTCGCAACCATACCCGTAGCGACTTTCAGCGCGATTATGACAGACTTATATTCTCATCACCATTCCGCAGACTTCAGAACAAGACGCAGGTGTTTCCGTTGCCGGGGAGTGTCTTTGTTCACAACAGACTGACCCACAGTCTGGAGGTGTCGTCTGTAGGTCGGTCGATGGCTCGTGAGGCTGCCAATCGGTTGCGTGAGAATATTGTGGATAAGGATGAGCGTAAGAAACTGTATGATATAGGCGATATAGTGGCGACAGCCTGTCTGTGTCACGATCTGGGCAACCCTCCGTTCGGACACAGCGGCGAGAAGACTATCTCGACATTCTTTACGGAGGGTGAGGGTCAGAATGTGCGTGAGTATCTCACTGAACGTCAATGGAGCGATGTTGTCAACTTCGAGGGTAATGCCAACTCTTTCAGACTTCTGACACATCAGTTCGAAGGTCGCCGTGCCGGTGGGTTCGCCATGACATACAGCGCGTTGGCTTCGGTGGTGAAATATCCGTACAGTTCGCTTCATGCCGGGGAAAAAGGTAAATTCGGCTATTTTGAAAGCGAGGAGAAGATATATCGTCGTATCGCCGCAGAGCTCGGAATACCCGAGAAATCTCCCGGTGTGTTCGCGCGTCATCCGCTTGTTTATCTGATGGAGGCGGCCGATGATATCTGTTACCAGATAATGGATATCGAAGACGCGCATCGTCTGCGGATACTCTCGACCGAAGAGGTCAAGGGATTGTTGAAGCGTTTTTTTGAGCCCTCCGATCACTCCCGTATGGATAAAACGATGTCGCGGTTGCATGACCCGAACGAGCAGATAGGGTATCTACGTTCGAATGTCATCGGTGCGATGGTGAGCGATTGCGCCCGTGTGTTTGCCGACAATGAGGAGAGTATCTTGCGTGGAGAGTTCGAGGGTTCCCTGATCGAACATCAGTCCGATTTGCTGAACGAGGCATATATAGAGTGTTCACGGACAGCGTGGTCCAAGATATACAATGCATCCGAGGTCGTGGATATAGAGATAGCGGGCAATCGCATTCTGACATATCTGTTAAGTACACTCCTGGAGGCTGTGATGTATCCCGAACGTAATATATCACGCCTGCTGTTGGAGAAGGTGCCGGCTCAATATTCGATGCGCTCACCCGATATGTACACGCGTCTGCAGGGTATGCTTGACCATGTGTCGGGCATGACGGATGTATATGCTCTCAATCTGTACCGGCAGTTGCGCGGACTCAGCCTTCCGGCTGTATAAAGTCAGTATACACAAATTCAAATACATAGTTAAAAATAAACATATCTATCTTCAACTAATCTATCTCTTTCATCAATGAGTAATCTATCTGTTGTGAAACGTCTTATCCTGCTGGTCATCACAGTGCTGGCCGGAAATGCGGCGGTTTATGCCGGGGATGTTACCTATCCCGAGCGTCCCAACCTGACCGACGCCGATAATTACATATACGATCCCTATCATTATGTGCCGGTAGCCGCTACCACACAGATAAATGAGCGGATAGCCCGACTGCGTGCCCGGACCACCTGCGAGATGGCGATATGTGTCATCAAGACACTTGACGGCATGTCAATCGAGGACTATTCATACAATCTATTCAAGATGTGGGGGATCGGTAAGGCTGATAAGAACAATGGTGTGCTGATAGTCATGGTATACGATGACCATAAAGTGCGCATTGAGGTGGGTAGTGGTGCCGAGGGTGTACTGACCGACATCGCTTGCGCCAATATCATCCGCAACGATATCCGCCCCGCCATGGTGGCCGGTGATAACGTAGCTCAGGCTCTGAATAGTGCTACCGAGACGATATATGCTGCGATGACCGATCCCGCTGTGGCTGATGAATTGCGTAGCGAACAGGGTGAGACCGCAGCAGGTACACTCCGCACACTGAATGGGGATGTGATATGGGATTTTATAAAGATGGTGGCCGTATGTGCCTTCTTCATTACGTTATGTCTGTTTCTGGTTACCTGGGTGGATAGTCGTAAACTGGCCAAGTATCAACGCGCCGTCTTGTGGCGCAATCGTCTGAGTATCTATTTCTGGAGTCTGTTGTTCTCGTTGGGCAGTACGCTCCCTGTCGCGCTGGTAGCCTTGTTTATGTATCGCCGTGCGCGCAACAGTGCCGAGATCTGCCCTACATGTGGAGCCAAGATGCACAAGCTCGGTGAGGAGGAGGATAATCTGCTCCTCTCTCCATCACAGGATTTTGAGGAGCAGCTCGGCACGATCGATTATGACGTCTGGGAGTGTCCGGATTGTGGCACGATCGAGCGTTTCCCCTATATCGAGAAACAGAAGCGATACACTAAATGTCCGAATTGCGGCACTGTGGCGATGAAACTGATATGTGACAAGGTCATAGTTCGTCCTACGACCCGCAGTGAGGGAGAAGGAGTGCGATCATATCAGTGTGAATTCTGCAATCATCGTCACGATGTTCACTACCGTATACCGAAAAAGACGGATGACAGTTCGGCATTGTTGGCCGGAGCCGTCATCGGATCAATGTTAGGTGGCGGTGGCGGCCGCGGAGGCGGCTTCGGCGGAGGCGGCAGTTTCGGTGGCGGTATGTCCAGCGGAGGGGGTGCGTCCGGCAGTTGGTGAACATTTCTGAAAATAAATCAGTATTCAGAGCAATAAATGAAGAGCGCACTACGTTAATAAGGCTCAATTCAGAGACACAGTATATCAAATTTGGATAATGAAGAAAATTGCGAGCAGAATTGCATTTCTGTCTGCCGGTATGGCGTTACTGGTATTTGCCGGTTGTGGCAATACTGACAACCGTGAGGTTATGGAGTTTGAAAAATACAACTATTCGGCTATAGCTGAGGTTGATACGGATAGCGTGGATGTTGAGGAGGATGCTGTCTATTGGCAATGCAACGGCTCCGGAATGCTCCCTGTCAAGATAGGTAAGCGTGATATCAGCGCGCTGCGTGACACGTTGATGCGTATAGCGGCTGTAGAGTTTGACAAGGGTGACGCACGTCCGCTGTTGCCACGCGGATATAAGCGTGAGCTTGTGTCTGCAGATAGCGTTGAGGCGCGTTCTCAGGTGGTCAATGATCTCAGTGTGGTTCTTATGACGCCTGAGGTGATGGTATGGCGCAACTACAGCTATGCTTACCCTAAAGGTGCAGCCCACAGCAACTATAGCAATGTATATGTCAATTACTCACTCTCTGACGGCAGGATATTGACCCATAGGGATGTCTTCAAGGCAGGCAGTGAGGAGCAACTCGCCGGGACACTTCGTGCGGCTCTGTCCGATCGTGATGATTTGATAACGGATCTTGAGGATATTGAGGTGCCGGAGACCTTTTATGTTACTGCTGATGGTGTGACCTTTGTATATGGTCTGTATGCTATCGCGCCTTATAGCAGCGGTGAGATCGAGGTGCCGCTTAAGGCCTATTCCATTGCAGATATTCTGACTCCATACGCCTCAGGGACACTCTTCGGCATCAAGTGAGAAACGGCAGGTGGCTAACGTGCTAAGGAGCGGAAATACGATGTAGCCTGAGCGTTGATGATTGCGCCGGGAAGTGTAACGTCAGGATGTCATCATCCTGACGTTGTGCTTTAAGTCCGTGACTCATTGGAGAGCCCGTCGCGTCATACCATGTAAGGTCGTATACACCCTCGATCGGAGTGTTATGCAGCTCCCCCTTGATCATTAACGGCTGCCATAGCGATGCCATCGTCGAAGCGCCGGAGAGGTAGAGGATGTCATAACCGTTGTCGCGTTTCACGATAGCGACACGGTAGTCACCTCCGCATCTCAGTAAGTCATTGTCCAGATCATAGTCCCACAGTTGCCAGTATCCCTCGGTCAGATCCTTCTGTCGGCTCAGATAGTCCCGGAGTGTGACAAGGTCAGGAAAAGCATCATGCGAGATATTGTAGTGAGGGGTGTCACCGATATCCAGCACTATGTCACTGACCCTGACTGCAGCCCCCGGGGAGAGTATGAAACCGATACTGTCAGCCTTGAAACCGTTAAGCTCAGCAATGACTATATCGGTATCGCAGCGCCGGCCGCCACTCAGATGCAGATGTCCGTCGCGAAGTGTCAATCTGAAACGGTTCTCCTCGGCTCCCAGATTTATTCCCTCCCTGACCGGCGGATACTCCGTAGTGATAGTGTCATGCTCACTGTATGCTGTAATGCTCGGTATCATCGCCAGCTGCAGGCCGGTCATCTCATCAATCTCACGGAGCTGCAACATTATCGCTACCGACTCACCCTTGTCCGATGCCATATACATTCCCCATGCCGGGAGATGACTGCGCATTGTCTTGCCTCCTGCATCCTTAGCCGAATATCGCCGCATAGGATGGGCCGCCTCATTGCCGATGGTAAATCTAAAGTCTACAGGCGCACCGGCAGTGTGTATGGCAGACCGTAAGACATCCCCGGGGGAGACACTATCAGGGACGTCCCCCGTATAAACAGAAAAAACCGCCGGAGCGGCTTTATCATTATGTAGTGTGACTGATCTGACACCTGTCGTGTCGGCAAACGGCGCGTAGCCCCGTACTTCATTCCAATATCTGTGGTCAGCAGCTTTGGCTGTCGAGGTAAGCCCCATCACTCCCGTTATGATACCCACCACCGCAAATATCAGGATGACGATGCCGATACCTATGTTGATCTTTTTCATCGTGCGGTATGAGAACCGTTTTCTGATCTTGTCGATGACGAAAGTCACGCCATACCACCATACTAATGCTCCCGCCATAAGGAATATAAATCCGATGATGTAATGATAGAATTGTATCTCAGGCATCAGGAAATTAAAGCGGGCAAAGAGTCCGATGGTCAATAGCAGTATCAGCGGATTGGAGAATGTGAAGAGAAATCCACCGAGGATATTCTTTCTTGCCGAAACCCCCTGTGGCACAGGCCTGCGCAATGATGATGACGGACTTTTACGGAAGAGATATATGCTGAAACATATCAGCACCACGCTGCCGAACAGCTGTATTATATCTTGATTGCGCTCTATAAACTCCTCTATAAAAGAGAGTCCGAAGGCCGTCAGCAGGCAGTATAGCAGATCGGAGAGCGACGCGCCTATACCGGTGTATAAGCCGGCCTTACGTCCCTTCTCAAGCGTGCGTTGTATGCAGAGTATACCTACCGGCCCCATAGGTGCGGAGATCAGTATACCGATCGCCACACCCCTCCACGCCATGTATATCATACTCTCGATAACGCTCATAACTTAGTAATAGAACTATGACTTATGCAGTCTCGGTAATATATTGTCCTGTATAGAGGGGAGAGGTCATTATCTGTTGTCGGAGATATAATATCCGCCGTATCCGGCCGGAGTGCAACTGTATCTCTGCAGTCCATATTTGTGTTCACCGGTCAGCGCCGGTCCTGCTGTGGGTGCGCCTCCTGCCGTAGTGACATTGTAATGCGAATCGCAGACCGGGCATACAGCCTCGAGATTTTCATCTATGTACACTCTGACGGTACGGTTGCGCTCTACGGGGCAAGCCATGTCGTATGCCAGCGGGGTCATAGTCTCGAGAGTGAAGGGATCCATCCCTTCGATCAGGAGTACACCTCCGAACCCGGTGGCCGAGGTGGTCTTATATGGAAATCCGGATGGCAGGCGCTCCGCCCCGGTCATATATAC
>CAMWUY010000129.1 GCA_947177615.1 uncultured Porphyromonadaceae bacterium
AAAAATCATATTTTTATCATAATTTAAACGATATTACTACACATAAAGTTCATTTTTTCTCATCAACAGGCAAACCTTTATCCGGTATTCAGATGTTATGATAATGTAATTAATATATATCATTGCAAGCTGAGTAATAATCAAGCGCGCAACTCTTTTAACTAAAGACAAATGATTATTGAATAACACGCAAAAAAGGTATTTACAATGGGAACTATGGTACAAATAATCGTAAGCATTCTGATGCTCTCTATTATAGCTATGCTCTTATTGGGAATGAATCGACTCGTCAATGGTGATAATTCCTTGCCACAGAAGGAATCTGATTATTATAAGAAGGAAATACGCAAAAGCCCGCACGTTATCGGTCTGCGGAGCGTATTCAGTCAGTTCTTAATACGCAAGAATTCGATAAAATAATACTGCAACGTCTAATTACACTGATCTATAGAGTGAGAATGTAGATTTTACAAATATTATTTCTCAGGATAAAAATTGGCGTCCCAAGAGGTGGACGCCTTAATTTTTATCTTTGGGAATGCCTTTAAGTAAAAAGTAACGCACTTAAGTTACGTACATATCCTACTGAACAGCTCTCTATTTTACATAATAGCAATTATCAAAACTAAGAACCTAACGCCTTCTTTAGGTATGAGGCTGTCGGCAAGTCGGATTTCTCTGACAATTCTTCAGGTGTGCCCACCGACAAAATCTTTCCGCCATTGATTCCACCTTGAGGACCCATTTCTATCAAATAGTCGGCACATTTTATAACATCAAGGTTATGTTCGATTACAACAATCGTATTACCCTTATCCACAAGACGATTGATCACTTGAAGCAGAACATTGATATCCTCAAAATGGAGACCGGTAGTCGGCTCATCAAGAATAAACAAGGTCCTGCCGGTATCTTTCTTAGCCAGTTCTGTAGCCAACTTAACACGTTGATTTTCACCACCGCTAAGGGTACTCGACGGCTGCCCCAGACGTATATAGCCCAAACCTATCTCCTGCAACACTTTGATTTTCTTCAATATAGTCGGATGACTTGCAAAAAAATCCACTGCTTCATTGACAGTCATTTCAAGAACATCTGAGATGGACTTCCCTTTATATCTAACCTCCAGTGTTTCACGGTTGTATCGCTTGCCATGACACTGTTCACATGGCACAAGGACATCCGGCAGAAAGTTCATCTCTATAGTGCGATATCCATTACCCTTACATGCCTCACAACGACCTCCGCTTACATTAAAGGAGAAACGACCGGGTTTATAACCTCTTATCTTTGCTTCGGGCAATTCAACATACAACTTGCGTATATCCGAAAACACACCGGTATATGTGGCCGGATTTGACCGGGGACTACGACCTAACGGAGATTGATCTACTGTCACAACCTTATCTATATTATCTAAACCTTCGACATCCTTATAGGGTAACGGAGACTGAAGAGACCGATACAAATGACGACTCAAGATGGGCTGGAGGGTTCCATTGATCAAGGACGATTTCCCGCTACCACTTACTCCTGTTACACAAATAAACTTACCTAATGGCAATTTAAGATCAACATCCTTTAGATTATGTCCGGTTGCACCCTTGATTTCAAGATACTTGCCATTACCTTTACGACGCTCGGACGGGACATCAATACGTTTGGCGCCATTCAGATAGCTGCTCGTCAATGTCGAACTATGCAACATCTCGGCTGGAGTGCCGCTGAATACCACTTCCCCACCGTGTACACCGGCACCGGGACCTATATCCACGACATAATCGGCATTCATCATTATATCTTGATCATGCTCTACCACAATTATACTGTTACCATTGTCTCGCAATGTTTTCAAGCTATTGATCAGGCGCATATTATCGCTCTGATGAAGACCGATCGACGGCTCATCGAGGATATACAGCACATTAACAAGCTGCGATCCGATCTGTGTGGCAAGGCGAATTCGTTGACTCTCTCCTCCACTCAGTGTACTGCTCGCACGATTTAAAGATAGATAGTCCAAGCCTACATCCAATAGAAATTTCAACCTGCCACGGATCTCCTTAAGCACCTCACCGGCTATCACTCGCTTACGGGGTTCAAGCTTTGATTCAAGATGCGATGTCCATTCATACAGAGCTGAGATATCCATTGAGGATACATCTGCTATCGTTTTATTATCTATATAATAATGCAATGCTATCTTGTTGAGACGAGCACCATGGCACTCCGGACATGTAACCTCTGAAAAATACTGGCCACTCCATTTATTGGCAGCTGCGCCGGCATCATCATCTTGCTGCATACTTATATACTTGACCAGACCGTCATATCCAACATCATAATGGCGAGTGGAGAGTGTCTCATTTTCTATTTTCAACATCTCATCCGTTCCATTCATGATATCTTGAAGAGCATCCTCCGGAAGATCCTTTATTGCTGTCTTTAATGTACATCCGTACAATTTACATATCGCATCTATCTGCCAGAATATCAAAGTATTCTTATACTTGCCCAAAGGTTGGATCCCACCATCATAAATTGACTTGGATTTGTCGGGCATCACCTTTGATTCATCCACAAGACTTACCACACCAAGACCTTTACATTTCCGGCACGCTCCCTGGGGAGAATTGAAAGAAAAATTATGGGGGGCCGGTTCAGGATAAGATAGACCGGTCTCCGGATCCATCAGACTTTGGGACAGATGTGTCACTTCATCGCTTTCGACATCTATGACCATCATCTGTTTATCACCCTGACGCAACGCCTCATCTACTGTACTACGCAAACGCTGCACATCATCACTCGATGCTCGCAAGCGGTCGACAACAAGTTCAACACTGTGATTCCGATATCTGTCCAACTTCATCCCGGGAGTTAGTTCGCGTAATTCACCATCTACCCGAACCCTGAGATAACCCTTCTTGCTGAGATTTTCGAACAATTCCTTATAATGACCCTTCCTGTTCTTAACCAACGGGGAGAGTATATATATCTTACGCCCGTCATACTTTTCCAAGATAAGATCTACTATCTTATCCTTGGTATATTTTACCATCGGCAGACCGGACAGATAGCTCCTGGCCTCACCTATTCGAGAGTACAACAAACGAAAAAAGTCATATATCTCTGTCGTTGTCCCGATCGTACTGCGGGGATTCTTATTCACAGTTTTCTGCTCGATACTGATCACCGGACTCAGCCCGGTTATGCTGTCGACATCGGGACGCTCCAGCCGACCCATCATCGAACGAGCATACGAAGAGAAAGTCTCGACATATCGTCGTTGACCTTCAGCAAAGATTGTATCAAAAGCCAGAGATGATTTACCACATCCACTCAGACCTGTGATTACAGTCAAAGTATTGTGCGGAATGGTAACATCTATATTCTTTAGGTTGTGCACTCGAGCTCCTACTACTTCTACACTCTCTGATGCACCGATATGTTTTTCATTCATTTGTTTTATTATCTTTTTGACACTAATATCTTCTGATTAATATTCATCCGATCCATTGGCTGAAGATTCTGATCTTTCCACATGTCTGATGATATTAATGTCACCACTCTTCTTATATTTCTTACCATCTGCTCCGGTAGCCTGTATTACATAATAATACACTCCGGGACTTACAGCCTTATCACCTCTCATACCGTCCCACCCGTCATCCGGATTGTCAAAATAATATAATTGACGACCGTAACGATCGAATATCCAACATTTGAAATCCAATAATGATCTGTATGCTACTTTCCATTTATCGTTTATACCATCACCATTGGGAGTGAAAGCATTCGGACACAGTAATTCAGAACCACCGATTGTCACCCTGTACGTATCGCCTATTGACTCACAACTGCCGTCATAGTTCGACCCGATATAGCGTAGATAGAATGTCCCCTCCTCTGTAAATGTATATTCAAGATTTTGTTCATTAAATCTATAATCTACTGTAGCGAAGTCAGGATCCTTCGACATTTGCCACTCATGGTGTATCACACCTTCTGTCGCATACGCATTGAAGTATATTAATGCAGGAGCTGATCCGCCAAGGCCATCCTCATCACCACGTATCTGATTTGAACCTTCCTCCGTAGATTCCTCACCTGAAAACCCGTCATCATTTACATCGTCTGATACGTCATTGTTATCTGTCATATCATCACTGCGCATTCGACGTGACGATCTATTGGCATTATCGGAATTTTCTTGTATTGCTTCGGTTTTGACAAGTACAGCAATCGGAGGTATTACAACACTCTCACATGACGCCTGCCAATTCCATTCCTCCAGAAATTTATCACCTGTCAGAGTGTAAGAAGTCGAACAATATGACGACGGACTCAAATATATCTGAGAGCCAATGCTCTCATACATTTTTGTTACGGTTACTGTCTCAAACATATTGGAATCAGCACTCCACTCCTGAGTGTCATATACCAACTTGATCTCTCTATCTAATACCTTTTGCTGTCCGGTAATAGTATAATAATGTATCGCGGGTGCTGATCCATTAAAATCTATAATTGTCGCGTCACATGACTGCTCTGAGGCAGCTGACAGACCGGAAACTGAAAATCTATACGGCTCATAATTTACTATCCAGAAATAGTAATTCTGATTACCATCAGCGACTATATAACCCATGTCACCTTCCACCTGAGGCAAGATCAAATTTGAGCCCTCGACAAACGCCGATTTTACTTCATCAGCATAACCACCGCCAAGATTGGAATATCTGTATAATTTAGCATCTGACGGTGTAGATAACGGTATAGAAAATGAAACACCGCTGACATTATACAAAACGTATATTTTATCAAGACCGGTAGCACGCTCCGGCGTTATGGAGATTGGACGCAGATTTTCGCCGGAAAATGTTAATTCCGGAGATGCGGAATAACACCTTCCGCCATACATCAAAACACAACCCCCAATTAAATATGCTAATACCCTTTTCCTACTGAATATCATAAGAGACGTAATTGCAAATTACACTTCTCTATATAACGATATTAATTATCAATTATTGTGTCTGCTTAAGACCTTCATATCTTACACAAGAACCCCTCAATACGAACATCATAATTATTTACTACCGGGGATAAAGGTCTCAAAGGTAGAATCCTCGTAATATATCGTGATTTGAGTGACTTTCCGAGGATTTTTACGCATTTCTGCTATTTGCTGCTGCAATTCCGCCATCCTCAAATCAGACTCAAATACCTTATTATCACCACCATTACGGACATCAGAAACACTTTTTAGGCCGATTTCCTTTAAATATTTGGTATCTCCTGATATCCCGGGCACATTTTCTAAATCTTCAGAGGATTTTTGAGGCTCGGCATTGGCATCATTTGACATAAATGAGTTTCGTACCGGGCCCTCTCCAAACATTAACCACAATACAGACAAATCCGGAAACGCACGATGAATCTGCTCTACCAACATGTTGCTCACCTTCTTATTTCGGCCTGTTAGCAACTGAGACAGACTCGGACGCGGAATACCACATGCGTCGGCAAACTGAGACACTGATATGCCCAGAGAATCTATATACAACTTTAACCGACTGGCGATGTTTCCCTCCATTGTGATAAACTTACTGAATTTAGATAATTTTATCTCTTTGCAAATGTAATAAATTAAATGCAAACTACAAAATTTTCATTTAACAAATTCAAATTCATATTTGAAAATTACTCTTTCTATTTGTAATTATGAGATCAGATTACTCGGGATCAAATTTTATACTGTTACTTTAACAAAGCTGCACATTATATTGACGTAGATACAATTCTGATTACAAATACAACAAAACCGAGTTTAAAAGGGCATCTAAGCGCGATTTACCAATAAATCAATTAAAAATTCAAATATAAATACCTATATAAC
>CAMWUY010000130.1 GCA_947177615.1 uncultured Porphyromonadaceae bacterium
GGCAATATTTTAACAGAGCAGACAGATTTTGTTTTGACAAAATCTGTCTGCTCTGTTATTCAGGTACGTAAATAATATCTCCGTTTTCGAGTTCGTAAGCTGTTCCCACACGCTTTCCTTTATTCCCGGACGAGTTTTGATCATCGGAAGGTGTATAACGATTTATTTTTTCGCCTTCTTTTGTAATTATTTCCATATTCTCCTTACCGGGATTTTTCACCATTGTAAAATCCTCCTGAGAAAACATTTCGGTCATATTGTATCGACTTACAAGAGCAACCATCAGTGCAACCGCAAACACCATTGCCACATCAAACAAGTTGCTCACAACGCTCATAGGATCGGAATCCTCTCCGCGCCGAAGTATTGAACGTCTCCGTGCCATCATTTTTTATCTTTGAGTGTCTGTACAATGAAGTCAAGTATCATCAGGTTATGCAACGCCCACCGTTCTTTAGCTTGTTGTGTAATGAATCCGATAGCACTAACCACAAGACCGACGACTGTCGTGGCAAAAGCAACCTGCATATTATATGCCATCGAAGCTATATCGCCTGTAGCGAGACCCACAAGAGCCGGTCCCATAGGTATTAGAGTTCCCATAAGTCCAAGTATAGGTCCCATTTTTGTCAGAATCTTTGAGGTCGCGATATTTTTCTCAGCTGCAAGCTCGTACTCAGAGACGAGCATATCCAATCTCGCTGGACTATCTGCAGATTTATAAATTTCATTCAGATAGTCAAGGACCAAAATTCCTTTCTTGTCTGAAAAAGACGCAAGATATTCGCTGATGTTAGAAGGATTAATCTCCTTCACCTTTTCGTCCAACATTGCTGCGGTCTTCTTTTCAGTCATATATTGTCCGAAGAATCCACCAATGAGGATTATTGACCTAATGAAGAAATAGATGAGTAACACGATGACAGGCACGAGTAGTCCTGTCGAAATCCAGTAGAGGATATTTGAAATTACATTCATAACTGATTATTGTGTTTATTTTGATTTTTGCGAAATAGTAGTAATCCCAGAATACTGCCGATGACAGTGATGCCAATAATTGCAAGCAAGGAATAAATATTGACTTCATTGACACCTGTTGTTGCTGTCCGTCCATTCACGGTAGCTATGATTCCAAGGAACCCAATGATACAATTTATATAGAATATCACTTCAAGACGTTCTGAGTCCTCCGGCAGCAAATATCTTGCAACATAAACGAGTAATGGAATCATAACTGTTATCGCTACTCCCAAACAGTAGCTGATATGGTTAAAATCCATTCCTGCATTAGAGAATATAATCTGCACGAGCAGATAAAATGAAACGGGAAATATAAGCAAACCGGGAATAAATAGAAGAATATTCTTTATAACTCGATTTTTTAGATTGCTTGGCTCTGAAATCATACAGAGGCAAAATGCAATCTGTAAAGCCACGTCCAATGTGAGGATTACGGCCAAGTCAAGCATTAAGTCCGGAGTTTGTAGCCATTCTGAAATCAGTATTTTCGACTGGCTGATTGCGATGTCGGTTGTTGAAATGGTGGCCAGTGCAAGAACCACAACTTCAGCCAACATTTGCCAAGGGCGCATAAAGGTCAGTTTGAGCACGAAACTCAAACCAACCATAAACATGATGAGAATTATAACCGTCTCCATTACTTATTCAATTTTCGGCGACGTCTTATAACGAGGAACACAACGAGGACGCATATCGCGACAAATCCAAGTACAAGTCCACTGTTGATATGACTTGTGGTCTTTTCGATATTGCTCAATTCTTCTTTCCTCATTACCTTGCCATCATCGGCGCCGAAATTCTCTGCGCGAATATTGCTTATAGAATTGTTATACGCTTTGGCGGTCATTTTGTCGACGTTTGAAGCGATATACTCACGGAGTTTGGCGTTGTTACATACAAATCCGGAGCAAGAGGGCTGATACTCGTTTACGACTTCCGTATGAAGTTTGGCCAACGCAGAAAGCTGTTCGTCTGTAGCATTCCACATTCCTTTTCGCGCAGTCTCCATCATTACAGCCGTAATTTCTTCTATGGCTGCGGGATTGACAGACTTGAAGTAATCTTTTGTTCCGAGATTATGCTTGTCAGCGATGTATGTGTCGTAGATATCGTTCCACAGTTCGTTGTCGATTACATCAGGTTTCATCACATTCCAACCGTATGTGTTTCTAACGACATCTGCAATCCCGGAAGCATCGCCGGCACCGCCGCTCATCTTCTCCTTTATATATGTAGGATTGAGAATAGTAGTTCTACTTTCAACGCCTATAGCTTCTTTCACTTCCTGCATTTTTGCATGGTTTCTGTTTCGATAGTCGGCAAGGTAGGCATCCGGGTCTTTGCCTGTAACGTTTCGGACAGCGAGATTCATGCCACCCATAAACTCATAAACATGATCAAGACTGAGAGCACCCCAAGTATTACTCTGTCGTGGCTGAACCACTACATCAGTACGGGTCAAAGCTGCCTCGAATGCGTAATCCCGCATTTGTTCCCAATCTTTTTCCGAACCGTAAGAAGCACCCATATTATGGATATAAGTCTCGGCAATCTGACTCTCGTCATCCCATCTGTCTCCCGCCTCGACCATCTCCTGAATTCCGCTTCCGTAGTTCCCATCTACACCACCAAACACTCGTGCAGTTGACATCTCACGGGCCTCTTTGGGTGAAACGCCCTTGTTTACAAGATGCTTTTCAGATTCAATAACACCGTCTGAAACATAGTTGGGATATTTGTCATCCTTGGCCTGCGAAGCCATCTCTACGGCTCTTGTAATCAAGAATAATCTGGAAGCTGCCAAATCTCGCAATTGTCCAGAGGTCTGGACAACGACATCAATTCGCGGACGTCCAAGTTCTTCCGAGGGAATCAACCGCAAATCAGTAACGCGACCGAAAGGATCCCTCAACGGTTCCACACCAAGCATATATAATATCTGAGCAACAGTCGCACCTTCGGTTTCAATAAACTCACTACTCCATAACGTGTAACTAACCTTTCGGGGTAACGAATCGTTATGAGATTCACGATACATTTTAAGAGTATTATCTGCCAGTGTTTTTCCCTTTTCCCATGCAACAGTCGAAGGAGTTTCTTCTGCATTAATAGCGAACATATTTCTTCCGGTCGGTAAGACCAGAGGATTAAGAACAGGGTCACCGCCGGATGTCGGAGTTATAAAACCGCCATTCAAACCGTTAATGACCGACGCCAATTCACACTCAGGACTATTAGCCAATGCTGTGGCATAAATACTGATATTCTTTACAGCGCGCTCAATTTCCATTATTGCCGATGCTTTATCTATTTCATCTTTAGCATATTTAGGTGCCGACATGCCCATTGATTTAGGTGCGTGTGTACTTTTCATCTTTGATTTTGATGAATTCCGCTGCATGGCGGCACTCATTTTTGCAATAGCAGTTGAGTCCGCTCCCATTTTCTTTGCCATTTCAAGAGCTTTCTCTGGTGACATCCCAGTGGCGTTCATCATCCGCTTCATTTTGGCGGAAGAACTTTCTTTTCTTTCCGATAACTTAGCAGTGGGAGCGGCTATTGGCATAGACGACCCCATTACCATCATCTTGGAGAATAAATCTTTTGAGCCATTAATGTCTTCATTGATCGCTCTGGCATTCTGCAAATCAGTCAGCGTTATGCCAGCAATTTTGCAGATTTCCGCGTCAGTAGCTACGCGGTTCTCTGCAAGGAGATTTGATGCAAGTGTGCGTGCCGGTATCACATATCGTCCGGTGAATGCCAGCCCTTCCGACTTATTCTTACCTCGTTGTTTGTCAAGATTATGGAGGCTATAAGCTATAGGGTCAACGGTCATTGCCAATACAGTCGACTTCAGTTTATCTTTGTCGTATGGTATTCCCATAACATATAGGGCGCCTGTGATTTTTTCGTTGGCAAGTTCTTCGGCGAAGTTCTCTATTCGGGCAATTTCGGATGCGGAATAGGGTTTTGACAAGATGCTGTCAAGACGTAATTCGCGATGGATGCCAAGCTCAACGACATATTTTTTCACCAGCCGTGAGGCTGCATCCAGTTGCTTACTGACGGGATTATCCAATTCGGCTTCCCTATTATAAGATGCTATTGCATCCGTCAGATTTTTATAAATACCACGCACATTGCTTTCCAGAAAAGGAGGAGTTAAGTAGTTTATGATTCCCGCATAGCTACGCCTTTTGGCCATCATCGCTTCTCCTACATTACTTGTAGAATAGATGTAGAGATGAGGCATAGTACCCACTAATCTGTCTGACCAGTCGCGGCTGCCAAGCGCCACTTGTTTTCTTGGTGTAAACTCCAAAGAACCATGTGCTCCGAAGTGGACAATAGCATCGGCATTAAAACCATTGCGAGCCCAAAGATAGGATGCGACATAAGCATGAGGGGGGGCCATATCAGTGCCATGAACGATTTTGAAATCATCATCACCAATTCCGGCGGCTGTCTGAGGAATGAGTACAACGTTACCGAATTGGAGTCTTGCAAGGGCAAGATCTCCGTTCTCGGTCTTAAGACCATGACCGGGGAACTCGCCATCAACAGCAGTGATTTCTTCCGACATTTCTTTACCAAGGTCTTTTGCAACCCATTTTTCATATTCTGATCGAGTTATAATCTCCGGGTTAGCATTATTGACGAAATCAGACATCGCTCCTATCGCGTAATTCCCAAATACACGCCCACGGTCATTGATCAACTTCTCAAACTCAGGGAGCGAGGAAGGTAGGTTATCGACTTTGTAACCTTCCTCCTTAAGTCTATTAAGCATATTATATAATGAAGGTACAACCTCCATGCCTTCGGCTACAAGTGAATTTTGTCCGGGACCTTTGAAGTAGAAAATTGCGACTTTCTTATCTCCATTGGCTTTCTTTCGGAGGCTGACATAGTTATTGACAGTCTCAACAAATTCAGTAAGCCTTTCCGGAATAGCTTTTATCACAGGCACGCCGTCACTACCCTCAAACTGTGCAAAAAGTGTCCAAGGTCTGATAGCACCATCAATTTCCGGGGTCACAACGCTTTGCGACATGAATCCTCCGTTCATACCCATCTTGTCCTCCATCCATTCATCATAATCGCGATTGACGTTCAATGGGGAAAACAAAGGTATATTCTTTGTTTTAAGATATTCTACTACAGCATCGCCCATCCTTCCGTGAGCCATGTTTATCATTGCTGAGGGAGATATACTATCCGTTATCCCGCTGTTAATCGCCTGCTGGATATTAGAAATCGGATAAACTACGTTACCGGTCGCTTCTAATCCTGTTATCAGTTCATCGGGCACACCCATCTGCCCGGTCAAAATGATGTTAGGCGAATTGTCTTTCAGGAGATTGTTATCCTGAAGGAACTGCCTATATTCAGACAAAGAATCAAAGTACAACATTTCATTGTCAGGATTCTTGAGATCCTGATGATAGAACATTCCGCTCGGAGCTTGTTTGGGGTCGGTGATTTCGCCAATAAACAGTTTTTTGCCATCTATGTATTTTCTTACATAGTTGAGCATACTTCTATAATTCGCACGACCACCGCCTTGGAGATATTGCTTTATGAATTCTGTGTCAACGGAGTCTGTCGATACTATATAGTTGTCGGGGTTAGTGGCAGCTGTCGTTATTACAGGAGTCCCGGACTCGGCTGCTTTTGACAACGACTCACGTTGCTCCTCAGTGATTCGCAATCCCATACCATTGACAAATACCATGTCGAATTTAGAGACATTTTCTAAATCTTCAACACTAAGATTTTCAATCTTAATAAAAGAATTGTCATTAGCCTTACCGATTTGTCCGAGAGTGATCGGCTGGTAGTTTACGAAAGCTATTTTTGTGGAGGAAGCCATG
>CAMWUY010000131.1 GCA_947177615.1 uncultured Porphyromonadaceae bacterium
ATTTTCAGACGGCCCTTTCCCGGTAGGAACATTTTCATTCTCCAACGGACTTGCGCCCGCGGCCTATGAAAACATTGTCAACCATGCGTCTACCCTTGAGGCGTTTACACGCTCACAGGCTTTACAGGCGGCATACACTGATGGAATTGCAGCAATACATGCTTATCGTGCATACAATAATTCGGATTACGACGCCATTTCCGATGCAGATCACACATTGATACTCTGCAAAATGAATGACGAGGCTCGTCAGATGTTATGCCGAATGGGAAAAAAGCTTGGAGAACTCGCTGTACGCTTGTTCGACAGCCCTATTATCACCCGATGGCTTGAGGATATTGACAATAATAAAACTCCCGGCACCTTTCCGGTTGCTCAAGGGCTTGTATTTGCGGCTGCCGGTATAGATGAGCGCGATTTATTCTGTTCGCACCAATATGGTGTGATAAATATGGTGGTGTCCGCCGCACTGCGATGTGTTCGAGTGTCACACTATGACACACAGAAGATTCTGTATGCCATCTCAGACGATATCGACCCTCTGTATGAGGAGGTCTCGCAGATGACACTCAATGAGATGCATGCATTCTTCCCTACACTTGATATTCTTGCCTCAATGCATGAGAAAGGCAAAATGAGAATGTTTATGAATTAATTATATTAATCACTACTGAATATAAATACAATCAAATAATATGAGTCAAACCTGCAGAATCGGTATTGGAGGCCCAGTTGGCTCCGGCAAGACAGCTCTTATTGAAGCAATAGCCCCGCGTCTTCTTGAATTAGGCCAAAAGGTACTTATCATCACCAATGACATTGTAACGACTGAAGATGCAAAGCATGTACGCAAGACACTCAAAGGTATTCTCGTTGAGGATAAAATCATCGGTGTTGAGACCGGTGCTTGTCCTCACACAGCTGTCCGCGAAGATCCGTCGATGAACATTGCAGCTGTTGAAGAGATGGAAGCCAAGTTTCCGGATACTGACATCGTATTGATAGAGTCCGGCGGTGATAATCTTACGCTTACATTCAGTCCGGCTCTTGTCGACTTTTTCATTTACGTTATCGACGTAGCAGCAGGAGATAAAATTCCCCGCAAGGATGGTCCCGGTATCTCACAAAGTGATATACTGGTTATCAATAAGACAGACCTGGCCCCATACGTACATGCCGACTTATCAGTAATGGATCATGATTCAAAACTGATGCGACCGGGCAAACCATTTGTCTTCACCAATTGCTTTACAGGTGAGGGTATAGACGAATTGGTCAATCTTATCTTTAAGATGGCTTTATTTGATAAGACTGCTCAATAAGATCCGATTTCACTGCGATGGCTAAATTTGACTATCAACTGTACAGCAATTCTGCGCAACTTCCCGAAGTTGACTTTTCGGAGGCTCGCGAGATGCAGAAATATTCGGACGAGCCCCCTGCCATGTATGTTGGTGCACCCGGTAAGTACGGTTATCTTCGTATGGGATTTGAGATTGATCCTCGAGGCAAGTCCATCTTGAGAGATCTTGATCGTCGTGCTCCTATTATTGTACAGCAGGCATTATATTTTGACGAAGAGATGCCGGAGATGCCCTGCGTCTATATCTTATCTTCCGGCGGACAGAATGTGGAGGGCGATAGATACAGACAGGAGATAACAATGCGCAAGAACTCCTTTGCCTTTGTCACTACCGGGGCTGCAACCAAACTTGCCGAAATGGCTCACAATTATTCCGGAATGATTCAATCGTTGACACTTGAGGAGAACACATATCTCGAGTTTATGCCTGAGCCGGTATACCCATGTCGTCATACCCGCTTTATCTCAGACACCTCAATTGTTATTGATCCGACGGCGACACTGTTCTATTCGGAGATTTTCATGGGTGGACGCAAATATTACAAAGACGGAGAACTCTTCGTATATGATATTCTTTCAGTATGTAGCCATGCTCAGCGGCCTGACGGAACACCATTATTCCGCGAGAAGTTTATTATTGATCCTGTAAAACAGAATCCCCGCCAATTAGGTATAATGGGGGACTTCGATGTGTTTGCCAATGTTATTATTCTCACACCCAAAGAACACGCAGACAAGATTTACGAAAAGACTGAGCCTTTCTTTGACAGCAGGAATAAAATAGCGGCGGGAATAACTCATTTGCCAAATGATGCGGGATTACTTTTCAAGGTCCTGGGTATGGAACCCGGCCCGGTCAAAAAGATTGTTCGTGAGTTTTTATCTAATGTACGAAAACAGGTAAAGGGTGTCCCTGTTCCTGATGAATTTCCGTGGAGATGACTATAACGACCGATCGTAATAGTTAAACGGCATCCATACATTTAGGGCTGACTGCAGACATAAAAGTCTAAAGTCAGCCCTTATGATATTATGTTACTTAAGTTCAATGTTTGTGGAGTAGGGACTTAGCCCTTCATCACACACTTGCCATATATATTTGTTATAACAGCTCCAAGTGCCATTACGGCTGCAGACACACTTAACACAAGGACAGCACCTCCGGCTTTCAGGAGTACAGGAATAAGAAATACAGCCAATACGGCTCCTAATTTTCCTATAGCCGCTGCTATACCCGTTCCTTGCCCTCTGACTTCAACCGGATAAATCATAGGTGGTAATAGATAGGTGACTAAGTGCGGGCCGATATTTAGAAAAAGCTCAAACAACATAAATGATAACAATGATATCCATTTAGCCCAATGCAAATGATAAGAGAAGAGCAGCACAATAAGCGTAACTGCACAGGCCCAGAAACCGACTGATTGCAGACGCGGGATATTGATCTTCTTGTTTGTCAGCCACACACCGATAATAAATCCCGGGAGGATAATACACGATATCCACAAGGTGGTCTTGATTGATTCTGCGACATGGAGGATCGGCAGCATATTTTCACTCACATGTTCTATTCCTAATGCCATAACCAACATTGGGATAAACACACCGATACCATAGACTCCAAGACCTTCACATGCCCATGGCACACCACTTAACATAACTTGAGAAAAGTGGCGTCTGATAAATCCGAAAGTACCGATATTAGACGCCTTATTGGAAGAGACTGCACTTTGCGAACCGGTATCTCCAGAGTTGGATTGCTCACTTATGTACACATCGCCACCAAGAAATTCTTTGACAGCCCGTTCTGCCTGAGCACTCTTTCCGTGTTCCAATAACCACTTTGGACTTTCATAAAACTTTATTCTTGATAATAGCATTAACAATGCTACACCTGCGATTATATACATCAGATCGGGCCATATACCGGCGCTTTTATCAATCATAACCCACCATAAAGCCAATGCCGCAGCAATTATGTTACCTAAAGCAGAGGCGGCTTTAGTAATACCCAACATGACACGTCTCCACCTTATCGGCATCAATTCGCTGACATAATTCGAATCGAGGCTGTATTCACCACCTATACCAATACCTATTATGAACAGCGATATCACCAAAACCCAGACATTAGGTACAAACACTGCAACCAGTGCAGAACACAACACTAAAAAGGGACACAACCTGAAGAAGAGCAAGTAGCCGTACTTGTCACTCAGACGACCGAACAATACCGATCCGACCATTATACCTATCAAATCGGCCGCTCCGATCAAGCCTTGCATAAATGAAGACAGCTCCGGACGTGTCAATATATTGATCATCGGTATAATTATACCGGCAATTGTCGCCACAGTCGTACCTATAAGTTGGCCTAACGAGGCAACAAATACAATCCAATAATGTCGCGCTGTGAGTGGCATTGTCGCCACATATAATTTTTGAGCTTCTGGCATAATGAACAGAGACTTATGTTTACTCCTGTATCAACCAAAACTGAGCTGATACAGGAGTTTATAATTTATTATTTGTTAATTTTGTGAGGGTGCAAACATTTTATATTGAGGCATCAGGAAGATCCAGGTGCCGATACAGAATGGTCCTGTCAATGTAGGCAATCCCATCGGAGAGAAGAATGCATTCATTGCGGCCTGGATAAAGACTGTGGCCACGATACCAAGTATAGCCCATATCCAAGTTTTCCAATTATTGGAATTACAAAATGTGGCACCTAAAGCGATAGCAGTCAATACGGCAGAAAATCCATACAAGCCATTAGCGATATCCGCGCCCGGACCTTGCCACACTATTGCTATGAACAGGGAAACTGCTGATCCTATTGCTGCCCATAATGCCGCTCTCCAACTACACACCAATAATCCCAACAGGAAGAAAATACCGGTTATCCATGAATTGATAAGAAATACCTGAGCTATTCCCTTTAGCCAATATTCCACTAATGAAATAAAATTCATATCAAGATGTCCTACATGGCCTAATGGTAATTCAGGTGTCGACATCCATTCCGGAGGCATTCCATGGAATAAACGTGAAGCCAGAAGAAAGAACCATGTCGACAGGACAAAAGGAAAAGTAAAGGAACTTACTTTCCATGGACTCATGATATTGTTCAGACCCGTACGAACCCATGTCGTCATTGCCGAACACAATATAAGTGCGAGCCACATCCATATCGTATTACCCATAAAGGTTGGGAAGGCACATCCTACCAATACTCCATTGAAACCCCACAATCCCTGAGCGCCATTTTCATCGGGCAGTTTCAACAGATATCCGGTCACTGTTGATACAATGACACCTACGAGTGCTCCCCAGGCTACGATACCAAATTGAGGACCTTCCAGATATGCTCCTACAAAAATACCGATTAAGAAAAACAGACCGGTCCAAAGACTGTCCTGAAACATTACTTGTCCGACACCGCGTAACAAAGTACGTGGAAACTCTCTCCATGTGGGAGTTAAATTTACCGTTTTAACCTCAGCCATGATTATTTTCAGTTTAGTTAATATAGTTGAAATCATCGTCAACTTGAGCGTTATCCACAGTCAAGTCTTATTTTTTAACATTTTAACTATACTTTTAGTTTAAGGAACGCGCTCTAAAGACCTCATCTCATAAATAGGGCCTAATATCTTCTATCACAAGAAATATTTTCCCATGAATAGTGATAGGAATTCAAACGATGTCGCAATTACATCAAGCAGACATAAACATAAAGATATGTTAAAATGTTAAGAAAGTAAAACCTCAATATAAAACTAAACCACTATACATACTATGTCAACAAGAATCTATTCCCCTCATGAGACTAAAATCAGAAAAACTATTTATTTCTGGTTGCACATCTCAGTTCTGCTTCTGTCATTGTTCCTCATTATCTTCATATCAATCGATACTTTCAAGAATATAGCGTTTTATGAGGAACCACAATTTATGACCATTCAGTTCTGGATATGTCTTCTTTTCCTGCTTGATTTCTTCCTTGAATGGTTTATGGCAGAGAAAAAATGGCATTATCTACTCACTCACTTCGTATTTTTTCTTGTGGCCATTCCGTACTGGTCGATAATAGATTATTTCGGATGGACGTTCAATTCCCAGGTAACATATCTGTTACGCTACATTCCGCTGGTCAGAGGCGGGTATGCCCTTGCCATTGTGATTGGATGGCTTACATCCAACCGCGCTACGGGTCTGTTTCTATCATATCTGCTTACTCTTGTGGCGACAGTCTATTTTGCGAGTGTTATATTTTTCGTTTTCGAACAGACTGTCAATCCACTTGTTAACAGTTATATGGATGCACTTTGGTGGGCTACGATGGATGTTACGACCGTAGGTTCAAATATCATAGCGGTTACACCTGTGGGTCGCGTCCTTTCAGTCGTCCTCGCAGCACTCGGTATGATGTTATTCCCGATATTTACGGTATATATCACCAATATAATTCAGACGCGCAACAAGCAGGGGCTTAGAATAGGAC
>CAMWUY010000132.1 GCA_947177615.1 uncultured Porphyromonadaceae bacterium
AAATGGAATCGTCCCTAATTTTTTATCCGTTAAAAATTTTTATCGGACAGCAATAATAAGAAATTATTTTAATCCGTCTGCAAAGTTAATGTATACGGGCCAATTTTCCAAAAACAAAATATGCGCATACGACAAACAAACACTCTATATATCAACGACATACAAAACACTAATCAACAAAAATATGCGCTCTCAATTGTGAAAGCACATAATACTAAAAAAAAGGTTCGACTAATCGGTATCCTTAAGTATTATTTTCTGTGGATTTCAGATCCGATTCTATCATCTGCTTGATGTACTGGCTGAGAGTGGACTTATTTTTGGGAATGTTCATTTTTCCCCTTATTTTGACAGCGAAATGGTTTACTCGGTTAATACCAAGATAGACTCCGGCCTCCTTACTTGACAAACCTAAAACAACAAGTGATATATAGTCAAGTTCATCAATACTTAGGTTTGACTTTACACATAATTCTTTCAGTTGAGGAAACGATGAATAAATATGATTATTTAGATTATTTAGAAAACTGCGCTTATCATTGACAATATTTTTTTCTATTTCTAAGAGTTGTTGATTGTACTTACTATTACCGGTAATCTTACTCTTAATATATCCATCCAATAAATCTATTCGATCTCTAAGAACCTGCCTTAGGTGTATATCATTTATTCTTGTAGCGTTTAAAATCGATTTAAGTTTAATCTTCTCATTCTCCAGCTCATTAACTTGAATTTTCATAATAATTGACACAATTTCACTGCGTTCTTTCTCCAATCTTGTTTTTTTAATCTCAGCTTGAAGTAGTCTTTGTTGCAATTCCAACTGTTTATTGTCCAGAATAAGATTTTGATAATTTAACTGAAGTTGTTTCTTTTCGATGACTATCTTATGCCTATTTTTTCTTATAATTGTTGACAGATAGACTACAGTAAGAATTACTATGATAGCTATCTGCAATGAGAATAGCGCTATGATGATAGAATGCTTCAGTTTTTCTTCACGCTTTACCCCTGCAACTATCATGTCATGCCGTTCCTTACTGAATAGCAGTCCATCATTAAAAAGAGAGGTATGTCGGTTTTCAATAAGATTGAGATATATTTTGTAGGCATCCAAAGCCTCTTTTTGCATATTATTTTTATCAAAAATATATGAAACTATCGCATAATATTTGATGGAATCATCAACAGTCCATAGAAAGCTATCGTGCTCTGCATCTACCAGTCGAAGTTGCTCTAATGCCTTTTGATTGTGGTTTCTATCAACCATAATATTTGCCAAATCAAGTCTTGAGTATGAAGATATGGATAGTGTATCAGTCTCCTCAAAATATGATAAAATGGAATCAACCTGCTGAGTTGAGCCAAACTCTTTGTAGTATCTTAATACCTGTCCTGTCACATCCAGTCCTGTTCGCTGACAATATTGAGGATCCTTAGTGACTATGCTGAATGCTTTCCGGGCTCTAATGCTATCATTATTTAGTTCAGCGGCATATAATATCTTTATTTGACACCGTAAATATGCAATTGTATCATCAGTGTTTTTATAAATATCTGCTGCTTTACAGTTTACATCCATAAACGAATGCATACAATATTGTTTATGATACATGGCACCGGTTGCTTCATATAGCCGGGCGAGGGCGAGGGAGTCGCGGCAGTCGGCGGAGTCGCGGGCGGCTTGCAGGAACGCTGTGAGAGCGGCATCGTCATCGCCTCGGTTCATGTAGATGCGACCCTTGTAATATAGCGTCTTCAGACGCTGGTCTGCGGTGCCGTGTTTCTCATAATAGTCTATGGCCGGCTGGAGGATTGTGAACCCGGTGGTGTCGATACAGTTTTTGTCCAGAGCCATTGAGAGCAGCAAGGCATAACGAGCCCGATCGGCACGACCCGTCAGCGCTGTGGAGTCGATACTGTCGAGGATACTCAACGCGAGATCGGGACGGCTCTCCATGATATGCTCGGCGCGGTCAAGGCTCGCGGCAACTTCATGTGGTGTATGACGGCAGCCGGTGACACAAATCATGAGTGTCATCACCAATAGAATGAGGGGGAGAAGGCAGAGACTTCGCATATTATAATGTTTTCTGATGTATCGTATCATTAAGGATATCTCGCACGGGGTATACCGGAGATAAGCCCTGAGTGTGTTTGCGTGTGGATTTTCCTTTGGTTCTCTTTTTTCTTTTACCTCCTTTCATACTCTCCGTGTCCGGTTTGCTACCTTGGAGGTGAGATCTATCATTATTCATTCCAACAGTTGGAGAGAGAGAGTCCTTGTCGTCAATCTTATCCCGGGATGTAGGTTTCTCTACTGCCCGACTGATAAAGAAGTCCTTGCGTGATAGTACACCCACGGATATACATGCCAGACAGACTATGACCAGCAGGAATAATCCGCGCACTTCCCGCTTTGAGTAGGGTCTCATAGGCGACAAGTTAGAATGGGTAACCTATGGCGAGATGGAAGGCGAAGGCTTTCTTGAACGCGATGTTGAAGTAGTGTCCTGTGCCATTGCTGTAGGGTGTATGCAATCCATATCCCAAATCTCCACGCACCACTATCACACCTGCATCCACACGCAGACCGACACCTGTACCGAGAGCCAGGTCCTTGAAGAATGTCGAGGCTCTCAATAAACCGCCGGGGCGCAGCGGGTCATTCTTGAGAAGCCATATATTACCGGCATCAAGAAAGACAGCTCCATGCAGTATACTCACTATCGGGAAACGGTATTCGGTATTCAGCTCCAACTTAAAGGTACCGGTCTGGTCAAAATAACTGTTGGCCAGATCCTTTGGCGGTCGATAGCTACCCGGTCCGAGACTACGCACAGTAAAGGCACGGATCGAATTGGCACCTCCTATATAAAACTGCTCGGCATACGGCACTTCCTTGGCGTTGCCGTAGGCATGCTCGGCACCTATCATGATACGTGATACGAGCCATTGATCAGATCCGCGTATCAACCGGCGTGAATAGACCAGCTGTGCAGTCCCCTTGACAAACTGGGAGAAGGGCGTGCCGAAGAGCTTCTTCTCACCTTTGACACCGCACAGACGGTATATACCGTCAAAGACATTTCCGGCCTCCGTAAAGGTGGTGGTAAAGTTGATACCGTTGATACGTTCCCTCTCCAGAAATTTATCCAACGTATAGGTATAGCTCAGCTGGGGTATATATTGACTCTGAAAACTCAATGCGACAGCAGGATTGAGATTCATAATCGACTCAAACTCCTCGGTGGTGGACATGAGCTTGGTATAAGTGAGCTTGAATGGCGTAAACTGGTTGACTACATTACGGGTCGGATGCCACTCGTATGTAAGGCCGAGATTGAACTGGGCCATCTTAAAGTAATGGGGGCGATTGAGCAGGTCTGCGCTCAGCTTGATTGTTGTCCAGTTGAGTTCGGCATTACGCCGGCGTATAAAGTTGGGGGCCAAGAGACGCGGGAAGGCCAATGAGGCGGAGAAACCGAATTCATACGAGTTGAAGAGCGAACGTGATGCCCCCCCGGTCTGCCACTCGTAAGCTCCGGTAAACTGAAATGTCAATTTCTCAGCACCTCCGAAAATATTATTGTGCGTCAGACCCAATATCACACCCGGACCGAGATAGGAGTTGGATTTATACGAAGCATTTACCTCTATCGAAGCCTCCATAGGCTGATCGTACTGACAGGTTATATACACATCCATCACAGGATTGGAGGCCGAGGTGTCAGCGGGTACTGGCTGGATATTGATGCTGCCGAAGATACCGAGCCGCGACAACCGGGTCTGTGTGCGGTCCATATTGCGCACCGAGAAGTAACGGCCCTCACGAAATGTAATACATGAAGGTATCAGACCGGGACGCAGTCGCTGAGGACGCATCACTATAACCTCTCCCCTCTTGGTCTGCAACGTATCCGGCACACCCGGATGACGCTTGCTGCGTCTCAACAGAGTGGTATGCACTGTGCCGGTACGAAACCGTCTGCGGGCTATATCGGGCATATTCTCGGCCAATGCCAGCCGCAACGCGATGGCGTGTGGTGTGATCAGACTGTCGGCCTCATACTCTATATATTCGGGTTTGAAATAATAGTAGCCTCTGTTGCGCAGGGAGTTGGTGATACGCACACGCTCAGTGGTCAGGGAGTCTACGCAGAATATCTCACCCGGACGCAGATAGTCGCTCCTACGCGCCAATGAGTCTATAAAGTGACACAGCGGATCAGAATCATTGTCCAGATATATGACGGAGTCGATCGGATAACCCTTTGATACATCTACCGTATAAAGTATTTTGGCTTTCTTAGGATTTTTCTTGTTATAGAGTATTTCATAATCGGCTGTCGAACCGAAGTGCCCATTATTGGCCAATATGCTCTCTATCATCTTGACCCGCTGCTCGGCACGCACGTCGGATATCAGTACGGGCTGAGCCACCAGCTTGCGGTACAGCCACCCCTTGAAACCACGTGCCGAGTCATTCCAGTTGTTATACACCCATAGCCCGATGGGGAACGGTGTGCGGTAATAGGGTGATAGGAACGGCATGGGATTGTTGGGTGGCACATCGACCGCCTTCTTGACGCTGGAGATAAGCTCATCGGGGAGTTTCTCCCTATCGGTCGGGGTGATCTTTATCGCCTTGACACCGGTGTAGAGTGTCTCGCCATCCTCCAGACGCTTGGTCGTGGAGCACGACGAGCCGATTATCAGTGCTGTCATCACTAATGACAGCAATCTGCAATATATCTTGTGTTCTGAATATCGTTTCATCTTCATAGTCTCCTCATCCTTCTCACTTGTCATCTGTTTTCGTCACACTATCCCTCTCGGAACGTACGGAGGTGGAATCCCTGACCTCGACAGCCTCCACTCGTGGCTTGCGTTTGCCCCAACGCACCTTGAACAGATTACGTAGCGTGGAGAGACGGCGACGCATCACGAAACCGAGACCGGTCTCCGTTACCTCCCCCTCCAGGATACTTTCATATCCCAGGTGCCGGTAGAGCTTGAGGAGCATGGTAAGATTGTTGGTCTGTTTGAGAGTATACTCAAAGGACACATCGCTGAACAGATTTTCGGCAAAACTCTCATCGACAGTGGCATCGGTGGTATAGTTGCCCCCGACAACTATTTTAAACCTGTTGTTGAACAGTGATTTGGACACCTGATATGAGTAGCTCGTGGCAGATGACTTCTCACCATTGACACTCTTGTCATACTGGTCGACACCGAAAGAGAGATCGACACCGCGGATATTCTGCGCTGCCCAGCTGTTGAGTGTTGATGTCAGGAAGCCATACAGACTTCCGGTGACAAGATTGGTAGACGATGACTTCATGCCGGCTCCCTGATAGCGTCCGGTGATGAGGAGATTCATCGCCTGCATACTGCGTTGGTCGGGAGACATGGAGCTGAGCTCATTCTGCAGTGACAGATCATCGTCGGTCGAGAGGTCAAATGATACTTTCGGGGCGGATAGCGTGCCGGAGGCCAACAGCTGCACAAGGAAATTTACCAACTGAGAATTGCCGCTCGCATTGACAACGCTGCCGCGTATCTTGTCCGTAGCCTTGATATCAAAGGCGGGATTCATGATATTGCCGTTGAACTGCACGAAACTTTGCGGATCGAAGGTGAAAGTCTTGTCACCCAATACGGGGAAACCATATCTCACCATACCGTCACCGAGTGTCAGTTTGCCGTTGAGTGTCATATCTCCCATGAAATTCTGATAGTAATTGAATGAGCCGGAGGGTGTGAC
>CAMWUY010000133.1 GCA_947177615.1 uncultured Porphyromonadaceae bacterium
ACTCAATACTATGAATGCGGAGGAGGATGCGTTCTCCCAAAAATTCGCGCCATTCATTCACGAAACCAATGTCGAGGGTATTCTTCAAGAGATCGATAACGCCGCGAGAGACATCTCGCGCAACGCAAACGGCAAACTCATCTGGTTCGACTTCCTTCTGCGTCTCATGACTCTGATCAGGATTAAAAGATGCGAATGAGAATAAACACCCCTGAATTTTCAGAATATTATAAATCCTAATATACATATATGAAACCAACACTTTTTATACTCGCTGCCGGCATGGGTAGTAGATATGGAGGCCTAAAACAACTTGACGGACTCGGACCTTCAGGTGAAACGATCATGGATTACAGCGTATATGATGCACTGAGAGCCGGTTTCGGAAAAATCGTTTTCGTCATCAGACATGATTTCGAACAGGAATTCAGAGAGAAGATCATCTCTAAATATGAGGGACAAGTACCTGTCGAGGTCGTGTTCCAGGACATTACATCACTCCCGGACGGGTATAAACCTAATCCGGATCGCACCAAACCATGGGGCACTAATCACGCTGTCCTGATGGGCAAGGATGCTATCAAGGAGCCGTTTGCAGTCATCAATGCGGATGATTATTATGGAGCGGACTCTTTCCAACTCCTCGCTGACTTCCTCCGCTCTGTTGAAGGCAAAAAGGGAGAATACTGCATGATCGGGTTCCGTATCGAAAACACTCTCAGCGAAAACGGCGGGGTCTCTCGCGGACTGTGTCAAGTCTCCGAGCAAGGATTTCTCACCGGAGTCAATGAGTGTCACGGCATACAGAATAAAGATGGCAGACTCATTCAAGTCCTTGAGGATGGTACTGAAGCTCCATTCCCGGAGGGCGCAAGCGTGTCAATGAATATGTGGGGCTTCACTCCCGACTATTTTGACTACTCTATGCGGGAATTTATTAAATTCCTCGATGTAAATGGCAACGAGCTCAAAAAGGAGTTCTATATCCCGACAGTGGTCAATACGCTCATTAACTCCGGAGAAGCTACGCTCAAGGTCATTCAGACTCCGTCCAAATGGTTCGGCGTCACCTATGCAGCCGACAGGCAAGCCACTGTCGATATGTTCCGCCAGCTCGTCGACCGTGGACTTTATCCTGACAAACTATTCTGAAAACTAATTTAAAACTCCACGACAATGACCAAAATTTTAGTTACAGGTGGTACGGGATATATCGGTTCACACACCGTTGTTGAATTGCAACAGGCCGGATACCAAGTCGTAATTATCGACAATCTCTCCAATTCCAATATAAAGGTCCTTGATGGAATTTACAATATTACCGGTATCAGACCGGAATTCGTACAGGGTGATGTAACTGACATCGTGACTCTCAGACATCTCTTTGAGACTCACCGCGATATCAAAGGCATTATCAACTTCGCCGCCTCCAAGGCTGTAGGAGAGTCGGTACAGAAACCCATCTTATACTATCGCAATAACCTCGTTTCATTACTCAATCTCCTCGAGCTTATGCCGGAATATGGGGTCAAAGGTATTGTATTCTCATCATCATGTACCGTTTACGGTGAGCCGGATGTCAATCCTATCGATGAAACTGCACCGATCAAACCTGCGACATCACCATACGGCAACACCAAGCAGATATCAGAGGAGATTATTACTGATACCATCCACAGCGGTGCACCAATCAAGAGTATCATACTCAGATACTTCAATCCGGTTGGAGCTCATCCGTCTGGTGAAATTGGAGAACTTCCTCTCGGAGTGCCCAACAATCTCATCCCGTATCTTACACAGACCGCGGCCGGCATACGTGAGAGACTCACCGTTTTCGGTGACGATTATAATACTCCTGACGGCAGCTGTATCCGGGACTTCATCGATGTTGTGGATCTGGCGAAGGCTCACGTTGTCGCCATGCAGCGTATGCTCGACAATGAAGACACCGACCCGGTAGAGATTTTCAATCTCGGCACGGGACACGGTCTCTCCGTTCTTGAACTCATAGACTCTTTCCAACGTGCCACCGGCGTCAATGTCCCATACGTCATAGGGCCTCGTCGTGAGGGAGATATCGAACAGATCTGGGCTATCCCAGACAAGGCCAACAAAGTGCTCGGATGGGTAGCGGACACACCCATAGATCAGACTATGCAGAACGCGTGGCGTTGGCAGTGCCGGATCACAGGCCGATGATCGGCTACAACATTATTGATTTACTTATTTTTTCATTAATATTTATTATATGACCAAACATCTATTCAGCGCAATCATACCCGCATGCGCCCTATTGATGGTCACAGGTTGTACCGACGATAATTACGATCTCGACAGCCTCGACCAGACCGTTGCAATTTCGGTCAATGACCTTGTTGTCCCGGTTAATGTTGATCAGCTCGTACTGAACAATCTGATAGACACCTCAGATGATTTCATTGAAATGACTGATAAGAACGGAAACAAGTATTACGCTTTCAAACGTTCAGGTGAGTTTAAGTCTGATCCCATCAATATCAAGACTTTTACCGTACATGAGCCCGAAGACCTCGAGCCTACATCATCCGGTGCAATGAAAGATGATAATGTGGATCCTGATCTGAACATCGCGACTGATATCAAGTACAATATCGATTACATGAGAAAGGACTTCATGTACAAGATCAGAGACGTCGAGGACAAGGTCAAGATCGCCCGCCAGATTGAGACAGACAATTTCTATATCAAAATCAGTCTCACTGTACCGGCCGGGATGATGCAGACTGGTGACAAACTTACATTCAAAAATCTCAAGATCAAATTTCCCAAAGGTCTTTGGGCATACGACAGCGCGGATAAGAACAAACTTGTTTCCGCCATATCCAACATCGGAACATACGATGCAAATACAGGTTTGCTGACTATCAACAATTATGTCACTGACAAGGCTGTTACTGATCTTGTACTCAAGGCACAGGTCTTGGACCTCAACCCTCCAAAGGGTCTCGTCAATGACAACGGCTCGATTGATTTTGAAAATTCCATCATTTTCGAGTCTGGATCTGTAATACTGCATACAACCGATCTGGGACGTCTGCCGAACACATTTGACTTCTATGCTTACTATGACCTCCCGACCTTTGACGTAGTCAAATTCTCGGGCTATATCGAATACACTCTGGAAGGTCTCAACTTCGACCCCATCGATCTGGATGATATGCCCGATGTACTGACTGATCCTGAGACCCGTATCAAGATCGCAAATCCCCAGCTTTACCTTGCCATCAACAATACCTGCACTCCATACAATCTCGGAGGTCAGATAGGTCTTGAACTCGTCTCAAACCGTCGCCCCGGCTCCATCACTTATAAACTCCCGGGTGACATCAATGTCTCCAATACTGTAGAGAAGAATAAATATTCCATTTCTCCCGCCGGTGCCGACCTCAATGCTATCGCCGGATACGATGCTGCCGATGGCGCCGTCCTCATGCCCTTCCCCGAACTCTCCGAAGTCCTGTATGGCAACGAGCAGATGGGATACGGCATCCCCGATAATATAGATGTAGAGTTCACCAAATCGGATATCAAAGGTGAGACAAAACACTTCCCTCTCGGTACTGAAATTCCGGCTGTGACGGGTGATTATCAGTTTATAGCGCCTATCGCTCTCGACAAGGGTAGTATTATCGTATATACCGGCGAAACTATTGACTGGGATATAGATGTCGATGATATCACCATCAATACATTTACACTTCAGACTACGGCCACATCCGATCTTCCCATAGATCTCAACTTATCTGCTAAATTATATGATAAGAATGGTAAGGAGATTGCAAAATCAACCGAGGCGGTCCTGATACCTGCTATGGCTGAAAATGCACCGGTTAAAATCGTCCTGGAAATCGAAAATCCTATCAATCTCAAAGAACTTGATGGCCTGAAATATACCGCTAAAGCCGCTCAGGACAAGGCGTATGACAATCCACAGAATGTGCCCGCTGTCTCTCCCGACATGCACCTCACACTCGGCACACTCAAAGCTACCGTCAATGGCCGGTATGTTACCAACCTCGACGATGATAATGACTAATTCTTACAAACAAGACTTATGACAATGAAACACATTTATAAAGTTTTGGCGCTCTCTGCTCTCACCATAGCTCCAATCGCTGCCAAAGCACAAAATACTTACTCGGGTTATTTCCTCGACAATTATCTCTATCGTTTCGAAATGAACCCCGCGATGCTCGACATGGACAAGCATGGTTTCGTCAGCATGCCTGCACTCGGCAATATCAACGTCGGTATGCAGGGCAATCTCCATGTCTCGGACATTCTATTTCCGGCCTCCAAGTATCCTGCTTATACCGGTGACAAGAAAACCCTCCTCTTCACCAATCCGGATATACCGGCATCGGATGTCATGAAACATATCAACAATCGCAATAATCTCGGCGTAAATACAAAACTCGACATCATTTCCGTAGGGTTCAAGGCTTTCGGGGGTCAAAATGCCGTCAGCCTTTCAGCCGTGGCAAATGCAAATGTTGGCGCACCCAAGTCTCTCTTCTCTTTGATCAAGGAGGGCATCTCCAATCAGACATACGACATCAAAAACTTCCGCATTAATGCCACCGGTTACGCACAGTTGCAGTTTAACCACCAGCGTGACCTCGACAAATATGTACCGGGACTCAAAGCCGGTGCCGCGTTCAAGATGTTGTTCGGTCTTGCCAACGTGGATGCATACTTCAACAAGGCGCAACTCCAGCTCGGCACCGATCAATGGATAGGCATCACCAACGCTGATATTTACGCCAGTTTCAAGGATGCACGCTTCAAGACCGAATACAATGAGGATGCAGGCAGAAAATATGTCAACGGTCTTGACATAAATAGTTTCGGCATCTCCGGTTTCGGTATCGGATTCGATCTCGGTGCCACATATAAGTGGCGTGATTTCAATTTCTCCCTCGCTCTGCTTGACCTTGGTTTCATATCATGGAATAATGTCCAGTATGCTTCTACAGAGGGAGACCGTACTGTCAATACTGACGCCTACACTTTCCAGATCGGCGACAAGAAGGATGAGAACGGTGAGGTTATCGAAAATCATACCTGGGATGATCTCAAGAACAATATCTCTGATCTATACCAGCTCTCATACGTCAAGGATCATGGTTCTCGCACCCGTGGACTCCGGGCAACACTCAACTGGGCTGTGGATTACGAATTCCCATACTACCGCAATCTGCACTTTGGTATGGTCAATTCAACCAACTTCAACAACCTTTTCACCACAACCGAATTCCGTTTCTCGGCCAACGTCCAACCTGTAAAATGCTTCAGCGCATCCGCCAATATGGTCGCCGGCACTTATGGAGTAGGCTTCGGATGGCTCGTCAATGTCAATGTCACAGGTTTCAACTTCTTCCTCGGAATGGACCACACACTCGGCAAACTCGCCAAGCAAGGCATTCCCCTAAACTCCAACGCGGAGGTCAACCTCGGCATCAATTTCCCCTTCTGACCCCATAACTTCAAAAAAGCAGATACAAAAAGAAGCGCTGACCATCAGGCCGGCGCTTCTTTTGTATCATATCTTTAAGGAGCGATCAGGAGTGCGTGCGTGATATGGATGGGGGGCCGCGGGCCGCGAGAGGGGGCCGTATTGGGTCGCGGTGGGGGCCGCAAACAG
>CAMWUY010000134.1 GCA_947177615.1 uncultured Porphyromonadaceae bacterium
AAGTCCATGTACATCACATTGTCATCCATCATGGGGAGCACCGTCATGGGTTCGTCGGAATTAACCCGCAGCAGCGACTCACGATTGAAATGTATGCCTATTCCTATGGATGCAAGTGGCGGATAATTATTGGATGAGAAGGCGTTGAAATTGTCGGATGAGTGCTTGGTCGCACGGTTGCCACGCCAGAGATAGTCCTCGAACAATATGGCCACCTCACGCACCATCTGCCGACCGTCCTTATCACGTTTGGCAGCAACCTGAAGTGCTGTGATGAGATTTTCCTCACCATCCGTACGGACATCCCCGATGGGCAACTGCGATCCGGTAATTATAACCGGTTTCTGCAAATTGCGAAGCATATATGATAGAGCGGAGGCAGTATATGCCATGGTATCCGTGCCGTGGAGCACTACAAATCCGTCGAAATCATTGTAGCGAGATTCTATTACACGGGCAATGTCCTGCCAATGCTCCGGAGTCATGGATGACGAGTCTATCGGATTGGGAAACTCAAAGGATTCGATATCTATATCAAGTAGTCTGAGCTTGGGAACATTATCGAGCAGATGATTGAAGTCGAACGGTTCGAGAGCGCGGGTATCAGGATTCTCACGCATACCAATAGTACCGCCGGTGTATATAATCAGAATTTTCGGATTATTCAGGTTAGGCCGTTTGCTGCGGCATACGTTTTTGGTGTTAGGTGTGCTTGTTATCATGGTTGATGTTTATGTAATCTTGAGTTTTGCATGGCAATTTTAATTGTGCTGCAAATATAGCAAAATGCAATTAACCAACCAAATTTTTAGGGGTATTAATATGTTAAAACTATCATTTTTCTATTTGTGGGCCTAATTTTGCCAATTTTTTGAGTTTTCAATTGACTATTTGATTAAGAAATAATCTGCAATAACTGTTCAAATGCTATATCTTTGTAAGTCGCAGTATCGATTATGTCTGCATTATTGCTCTGAAAATGGGCATTATCCTGATTATATGTCAAAATGGCGGTTTCCCAGCCTAATAACGTAGGGATAAAAATATCCTTTTCGGGATTGTCACCTACGTATATAAATCTTTTTGCCTCCGGAAATTTTCTTACTATATCGGTGAATGAGTCAGGGCGGCTTTTATCCGCACCACGTTCTTCCGAAATATATATCATGTCGGGTGAGAAGTATTTCAGGAGATTGGCGGATTGTAGTTTTGCCCGCTGTGTACGACTTCGCCCGTCAGTGATAAGTCCCATCCTGATACCCCTGCTTTTCAGAAGTTCCAACGTTGAGACAACATTCTCAGATGGTGATATAGCGGGCTCGACGTGAGCGCCGTATATATCCAGAACATCCTCTTTTATATCCCTTAGATCAGGAGCGAGAGCATCCTCCAGAACAGGCAGATATGGCAGACGCGCTTCAAGCGCCGCTATCATACGGGCGCACAAACCTTTGAATCTCCCGTTGTCATATCTCTCGGTGAGATAATCTTCAACAACCTTGAACCCTGTTCGACAGAAGTCCCGCTCGCGAATCAGCGTGTCATCAAGGTCGAAAACCACGACCGTGTCATGATAATGTATATCCACGTTCATAATTCATCTGTTTAAATATCTTAAACCGGTGCTCTTCCCTTACATGGTGACACGGTTATACTATTGCCGGCAAAGCGATGACATACTACTGCAATATAACCTCATAGCCATCGCAGCCAGCGGAACCCGTAGAAATTCTTGACCATGAGCTTGAACATCTTGTCAGCCGGTTCCGGCAGAGTCTCAGTCTTGCCGGTCAAAGGATTAAAACCCGTCAGATATAATTTATTATCAACGGCCATCACATAGAAAATGCCATATATATCGAGTCCGTCCGCATTGTCGAGCATCATTATTATATCACCATCCTTTATGCCTCCGACCACATCGTTTCTTGTTATATATTGTCGCTTGAGATACGGTATGCGTTGCTGCTTATAGCCCATATCTATCATCTCTATCTTTTCATATATCTCAGGATTGGCGAGCGCAGCGTACTGATCACGATGACGGCTCATATAGTCAATGGATTTAGTCTTGGATACAGCGCCATCATAATTCTCGGTCAACTCCTTCAGATTCCCACGATATATATTGTCAGCTATCCAATCAGTCCCATATCTGAGTACCGAGGCATATCCGCTATCCTCACCACGACGCAAGGCAATCTTCTCATATTCGCGAACGAAGTCTCTCCATGTCGGGTAATCATGACCGGCGGCCGACGCCAACGCTTGCACGGTATTGATATAACTGAGTGGTGTAAATGTGTGGATGTTTAACTTGACGGTACCGGTTGAATCCCTTTCAACATCGCTGTCATATCCACGTCCGGTGAGCATTCCGGCCGCCAAAACGCGACGCTCTGACACATCTTTGCCCTTAGAGTTAAGTTCAAGCAATATGGAGGTAATCTCAGCTGTATCGCGCTCACAATGCGTTGTCGGGTTGAGCACATCAATAGCATTTGCCGGGGTGTAAGCAGCCATACAAATCACAACCGTTACTACATATCTAAGTGTAAGCAAATATCTTTTCGCGATAGAAGATATATTATCATCAGCACTATATGACTTCATAACTTTAAAATACTGTATGTAACAATACAATCGTAAAGATAATAAAAAAGTGTGAAAACAGAATGAAAAGTATTACGGACGGTGAAAAGTATGTTTTGTAAATTTGTATATAAGAGCGCGTACGGCAAGGAGTGTAGGCTTTAGCCTACACTTATAATGTGTTTGCTTTTTTGGTGAAGGATGCAGGATGGGCTCCGGGGTTTTGGGGTTTTAGTGCGTAGGCTGAAGCCTACACTCCTTGCTGTACGCGGTTCATGATATATATTGAGGGGATATGTCGGTGTGACATATCCCCTCGGATGAATTGTATTATGAGCTTATTTCAATTATTTTGTGCGCTTGATGAGCTTGTAGCCGTACTGTGCCTCTGCACCGAGTTCCTCCTGGATGCGGAGCAGCTGGTTGTATTTGGCCATACGGTCTGAGCGTGATGCAGAACCGGTCTTAATCTGTCCGGCATTAGTAGCAACGGCGATGTCAGCGATAGTTGCATCCTCAGTCTCACCTGAACGGTGTGAAATCACTGCGGTGTAACGGTTGCGCTGTGCCATCTCAACGGCGCGGAGAGTCTCTGTGAGCGTGCCGATCTGATTAACCTTCACAAGTATAGAGTTGGCGCAACCCTCTGCGATACCTCTCTCGAGATATTTGACGTTGGTCACGAAGAGGTCGTCACCTACGAGCTGGCAACGGTCACCGATAAGGTCTGTAAGAATCTTCCAGCCTTCCCAGTCGTTCTCTGCCATACCATCCTCGATGGAGTCAATAGGATACTCGGTGATAAGCTTCTCAAGATACTCGGCCTGCTCCTTGCTGGTGAGTTTCTTGCCGTCAGCCTGCTTCCAGGTGTAATCATACAGACCATCCTTGTAGAACTCTGATGAAGCGCAGTCGAGACCGATAGTCACATCCTTGCCGGGCTCATAACCGGCCTTGCGGATAGCCTCCATGATGACGTTGAGTGCGTCCTCGGTACCATCAAGTGCGGGGGCGAAACCACCCTCGTCACCTACAGCTGTGCTCAGACCGCGAGCCTTGAGAACTGACTTGAGGTTGTGGAACACCTCTGTGCCCATGCGGATACCCTCCTTGAAGCAGCATGCTCCGACGGGACGGATCATGAATTCCTGGAAACAGATGGGAGCGTCAGAGTGAGCGCCACCGTTGATGATGTTCATCATCGGAACGGGAAGTACATAAGTGTTGGCACCACCGATATACTTATAGAGGGGGAGATCAAGATATGAAGCGGCAGCCTTGGCACAAGCCAGAGATACTCCGAGGATAGCGTTGGCGCCGAGGTTTGACTTGGTATCAGTTCCGTCGAGCTTGCACATTGCCTCGTCGATACCTACCTGATCAAGAACATTCCAGCCTTTCAGAAGTTCTGCGATGGGACCGTTGACATTGGCTACAGCCTTGGTCACACCTTTGCCCATGTAACGGTTTTTGTCACCGTCACGGAGTTCGAGAGCCTCGTTGACACCTGTTGATGCACCTGAGGGAACAGCTGCACGACCCATGACGCCGCTTTCGAGGATTACGTCTACTTCTACTGTCGGATTGCCGCGTGAATCAAGAATTTCGCGACCAATAACTTTCTCAATTTTCATAGTGTTATTGTAATTATTTATCGAGTTGATAGAATACTTTTTTACCTTGAATTTTCCGTATGCAAATATACTAATTTTTAAGATTATATCCTAAAAATCTTCACATTAATTCACAATTACATTATCGAACCGGCCACGCCAATGATTGGCAACCATATCTATCGGCCTGCAAACGCGGGATCATTTTCTATGAGCAATTGTGCGATCTGGACCGCGTTGAGAGCGGCTCCCTTTTTGATCTGATCGCCGACGACCCACATTGTCAATCCACAATCATCAGATATGTCACGACGGATACGCCCTACGTATACCGGATCCTTTCCGGTCAGATCCAACGGCATGGGGTATACCCTATCCGCAGGAGAGTCCATTACGACAAGCCCCTTTGCGTTTTCAAGAGCTTCCCTGACAGTCTCAAGTTCCAACGGACGCTCTGTCTCTACCCACAAAGCCTCGCTGTGCGCACGCAATACCGGCACACGGACGCATGTCGCAGAGACACGTATGTGATCAGAGTGCATTATCTTGCGGGTCTCGTGATACATCTTCATCTCCTCCTTGGTATAGTCATTCTCCTGAAAGACATCTACATGGGGTATGAGATTGTATGCTAACTGATATGCGAATTTATCGACTACCGGTTTCTTGCCTTCGTGAATATCGACATACTGCTGTTGCAGTTCGGCCATCGCCTGCTGTCCTGCACCGGATGATGCCTGATAAGTAGCGACATGCACCCGCCTGATCGGTGAAAGATCATTGATCGGTTTCAACGCCACAACCATCAATATTGTAGTACAGTTTGGATTGCCGATGATATTTCGGGGACGATCAAGTGCATCTGTCGGATTGACTTCCGGAACGACGAGTGGGACATCGTTATCCATGCGGAATGCCGAAGAATTGTCAATCATCACTGTGCCGTGACGTGTGATAACGTCGGCAAATCTGCGGGAAGTGCCTGCACCGGCCGATGTGAAAGCGATATCCACCCCGGAGAAATCAGAGTCTTCGCTAAGCAATTCAACGGTGTAATCCACGCCCTTAAAGGGTATTGTGGTACCGGCAGAACGCTCCGAGCCGAATAGGCGCAGATTGTCGATAGGGAATTTCTGTTCCTCCAGAACGCGCAGGAATTCATGACCTACGGCTCCGGAGGCTCCTACTATTGCGATATTCATTATGACCGGTTATTATTGCTTGCCTTCAGTGGCTACACCTTTTGCGATTTTCTTAACAAGTCCCTGGAGCACATTGCCGGGGCCGAGCTCAATGAATGTATCGGCGCCATCAGCCACCATAGCCTGGACATCCTGAGTCCAACGTACGGGTGCCGTAAGCTGCTTGACGAGATTAGCCTTGATTTCTGCAGGGTCAGTATGCGGTTTGCCGTCGACGTTCTGATATACGGGACAAACGGGGGTATTGAATTCAGCCACCTCAATAGCCTCG
>CAMWUY010000135.1 GCA_947177615.1 uncultured Porphyromonadaceae bacterium
TTAAGCAGAAGACGTCATACGATTTTGCCTGTTGTTTAGTGGGATCGTATATTTGTATAAGTTATATGGTATATGCTCTAAATAAGGTCTTTGAGCATCAGCAACTCACTTCAGCCGATTTGAAGTATATCATCACCCATCAGGCCAATATGCGTATTGTGGCTCAAGTGGCACACACTCTTGGCTTGAGTATGGATAACTTCCTCAACAATATTCGCGAGTTGGGCAATACGGGGTCGGCGTCAGCTCCATTGGTGTTCGCTCAAAATCTTGATAAATTCGAGAAAGGTGACAGGACAGCCCTTGTAGTCTTTGGCGGTGGATATTCATGTGGCTGCCTGCTGCTCGAGGTATAAACGGGGAATTAGGATTGTTTCAGGATTTGTATCAGGACAATATATTTGTTTAAACGATTATAAATATGAAATTACTTGAAGGAAAGACAGCGCTCATCACAGGAGCTGCTCGTGGTATCGGCAAGGGTCTTGCCCTGAAATTTGCGTCAGAGGGATGTAACATCGCTTTTACAGACCTCGTTATCGATGAGAATGCCGAACAGACTGTTAAAGAGATCGAGGCTCTCGGTGTGAAGTGCAAGGGTTATGCAAGTAATGCGGCAAACTATGAAGAGACTGAGAAGGTTGTAGATACTGTCAAGAATGACTTTGGCCGTATAGATATACTGGTCAATAATGCCGGTATCACTAAGGACGGTCTGATGATGCGTATGAGCGAAGCTCAGTGGGATGCTGTCATCGCAGTCAATCTTAAATCAGCGTTCAATTTCATCCACGCAGTTCTCCCCATCATGTTGCGTCAGCGCAGTGGTTCCATAATCAATATGGCCTCAGTCGTAGGTGTGCACGGTAATGCAGGACAGGCCAATTATGCTGCGTCCAAAGCCGGCCTGATAGCATTGGCCAAGAGTATCGCTCAGGAGGTAGGCAGCCGTGGCATCCGTGCCAATGCCATCGCTCCCGGATTTATCGAAACAGCTATGACCGCAGCCCTGCCCGATGACGTGCGTAAGGAGTGGGTCAACAAGATACCGTTGCGTCGCGGTGGTCAGGTAGAGGATATCGCTAATGTTGCGACATTCCTTGCTTCAGATCTGTCAAGCTATGTTACCGGTCAGGTAATCCAGGTTGACGGTGGTATGAACATGTAAAAAATAAAAGATTATGCAGAAAGCAGCCATTATACTGGCCGGAGGCGAAGGGCGCCGTGCCGGTGGTGATGTGCCCAAGCAATTCAAAATGTTGTGCGGTCATCCGGTGGTATGGTGGAGCATGAAGGCATTTCATACTGAGGATCCGGAGACAGACATAATACTTGTCTTGCATCCAGGGTTCTTTGATGATTGGGATATAATGGTCGATGAGATGTCTGAGAGCGATCGTATACCGTGCCGTATATGTTGTGGTGGTAAGGATCGTATTCATTCAGTCTCCAACGGCTTAACTGCATTAATAGAAATTATGGAGGAAAAGGGTCTCACACCTTGTGACGTCTTAGTGGCGGTTCACGACGGTGCGAGACCTTTGGTCTCTCCCGAAATGATACGCCGGGCATGGGAGGCGACAACAGAGGGCGTTTGTGGTGTCCCGGCAATTGCGCCTGTAAATTCCCTGAGGCGTTTGCTCGAAAGCGGGCGACCGTTATCAGAGACAGAGAGTGTCTCTGTGTCACGGAGTGATTATGTCGAGGTGCAGACCCCTCAGACCTTTGTAGCTGTCGATGCAATAAGATGTTACCGGCATCGTAACCCCGAAGGGGTATATACGGATGATGCATCCCTGGCAGAAGATGATGGCATGAGTGTGGTCCTGTATCGCGGGGAGGAACATAATATTAAGATTACCAATCCGCTGGATCATGAGATCGCCGGTACGATATTGGAGAACAAAGTCGATGAGACAGGGCGTTGACTGAGCGCATGGGAGAGGTATGCAACGATTTGAGGATAATGATATCAAGTATCTCAAGGGTATAGGCGAGTCACGCGCTCGACTGCTTGCCGAGCAATTGGAGATTAAAAAGTTTCGTGACCTGTTGGATTATTATCCGTTCAGATATGTAGATCGCAGCCGATTTTATAAGATAGAGGAGTTTCGCGGCGAGATGCCGCTGTTACAAGTCAAGGGAGAGTTCATATCCTTTCGCAAGGAGGGTGAGGGGAGACGTCGCCGATTGGTGGGAGTGTTCCATGATGGACATCGTATGATGGAGTGTGTATGGTTTTCCAAGGTAGATACGCTTGCAGATGTCTGGCAGACCCGTAAACCATACGTTATCTTTGGTAAACCGACCCTTTTCAACAGTGTCTGGAGTATGTCGCACCCGGAGATAGAGGCATACGATGCAACGCGCCCCCCTGTAGGACTACAGGGTATATACAGCATGACGGAGGTGATGCGCAAGCGCGGTATAACGCAAAAAATGGTGCAGAATGCTGTCAAAAATATGTTGGCGATGCCGGCATTCAACAGTATTTCCGAGACATTGCCTGTCAATATCATCGAACTTTTCAGATTTCCGGATATACGTTCAACATATCGTTCTCTTCATTTTCCCGCAGATGCAGACTCACTGCGGCGAGCCCGTGAGAGGATGAAATTTGAGGAATTGTTCTATCTCGAGCTGCAGATCTTACGATACAGCCGAGATCGCGGGCGCAAGATAGCCGGACACATATTGCCTGTCATTGGTGAAAAATTCAATGGATTTTATGCGAACTGCATACCTTTCGAACTGACCGGAGCACAGAAACGTGTGCTGCGTGAGATACGGGCTGATATGCGTACCGGACGTCAAATGAACCGCTTGATACAGGGGGATGTTGGGAGTGGTAAAACAATGGTCGCCTTCATGACGATGTTGATGGGGATAGATAACGGTTTCCAGTGTGCCTTGATGGCTCCCACCGAGATATTGGCGTCGCAACATTACGAGACCATGCGCGGATGGTGTGAACAGATAGGATTGAATATCCGTCTGCTGACGGGGAGCACCAAGGCAAAGCCCCGACGTGAGATACATGCGGGCTTGTCGGATGGGACGATTGATATATTGGTGGGCACTCATGCTTTGATAGAGGATAACGTCGAGTTTGCCAATTTAGGTATTGCAGTGATAGATGAGCAGCACCGTTTCGGTGTGGCGCAACGTGCCAAGTTGTGGCATAAGAACACGATTCCTCCTCATGTCCTTGTGATGACAGCAACCCCGATACCGCGAACCCTTGCCATGACAGTGTATGGAGATCTGGATGTATCGGTCATTGACGAATTACCCCCCGGCCGTAAGCCCGTTGACACGTGGTTGCGTTCCTACGATCACCGGGGGGAGGTGAACCGTCATATTCAGCGGCAACTTGATGAAGGTCGACAGATATACATAGTTTACCCGTTGGTGCGTGAAAATGAGAAACTCGATCTGCGTAGCCTTGAGACCGGATATGACATAACTGTCCGTACCTTTCCTCAGGTGCAGGTGGCTATGGTGCATGGTCAAATGAGTGCCGCAGACAAAGATGCTCAGATGCAACGCTTTGTCAGCGGAGAGGCCCGCATATTGGTGGCCACGACAGTCATAGAGGTAGGCGTCAATGTCCCCAATGCCACCGTGATGGTCATAGAGAATGCCGAACGGTTTGGATTGTCTCAGTTGCACCAGTTGCGTGGCCGAGTCGGTCGCGGCGCTGATAGAAGTTGGTGTATATTGATGGCTAAAAGAGAATTAAGCGCTGATTCGCGTAAGCGGTTAGGTATTATGACCGAAACGTCAGATGGCTTTTTAATATCAGAGGCGGATATGAAGATGCGTGGCCCCGGCGATATGGAGGGAACGCAGCAGAGCGGTATTGCCTTCAGTCTAAAGATGGCCAATTTAGCGACGGACGGTCAGATAGTGCAGAGAGCCCGGGAGGCAGCCATTGCCATTCTTGATGCTAATCCTGAATTGGGACCGGTTGCGGAGGGTATAGCGGCAGATATGCGCTGGCGTCTTGACAATACCGGATTGCAGATCATTGCCTCGGAATTGCACCGCCGGTTTGCCAAAGAGACGGACTGGTCAGTCATCTCATAAAAACGAAGGCTCTATTTTTTTATCAGATGGAGCATCAAAATAGCCGGCAAGCGGATCAAGCGGATCGGGGTGGAAACATATAGCCATACGAGGTTGTTATAAGGATAAGATGAAAGAGAAAGAGATAAGAGAGGCTCTCGATGCCAGAGAAGGTATCGGGACGCTCAACTCCATGCAGGAGGAGATGTTGCGTCGCTCATCAGAGAAACGCGATATTATATTGCTGTCCCCAACGGGAAGTGGCAAAACCGTAGCCTTTCTATTACCACTGCTGAAGTGGCTGAGACCCACGACAGGCCGTGTACAGGCAGTAATCGTGGCACCATCGCGCGAGTTGGTGCTTCAGATAGCCCGTGTGACAGCCAATATAGCAGTCGGTTATCGTGTCGTGTCCCTGTATGGAGGTCACAAGGTCGAGGATGAGGTCAATTCGCTCAGTGTCATTCCGGATATTATTGTCGCAACTCCCGGCCGATTGCTGGATCATGCGGTCAGAAACAATATTGATCTTACCCCGGTCAGAATATTGGTACTCGATGAGTTTGACAAATCTCTCGAGCTTGGGTTTGATGATGAGATGTCGCGTATCATGAAGCGCCTGAAGAATGTAAGCCGGATAATCCTGACTTCAGCTACCGATGCCGATGTGTTGCCCGACTTTCTCAATCTCAATGACCCTGTCAAAATCAATTATCTTTCAGGCAATAAGAAGCTACATCAGCGTATGTCGGTAAAGAGTGTCAGATCAGGTGAGAACGATAAATTGATATCGTTATATGATCTGTTGACAGATATTAATAGAGGGGAAGTTCCTGACCGGAGCATCATCTTTGTCAATCATAGGGAGAGTGCCGAGAGGGTCCATGACTATCTTCGCAAACGGGGGGTGGACTCAGTGTTGTATCATGGTGCCCTCGAGCAACGTGACCGTGAGTCGGCTATCGCGCTTTTCAACAGCGGTGCACGACCGATACTCGTTGCGACAGATCTGGCCGCCCGGGGTCTTGATATCCGTAATGTCAAGAATGTAGTGCATTATCATCAGGCTCTGAGTCCCGAAGCATATACCCACCGCAATGGTCGAACGGCCCGTGTTGATGAGCGAGGAGATGTGTATATACTGTTAGGTCCGGATGAGGAACTGAAGGAATATGTCGGGGATAATGACAGCTACAGGATATCCGCCAATACAGAGGCAAACATGCGGAGTGGTCTGGAGGTGCTTTATATCTCAGCCGGTAAACGCGAGAAGTTGTCAAAAGGTGATATCTTGGGTTTCCTTACCAAGCAGGCCGGTCTCCCCGGATCAGAGATAGGTAAAATAGAGGTTTTTGACCACTATTCTCTTGTGACACTTCCTGCGGATGCCGCCCGTGAGTTGGAGAGCGTATCGAATAGTTTCAAAATCAAGGGAGAGAAACGAAAAGTAACTCTCTTGAAATGAGAAAATGACGCTGACATAGTGGCTGTTTGGCAAAAAAATGTTAACTTTGCAGAATGATTAAGACCCCATTCCACAAAAATGTTAAATCCAGGGTCGCAGATTTTAGTCATATTTAGTCTTGCAGACTCA
>CAMWUY010000136.1 GCA_947177615.1 uncultured Porphyromonadaceae bacterium
GAGTATGAAGGAGGGCGTCACCAGCGCCGCATTGATAAGATACCCGTGAAGTGACCCCCCTCATGTGCAGATACACCATAGGTCTCCGTGATATCCGTATGTACGCCTATCACGGAGTCCTCCCACAGGAGAATATTGTCGGCAATGAATACGTCATTAACTGTGAAGTATCGTTTGCCTCTCACGGTATTGATGATGACGATCTGTCACAAAGCATATCCTACGCAGATCTATATGACATAATTAAGGAGGAGATGCACTGCCCGTCACAGCTCCTCGAGACGGTATGCGGGCGTATACGCGACCGGATCAGGCGCGACTTTCCGCAAGTGTGCGGGGGATATATTCAGATAGAAAAAACCACTCCCCCGATCCCCGGAATAACCGGTAGCGCTTATGTAAGGTTGGATTTAGAGCACGTTCCTTAAAATTTCGGGGTCGTGGCATAATTTTTTCAAAAAAATTGAGATAAAATTTGCTCAATCCAAAAATAAGTCTTAACTTTGCAACGCAAAAAAGGGAAATACATGGTCCGTTAGCTCAACTGAATAGAGCATCTGACTACGGATCAGAAGGTTGCAGGTTTGAATCCTGCACGGATCACATGAAGATATGCCGTAGAGGCATATCTTCATTTTTTATAATACATATTTATTTAGAGCGCGTTCATAACTTCCGGTGCGGAGGCGCTCATACCCTCTTTTCAACCTTTGAGCACCAACGCTTGTTATAATGACAGATGAAAAACATTTCACTTTACAAGATTCTATACTATGAACACATATCAATCCCCCGGTTTCAATAATATACTCGGCTATAATGACTCTGCCGAAGCATACGCGTCTCAGCAGGCTTTGATAGATACGGCATTGGTCTCGCAGGCCATCATGGATGCCACTGCGGCTAACTACGCCCGTCAGCTGCATTTCAAGCCTGTCACTGTCGATGATATGGATATTATTTTTCAATATCTTAAAACTGACGAAGGACGCACCACCGATTTCTCATACGGAGGTATATTGATGTGGGTATCACTTTATGACTATCAGTATGCCATCATCAATGACACACTCTTCATACGCGGACACGTGGAGAATGACTTCTCTCAATATGCATTCTCTCTCCCGCTCGGCAAGATGGATCTCGCCCTCTCTGTAGCCGTGCTCCGCAAATATTGTGAACTGAATGATCTCAGATTAATTTTTTCCGCAGTCCCGGAATATGCTCTCGATGAGTTCAGAGCGCTCAATCCTCAGAAGATTGAAATGATTGAGGATATGAGCGATTATCTCTATTCGGCCGAAAAGCTCAGCACACTGTCAGGCAAGAAATATAATAAGAAACGCAATCATGTCAATCAATTTCTGGCTGCTTATCCGGAGTGGACACTCATACCCGTCACTCCGAGGAATGCAGCTGAGTGTCTTGCATTTATGGACTCAATCGACCGAGAAGGTGACAACACACCGATGGCCGTCATAGAACGCAGACTCAACCGGGAGGTACTGACGCAGATCATGAATGGCACTACTCAATATATCGGAGCAATCCTATACGGTGGTGATGAGATGCTCGGGTTCACTATTGGCGACATCAAGGGTGACACTCTCTACGTGCATATCGAGAAAGCCCTGCGCGAGGCTCCGGGTGCTTTTGAAATGATCAATAAATCATTTGCGGCTCAAGTATGCGAAAGTCATCCGGAGATCGAATATATCAACCGTGAGGATGATGCGGGCGACATGGGTCTGCGCCTTGCAAAGCAGTCTTATCATCCGGTGGATATACTCAGCAAATATAACGTGATTTTTTGATTTTTGCCATCTTTTTGTACGTTGGTATTAGCTTTTTTAGTACCTTTGCACTGTTATGACAGATGTACTTGTAATAATACCTACCTACAACGAGATTGAGAATATCTCACGTATGATCGACACCGTTATGGCCTTGCCGGACGGTTTCGACCTCCTTATCATTGACGATGGATCACCGGATGGCACGGCTCAGGCTGTCCGCGATAAGATGGCTCAATATCCCGAACGCCTGCATCTTGAGTGCCGCAGAGGCAAGCTCGGACTTGGCACCGCCTATATACACGGCTTCAAATGGGCGCTCAACCGTCAATACCAATTTATAATGGAGATGGACTGCGACTTCTCGCACAATCCGGATGACCTCACCAAGTTATATCACGAGTGCAAGGATAATGGCGCTGATATGTCTATCGGTTCTCGTTACGTCACCGGTGTCAATGTGGTCAACTGGCCGATGGGGCGGGTGCTAATGTCATATTTTGCCTCTGCTTATGTGCGTTTCGTAACCCGCATGCCTCTGCGCGACTCTACTGCCGGTTTCGTATGCTACACACGCAAAGTGCTTGAGGCTATCGATCTCGACAAGATAGAGTTCAAGGGATACGCATTCCAGATTGAGATGAAATTCCAGACTTTCTGCAAGAAATTCAAGATCGTCGAGATACCCATCATCTTTATCAACCGCCAGCTCGGCACGAGCAAAATGTCCGGAGGTATATTCTCCGAAGCCGTTCTCGGTGTCCTCAAACTTCGTCTACGCGCCCTCTTAGGCAAAATGAAATAGGCCTTATTAGACCCCATCCCACACAAGACCCCATCTCACACTGTGGGATGGGGTCTTATTTCAAGAAAATATCTCAGTTCCCAAGCTGATGCAGGAAGTGCTCCTTGACATCTGCCCATTTATAGTAGGGATACATGTCGGTCTTGACAGGAATGGACTTCTCCTGCTCATTGTGAAGGAATTTGACCAGAACATCACCCTCTCCGTTGCGATAGAAGATCAGCTGTATGTTTCCTGCCATCGGAGCTACCTTAAAGTCTGAGAATACTTTATAGAAATCCTTCGGATCAGATATCGACTCGTAGCATCCGTCGAGTTGCAGCAGTGCCGCGTATGGTATTAGATTGCCATCGTGCCCGAAACGTAATGCAGCTGACGGCTTTTCACTCAGCATAGCGGCCTCGGCTGTCTCCAACACGTTGGTCAGAAGGGGTTTGGCATTAGCGACAAGAAGTCCGCGATTGCCGGCATAATTGCCGTCACAGGCATAGAAACGATAGTTGAAGCATTGCCACAGATCAAAGAGTTCATCCGGTGTGAAGACATCATAGAAGCTCAACGGGGTCTCTATATCCTGCATTCCGGAGGCCAGCCAATACATCCCCCACATAAAGTCATGGGGATTGACATTCTTGCGCACAAATTCGGGGTCGGAGAATATTGACGCCACAAGACGATCGGGATTGGAATGCTCCTCCTCAAATTTACGATACTCCTCTTTCCATTCTTTTGAGGTATATGCCTGCGACTCGGGACTGTGATAATTCATATAGTGCATATACCTGTTGGAGGATTCGCGTGTTATGTCAAGCGCGGGGTTCTCCTCCTTAAGACCTTCGCAGAACGCATCCATACTCAGTACGCATCTTATGACTACAGTACTTTTGGCTGTGATATCACTGCTGTCGGTAAATACCTCGGGATAGTTGGCATACATTCGTTTGGCGATACCCTTGTGTTGTCTCACACCCAAGGGTGACAGATCACCGCCGCGGCCTGATGCCTCTTTCATCACTGAGTCGACCCTCATCATCACATCCTTACCTAACGGAGTCAGAGCGTGGGCTTCAGCGGCTTTGTGCAGCAGATCGGACACTTGGCTATAGTCATTGTCACTTATCAGATAGCGGGAGCCGTGGCGACCGTAATGGCTGATATGAAAGGGCTTGTACCCGGCGGGTGCAGGTGTGCTGACAGCCTCGCTGACGGGGTAAGCATAATATACTCCGCCTGATTTATTCAAATCGGCCTTGACCTCTTCGGGCGTAGTTTGCGCTACCGATGACGCAACACACATCAGCGCCATATATAAAAATGAGATTTTCTTCATGATATTAAGTTCGATAAACAATATAAATGAGTAAGTTAAGCTCTCAATCACCGCGATAATATTGCTGCAGGTAGCAACGGGCGATAAAGTCTCGGTTACGCTCCACGAGTTCATGATCATTGCTTCCGGGGAAACGGGTATCGGGCAACGCATCGTGTGCCCAAAGATAGTGCAACAGGTCTGCCGGACACGCTCCGCGCACCGTCAGCAGATAGATGGCGTGAGTTCGGGCATATTCCTTGTCATAATAGGGATTTTCCGGCATACATACACATTTGCAGATATCATGAGCCAGCAGCATCCCCTTCTCGCGATTGACAAGCAGAATGAAGTCCTTACACTGCTTCATGGCGGGCAGATGATCCACTCCGGGCTCCCAGCCGAGAGCCTCTATACAGAACTTGTTGAGTGCCTCATATCCTTCTATAAATTTGATCGGAGATCCTCCGGTAGCCTTGACAAATTTGGTATATGTCGGATGCTCCTCTCCTGCGGCACTCTCACCGTCACGGACCTCATCGGGCATTTTGCCGGTCAGTATCATATAGAGCCACTCACCGAGATAGAGAGCCAGCGGACCGGTCGGCACTTCAGCCATGGCCTCTTCAAGAGCATTCTGCAGAGCTACCATATTCTCTGAATCTTTGATACCGGGACGTGACAATATCTCTCCCAATGTCTCGGCAAAGGCCGGAGTCAGTAGATAACAGTGCATGAAGAGCCAGTGCGAAAATCCTACCACCTCACGATGTTCTTCGGGATTGTTAAGTTCGAGTCCCTGCCATATAAAGAAACCCTCGGGGGTCGGTGCCTCCTCATATATCTTGTCAAGCATCTCAAACCATAGATCGGCAGCTTCGGCTACATCCTCTGACATAGGATTGAGCAGCCGGCGGTCTTCGTAGTTCATACACAATGTGTACCATACCAGAAACCGTATATCCTCTCTGTTCAGTTCATGCGGTATATAATCTTCCCCCGTTTCATAGAAAGGCACCCATCTCCCGTACATGGATTTGTGACATTCGATAAAGGATCGCCATATACCGCTGTCGGTCAGTATATCCTGGAAATATCCCACCAGACCTAATACGGTACGGGTGATCACACTGTCAGGCCAGCCGGCTAACAGACGGCGTGTCCTGCAGGCATTGACCATGAGATTGGCAAGGCGCAGATAATAATCCGTCGTGGGCGTCTTCTCCGGAAATGAGGGCTGACGCACCAGAAATTGCTGCTCTGTTATCAATTCCTTCATCCTACCCTCTCTATAAGTTTCTATGGTCACACGACTTTGTTCGCCGGTATTCATATCCTTGAGCGTTATGGTATCGTTAGCCAACTCATCTTCACCTATTATCGCCACGTAGGGTATCTTTTCGGCATTGGCCATGCTCATCTGTTTCTTCATCTTGGCCGACTCGGGATACAACTGACAGCTGACACCGGCTTTGCGCAACCGTGACACATATTTACGGGCCTGAGCCGCCTCCTTCTCTCCGAAATTGACAAAGAGGACACGCACTGATGACGTTATCTCTTCGGGGTAAAGATTTAACTGGTTGAGCACGTCATATATGCGGTCTGCGCCAAATGAAATGCCCACACCCGATAGTCCGGGCTGGCCGAATACTCCGGTCAGGTTGTCATAGCGGCCGCCACCGGTGATACTCCCTATCTCGACATCGTTGGCCTTGACCTCGATAATTGTGCCTGTATAGTAATTGAG